>NZ_LT630450.1:2422500-2767500 GCF_900116045.1 Desulfovibrio piger
TCATCGGCGTGCTGGGCGAAAAATACGGCGCCCCGTACAACCAGTTCCCCTTCAGCATGCTGGAAGCCAACAAGGGCGGCATCTCCGACTGGGGCACCATCTGCGGCGCCCTGTACGGCGCTGCCGCGGCCTTTGCCCTGTTCTGGGGCCGCAAGGAACGCACCCCCATGGTCAATGAGCTGTACCGCTGGTACGAAGTGACCAAACTGCCCATCTACAACCCCGGCGAGCTGGCCCAGGGCGTCAAGGGCGACCTGCCCAGCAACGCTTCCGGTTCCGTGCTCTGCCACATCTCCGTGTCCAAGTGGTGTGCCGCCCACAAGATCGAAGCCACCAGCAAGGCCCGCAGCGAACGTTGCGGCCGCCTGACCGCCGACGTGTCCTTCAAGGCCGTGGAGATCTTCAACGCCAAGATCGAGCAGGGCAAGAACTACAAGGGCACCTTTGCCGTGCAGCCCGCCGTGAGCGGCTGTGGCGAATGCCACCAGACCAAGGGCAACGACGCCAACTGGGCCAAGGGCGTCATGGACTGCACCCCCTGCCACAACGGCGCGGAACCCCTGCTGAACAAGTTCGAAAACCATCCCTAGCCCGGGATCCCGCTGCCGGGCGTGACTGCCCGGGGCAGATGATTGATGCACGAAGGGCGCGGCTCCAGGGAGCCGCGCCCTTTCCTTTTGCCGGAGCCCGGGAGCCCTGTCCGCCGGGAAAGGGCGTCGCGGGTATCCGCGGCAGAAAAGCTAGCCCACCAGGCTGGAGAAGCTCATGACCAGGCAAAGGCCGCCGATGCAGGCCACCGTGGCGGCGTTGCCGTTGCCGGAGGCGTTGGCTTCGGGGATGACCTCCTCGATGACCACATAGACCATGGCGCCCGCGGCCGCGGCCAGGGCGAAGGGCAGCAGGCTGCCCGCCACCTGGGAGGCGACAGCCCCGAGGATGGCGCCGATGGGCGCGGTACAGCCGGAAAAGATGCCGCACAGCCAGGATTTTTTGGCCGAGAAGCCTTCGGCGCGCAGGGCCGTGGCCACCACGAGCCCTTCGGGCAGGTTCTGGAGCAGGGTGGTGCCGGTGACCATGAAGGCGGAGCTCATTTCCAGGGACACGCCCGAGGGCAGGGTGCTGCCCGCGGCCACGGCGCCGTAGCCCACACCCATGGTCAGGCCTTCGGGGATGTGGTGCAGGGCCATGGCCGTGACCAGCAGGACGCTGCGCCGCCAGCTGGTGGACAGGCCTTCCTGCTGCTTCTGGCGGATATGCAGGTGGGGCAGGAGATGGTCGAGGCCCATGAGGAAGGCCGCGCCGGCCATGAGGCCGCAGACGATGGGCACGAAGTTCCAGCGGCCCATGTGCGAGGCCATCGCCGCCGCCGGTTCCAGCAGGCCCAGGAAGGCCGCGCCCAGCATCATGCCGCCGGCGGCCCCCAGCATGCAGTCCATGGACAGACGGGAAAACTCGCGGCGCAGGAAGATGGCACTGGCCCCCAGGCTGACCGAGATCCAGGAAAGGATGCCGGCCAGCAGGGACTGCAGGATGGGATGACCGAAAAGTGCTTCCATGAACGTTCTCCTTTTGCGCCGGTCGGACCGGGCCCGACGTATCCCGCGCCGGGGTGGCGTCCGGGTCGCCGGTATGACCGGAGGGGGCTGTGAGGCGAAAGTTCACGGGGCGCGCCGCACAACGGCATGTCCTGCGGCCTGCCGCGCCCCCCGGAACGGCAGCCGCCGGTCATGCGGCCATGACGGCGTGAGGAAGACACCTTCCCGGGATCTGCGGGAAGGGGAAGAGCGGCACGCGGCCGCTCCTGCGGGGAGATCCCCGGCCGGGACAGGGACGGCGCAGGGCAGCCGCTGTCCCGGGCATGAAAAAAAGAAAGGGCGCCTTGGGCAAGGCTCCCTTTCCCGTCGGGAACATGCCGGGACGCCTAGATGTCCTGCCGGTATTGCAGGGACTGGCGCAGGGTCTCCCGGTCCATGTATTTGACCTCCGCGCCCAGGGGGATGCCCTGGGCCAGGCGCGACACCCGGATGTGCGGGAAACGCTTGCGGACGAGGTTCCTGATGAACGACGCCGTGTTCTCCGCATCGATGGTGGCCCCCAGGGCCAGGATGAGCTCGTGCACTTCGCCCTCTTCCAGCCGGGAGATGAGGCGGTCGAGGTCGAGGCTGTCGCTGTCCATGTTGGCCAGCGGGGCCAGCAGGCCGCCGAGGATCATGTACTGGCCGTGATAGAAGCCGCCTTCGTCCAGGGTCAGCATGCTGTCCCATTCGTTGACCAGGCAGAGCGTGTCCCGGGCGCGGTTCTCGTCCTTGCAGACGGCACAGGGGTCGGTGGCCGAAAGGCCGCCGCAGCGCGAACACAGGTGCAGATTGTCCCGCAGGTCGTGGATGCCCTTGCCCAGGCGCCGGGTCTCGGCCTCGGGCCATTTGAGCAGGGTCATGGCCACGCGCATGGCCGACTTGGGACCAAGCCCGGGCAGGCGCGCCAGCTGTTCCACCAGGGCGCGCAGTGGTTCGGGAATCTGGCTGTGCATGGCCTAGAACACGCCGGGCAGGCGGATGCCGCCGGAGATGGCGCTCATCTCGCGGTCCAGCGTCTCGCGGGCGATGCGGCCGGCTTCATTGACGGCGGCCATGATGAGGTCCTGCAGCATCTCCACGTCGCCGCCCTCCAGGGCCTTGGGATCGATGGTGAGGCCGCGCAGTTCCTGCTTGCCGGAGACCACGGCCTTGACCATGCCGCCGCCGCTGCTGGCTTCGTAGGTGCGCTCGTTGAGCTCGTTCTGCAGCTTGGACAGCTTGTTCTGCATGACCTGCGCCTGGCGCAGGATATCGTTCATGTTACGCATGGGTATCTCCTTGGTTGGATTCGGTGCAATGTTCGATAGTGGCGTCGAGCAGACGGAGGCAGGCCTGCATCTCGGGCCTGTTCCTGAATTCCTCGATCAGTTCCGCTTCGGTACGGGCCTGGCGCGGGGCCACGAATTCCAGGCGCAGATGCCCGGCTCCCCAGGCCGCCAGGGCCTGTTCCAGCTGGGGCCGCTGCTTCTCGGTCTGGTGCAGCAGGGTCTCGGCCCGCGGGGTCAGGCGCAGGCAGTCCGGATCCCAGCTGGCGCGCAGCTGGCGCAGCAGATGGAGCTGGGGCGCGGCCTCGCCGTTTTCCAGCCGCCGGGCGCAAAAATCGCAAAAGGCCTGCCAGTCGGGCCGGAAGCCTTCCGCAGCCGCGGGGGCTGCCGGAGGTGCCTCCGGGGCCGGGACAGCGGTCGGCACGGGAGCCGTCGCCGGTGCGGGCGGGGCCACAGGAGCGGCCGGGGCCGCGGACCGGGCGGGTCCCGCGGGCGTCACCGGTGCGGCGGCCGGGATGTCGTCCGCTTCGATCATGTCCGTTTCGCTGGGGCCCACATGTTCCGGGGCCTGGGGCCGGGCGGCTTCCGGGGCGGCGGCTTCCGCCACCCGTGCGGGACGGGCCGCGCTCCGGCGGGCGGGCGTCTCCCGCTGGGGCCGCACGCCATTTCCGGGGCTCCGGGAGGGCGCGGGCTCGGGAGCGGGCTCGCCGCTGCCGGCAGCGGCGCTCTTCTCCGCCGGGGTCCCGTGTTCACGGGCGCGGGCCGCCGGGGCCCTGAGGGGCGCGGCATGGTCCATGTCCCGGGGCGGCGGGGCGCTGCCGTCCTGCCTGTCATGGCCGGGATGCCCCTGTACGGGCGCGGCCGGCGCCGGGAGGCTGTCCATGCGCTCCAGGGGCAGCAGCTGCGGCAGCAGGGCCAGGTTGAGCAGCAAGAGCTCCAGGGCCGCTGCCGGCTCGGGATTCTGCACGATGCCGCGCTGGGCGTCCAGGACCATCTGCCAGGCGGCGTGCAGGTGCCCGGCGGAAAAACGCGGGGCCAGGCCCTGCCAGAAGAGGAGCTCCTCGCCGGGCAGGCCCAGGCTGGGCGCCACGGCCTCGCCTCCCTGCCGCAGCAGGAACAGGTCCCGCAGATGCCCGGCCAGCTCGCGCACGAAAAAGCCGATGTCCACTCCCTGGCGGAACAGGCCGGCGCACAGCTGCGAGACGGCCGCGCAGTCCCGGGCGTGGAGGGCGTCGAAAAGGTCGGCGAACAGTTCCTGTCCGGCCAGTCCCAGCACTTCGCGGGCCACGGCGCTGGTGAGATGGTCACCGCCCAGGGCCAGGGTCTGGTCCAGCAGGGACATGCTGTCGCGCACGCTGCCCGCGGCCCGGCGCGCGATGAGGCGCACGGCGCCTTCCTCGAAGGGGACGTTCTCCCTGTTCAGGACCTGGGAAAGGTGCTGCACCAGGGCGTCCTCGCCCAGATGGCGGAAGACGAAATGCTGGCAGCGGCTGACGATGGTGACGGGAAATTTGTGCGCCTCGGTGGTGGCGAAGATGAAGACCACGCGCGCGGGCGGCTCCTCCAGGGTCTTGAGCAGGGCATTGAAGGCGCTGCGCGAGAGCATGTGGGCTTCGTCGATGATGAAGACCTTGTAGCGGCCCTCCATGGGCGCGTAGCCGATGTTCTCGCGCAGGGCGCGGGCATCTTCCACGCTGTTGTTGGAAGCGCCGTCGATCTCGGTGACGTCCACATGGCTGCCCTGGGTGATCTTGCGGCACTGGTCGCACTGGTTGCAGGGCTCGGGGCCCGGCGCATGGCGGCAGTTGAGGGCCTTGGCGAAGATGCGGGCGATGGTGGTCTTGCCCACGCCGCGCGTACCGCTGAGCAGATAGGCGGCAGCGACCCGGTCTTCGGCGGCGGCACGGGAGAGCACGGCCTTGACCATGTCCTGTCCGGCGACCTGGGCAAAGGTCTGGGGGCGGTATTTGGCGGCGAGGGAGAGGTGCTTCATGAAAAAACGGCAGGGCGCGCCTGTCCCCCCGAAAGGATACAGGCGCGCCGGAAGGGAGTGCTAGAACGTGTAGTGGCTCAGCCAGTCGGCGTAGGCGGGGTTCTCGCCCTTGACCACGCGGAAGAATTCCTTCTGGAGGTGCTTGGTCACGGGACCGGCATGGCCGGCGCCGATGACGCGGTTGTCCACTTCGCGGATGGGGGTCAGCTCGGCGGCGGTGCCCGTGAAGAAGGCTTCGTCGGCGATATAGAGCTCGTCGCGGGTGAACTGCTGTTCTTCCACGGTGTAGCCCAGGTCACGGGCCACCTTCATGATGGAATCACGGGTGATGCCGCCCAGGATGGAGGTCCAGGGCGTGGTTTTGACGATGCCGTCGCGCACGATGAAGATGTTCTCGCCGGTGGCTTCGGAAACGAAACCGTTGGTATCCAGCATCACGGCTTCGTCATACCCGTCTTCCTTGGCTTCGATCTTGGCCAGGATGGAGTTCACGTAGTTGCCGGCGGCCTTGGCCTTGCTCATCAGGGTGTTGACGTGCATGCGGGCGAAGGAACTGGTCTTGACGCGGATGCCCATTTCCAGGGCTTCGGGGCCGAGATAGGCGCCCCAGGGCCAGGCGGCGATGATGGTGCGCACCTTGTTGTTGCCGGGGTAGACGCCCATTTCGCCGTCACCCACGAAGGACAGGGGACGGATGTAGCCTTCCTTCAGCTTGTTGGCCTTCAGGGTGTCCAGGATGGCCTGGCTGATCTCGTCGACGGTGTAGGGAATGTTCAGACGCAGGATCTTCGCGGAATTGAGCAGGCGCTGGCTGTGCTCCTTCAGGCGGAAGACGGCGGAGGTGCCGTCGGCACAGGCATAGGCGCGGATGCCTTCAAAAACGGCGCTGCCGTAATGCAGGGCATGGGTGAGAACGTGAACCTGGGCATCGGCCCAGGGGACCATTTTGCCGTCAAACCAGATGAAATCGGTCGTTTGCATGATACATTCCTCAAAAATTATTCCGCGATTTGGTCAGGCCGGATCTTCCGCACGGGGCGGGGCCTGTCCGAAGAGCAAAAATTTACTGGAAAGCGCCGCGTATGGCAAGCGTCCGCAGGCAGGAAGATGCGGTTCCCGCAACGGGAAAGGGCCAGGGGGAGGACGGCGCGGCGCAGGGGCGGGCCTGCCCCCGTGACCGGGAACAGGGAGGCCCCCCATGTGCCTCCCGGCGGGACGGCCGGGGAGGCCCGTCCGCGGCGGCTGCGCTGTTCCGGCGATATGCAGGACGCCGCAAAGATGGTGCGAGGTCGCGCTGTCCCGGCCTGTCGCGGGCACGCGGCGGCAGGCAAGGGACGGACCCCGTCCGTCGTCCGTCGGCCCGGAGAATCCCGCAGGGCAGCGGCCGGGCTTGCTTGTCAGTGCCGGGCCGAAAGTTTACAACCCAGCAGACAAACATTTCAGGCAGCGATGCCTGTGGAGGCAGCATGACAGCGCAGACGTTTCTGGGGATCGATGCGGGCGGCACGCACACCGATGCCGTGCTTTGCGGGCCGGAAGGCATCCTGGCCGGGGCCAAGGCGCCCACCCGCCACGAAGACCTGCCCTTTTCCGTACGCGCGGCACTGGCCGCTCTGGAAAAGGCTCTGGAAGAAAGATTCGGCCCCGAGGGCCCGGCGCGCCTGCGCAGCGTGGAGCGTGTGACCGTGGGCACCACCCTGGCCGTCAACGCCCTGGTGCAGGGCCGGGCCGATCGCGTGGCCCTGGCCCTGAGCGCCGGACCGGGACTGGCGCCCGCCCGCTTCGCCATCGGGGACGACGTCTGCATCCTGCCCGGCGGTCTGGACCATCGCGGCGTGGAGGTGACGCCGCTGGATGCCCGTCCCCTGGCCGACGCCTGCGCCGCCTGGAAAAAGAAGGGCGTGCGGGCCGTGGCCTGTGTGGGCAAGTTTTCGCCCCGCAACGCCGCGCACGAGCTGGGCATGGCCGAGGTGGTGCGTGCCGCCGGGCTCGTGCCTGTCTGCGGGCACAGCCTGTCCGGCGAGCTCAATTTCCCGCGCCGCATCGCCACGGCCTATTACAATGCCGCCGTGGCCCGCATCGTGGACGGCTTTCTGACCGCCGTGGAGCAGAGCCTGCGGGAGGCGGGCATCCGGGCCCCCCTGCGCCTGCTCAAGGCCGACGGCGGCGCCGTCCCGGCGGCCCTGGCCCGGCAGGAACCTGTGCAGTCGGTGCTGTCCGGCCCGGCGGCCAGCGTCATGGGCATCCTGGCCCTGTGCCCCGCCGTGGCGGAGGATGCCTGTTCCGTGCTGCTGGACGTGGGCGGCACCACCACGGACGTGGCCCTGTTCGCCCAGGGCTCGCCGGTGGTGGACCGCGACGGCATGAGCGTGCGCGGCCGCCGGACGCTGGTGCGCTCGCTGGCCTCCCTGTCCATCGGTGTGGGCGGGGATTCCTTGCTGCGCGTGGACGGGCAGGGCGCGGAGGCCCGCGTGCATACGGGCCCCCTGCGCGAAGGCCCGGCCGTGGCTTTCGGCGGCACGCTCCCCACGCTGCTGGATGCCCTCAACGTCTGTGACCGGGAGCGTCCCCGCAGTCTTTCCGGGGATGCGGCGGCCTCCCTGCGCGCGGTGGCGGCCCTGGCCCGGGAACACGGCATGGCGCCCGGGGACCTGGCGGCCCGGGCCGTGGCCGATGCCCTCGATCAGGTGGCGGCGGCCGTGCGCGAGCTGGTGGACGGCGTCAACGCCCGTCCTGTCTATACGCTGGCGGCCCTGCGCGGGCTGCGCGACATCGCGCCGCAACGGGTCTGGCTGGTGGGCGGCCCTGCGGGACGCCTGCGCGAGCGCCTGGCCGGGCGGCTGGCCCTGCCCGTGGACTGCCCGCCCCATGCGCCGGTGGCCAATGCCGTGGGCGCGGCCCTGACCCTGCCCACCGCCGGTCTGGAAGTCTACGCCGACAGCGGCCGGGCCCTGCTGCGCGTGCCCTCGCTGGACCTGGAAGAGAAATTGCCGCGTGCGGCCACGCTGGAGACCGTGAAGGAGCGCGCCGTGGCTCTGCTGGAAGAGCGTCTGGCCGCCCACGATGCGGCCGGTGCCCGGGTGGAGGTGGTGGAGGCCGACCTTTTCGCCGTGCTGGACGACAGCGGCCGGGCCTCGCGCGACATGCGCGTGCGCTGCCAGGCCGTGCCGGGCATTGCCGGGCAGGTGGCGGCAGCCAGCTAGGCGGTCTGTCCGGCCCCCCGGGGCCGCCGCTTGTCCGGGGGGAGGGGCCTCCGCGTGCTGATGTCCCGGGGGGAGCGCCAGCGGGCACGGCCCTGCGTTTTTTCAGGGGCCCCGCATCCCCGCTGCCGGTGTCCGTGACGCTCCTGCGCTGCCAGCGGGCACGGCCGGAGGAACGCCATCCGGTCGCTGCGGTGGGCCAGGGGCCTTCCCCGCAATGCTCTTCCTCATCCCCGGTTGTTTACCGTCGCCATCAACAAGGGACGCCATCCTATGAAAATCGTCTTGTTCGAGCCGGAGATCCCGCCCAATACCGGCAACATCGCGCGCCTGTGCGCCTCTGCGGGCATCCATCTCAACCTCATCGAGCCGCTGGGCTTCAAGCTGGAGGACCGCTACCTCAAGCGCGCCGGGCTGGACTACTGGCCGCATGTGCGCATGGATGTCTGGCCGGACTGGGACAGCTGGCTGGCCGCCGCCACGGCGGAGAACGGCGGCACCCCGCCGCGCTGCGTGCTGACCTCGGCCCGGGGCGGGGAGCCCTTGCAGCATTTCGCCTTCGCGCCGGACGACTGCCTGGTCTTCGGGCCCGAGACGCGCGGCCTGCCGCCGGAGATCCTGAAGCGCTCCCCGTACAGGGTGCGCATCCCCATGCGCAAGGACAGCGTGCGCAGCATCAACCTTTCCACGGCCGCGGGCATCGTGCTGTTCACGGCCATGAGTTCCTGCGGGCTCATGGAGGGCCCGGAATGGCGGTGATCCGGCTGCCCGGGCCCCAGCCCCGCGGGGCGGAGGACGGTCTTTCCCGCAGCCATGCAGGCAGGGCGCGGCCCTGCCTTTTTTCATGGCCCTGGCCGGATCGCCGGGAGCGGCGTGCCCTGCCGCGAGAGCGTGGGCCGGGATATGGCGCCGGCCGGAGGAGATGAAGGGGCTTTATCGGTAAAAATAATCTGTTAGGTCTCTATGATGCGCCGATGCAACATGTTTTTGCCTTTTGGGAAGGCCGGGGACGCATCCGCGCAACATCGGCACGGCGCCTTGCCAGCAGGGCCCAAAAGGGGGATAAGGCATATCTGGTGCGGCCAGGGTGCCGCACCGGCTTTTCCACATCCGGGGGTCATGATGATCGTTGTTTTGCTGGTATGCCTGCTGGTGGGCTTTCTTGTGGGGCTGGCCGGAGTGGGCGGCATCCTGGTGCCGCCGGTGCTCATCCTCATGAGCGGCCTGGAGCCGCATACGGCCATGGGGACGGCGCTGGCCTCCTTCATCGGCACGGGTTTCGTGGGCACATGGCTCTATCACAGGAGCGGGCACTACCGTTTCCGCGAGGCCGTGCCCTTCGCCCTGGGCAGCCTCGTCTGCGCCGCGCCCGGTGCGCTGGTCAATGCCCGTATCGATGCCGGGCCGCTGGTCATGATCCTGGCGGTCATCATCATCTTCGCCGGTGCCTGCACCCTGCGCCCGCCCAGGGCGGGACGCGCGGGCAGCCCCTTCTGGCTGGGCTGGAAGGGCCGGGCGGTCATCGGCGGCGCCACGGGCTTCATGGCCGGGCTCACCGGTGCGGGGGGGCCTGTGGCCTCCATCCCCTGGATGGTGCTGGTGGGGTATTCCCCCATCCATGCCGTGGCCCTGTCCATGCCCTACCAGATCGCCACCTCGTTTTCCGGCAGCGTGGGCAACATGCTGGGCGGCCATGTGGACTGGCTGCTGCTGCCCGCCCTGTGCGCCGTGCAGGTGGCGGGCCTGCTGGGCGGCATCGCCATGGCCCGGCGGGTTTCGGCCCCGTTTTTGCGCACGGTCATCGGGGCGCTGTGCATCGGGCTGGGGGCCTTTCTCTTCCTGCGCCAGACGGGCTGTTTTTAGCGGAAAAAATTTCCGGGCTGTTTCCGGGGGTAATCCCCTTGAATCGCGGATAAAATACCGTTGCAGGCGCAACAGGGCGGGGGGCTGGCCCCGGGCCCGCCCGCTTGTGTCCTGCGGGACGGGCAGGTATGCTGCAAGGCATGAATATCGCTGCCCTCTTCATCCGCCGACCCGTGGCCACGGCGCTCATCATGCTGGGCATGCTCTTTTTCGGGGCTGCCAGCTATGTGAACCTGCCGGTCAACCAGTTGCCCAACGTGGACTTTCCCACCATCCAGGTGAGTGCCGACCTTTCCGGCGCCGACCCGGAGACCATGGCCGCTTCCGTGGCCACGCCGCTGGAAAAGGAATTCTTCACCATCGCGGGCATCGACTCCATCTCGTCCGTCAATGCCACGGGCCGGACACGCATCACCATCCAGTTCGCCCTGGACCGCGATATCGACGCCGCGGCCCTGGACGTGCAGGCCGCCATCGGCCTGGCCCAGCGCCGTCTGCCCACCAACATGACCAACGACCCCAGCTTCCGCAAGGTCAACCCGGCGGACTATCCCATCCTCTACCTGCGCGTGGGCTCTCCCACCCTGCCGCTGTACGAGCTCAACGAATATGCCGATACCCTGGTGGGGCAGCGGCTTTCCATGGTCAGGGGTGTGGCCCAGGTGGTCATCTACGGGCAGAAGAAATACGCCGTGCGCGTGCGCGTGGACCCCGACGCCCTGGCCAGCCGCGGGCTGGGCATCGACGAGGTGGCCGATGCCGTGAGCGGCGCCAACAGCAAGCTGCCCACGGGCTCGCTGGAAGGGGAGCGGCGCGCCAGCGCCATCAAGGCCTCGGGCCAGCTGGAGAACGCCGAGGCCTTCCGGGACGTGGTGGCGGCCTATCGCAACGGCGCGCCGGTGCGCCTTTCGGACATCGGCGAAGTGGTGGACAGCGTGGAGCAGGACAAGCAGCTTTCCTGGGCCGATAACGGCAAGCCCTGCATCATGCTGGCCGTGGAACGCCAGCCCGGCGCCAATACCGTGCAGGTGGTGGACGACATCAAGGCCCTGCTGCCCGGCCTTGTCCGCCAGCTGCCGCCTTCGGTCAATCTGGAGATCTTCTATGACCGCTCGGAATCCATCCGCGAGTCCGTGGCCGAGGTGAAGTTCACCCTGGTGCTGACGGTCTTCCTGGTGGTGCTGGTCATCTTCCTGTTTCTGCGCAACCTGCCGGCCACCATCATCCCCAGCCTGGCCCTGCCCATGTCGGTCATCTCCACCTTCTCGGTGATGCTGGCCATGGGCTTCAGCCTGGACAACCTTTCGCTCATGGCCCTCACCCTGGCCGTGGGCTTCGTGGTGGACGACGCCATCGTCATGCTGGAGAACATCGTCCGCCACCAGGAGATGGGCAAGGACCCGCTCACGGCGGCCTATGACGGTTCGGGCGAGATCGGCTTCACCATCCTTTCCATGACCATCTCCCTGGCGGCGGTCTTCATCCCGGTGCTGTTCATGGGCGGCATCGTGGGCCGCCTGTTCTACGAGTTCGCCGTGGTCATCATCACGGCCATCCTGTTCTCGGGCGTGGTCTCCCTGACCCTGACGCCCATGCTCTGCGCCTATTTCCTGCGCCATTCGGGCAGCAAGCACCGCGTGGGCTATGAGGGCATCTACGGCAAGCTGGAGCGCGCCTTTGAATGGCTGGCCGACAAATACGCCCGCTCCCTGGATGTGGTGCTGCGGCATCGCCGCACCACGCTGGTCTGTTCGCTCCTGCTGCTGCTGGCCACCGTCTGGCTGGGCGTCATCGTGCCCAAGGGCTTTTTGCCCAGCGAGGACATGGGCTTTGTGGTGGCCACCACCGAGGCGGAGCAGGGCATCTCCTTCGAGGGCATGGTGGAAGCGCAGCACAAGCTGGACGAGGTGCTGCGCGACAATCCGCACGTGGACCGCTTCAATTCCGTGGTGGGCATCGTGGGCAGCAGCCAGAGCATGAACAACGGCACGCTCATGATCCACCTCAAGCCCCACGGCGAGCGGCCGGACATCGGGACCGTGGTGCAGCGCCTGCGCCGCGAGCTCAATACTTCGCCGGCCATGCAGGTCTTCCTGCGCGTGCCGCCGGCCATCAATATCGGCGGGCGCTCCACCAAGGCCCTGTACCAGTACACCCTCACCGGCACCAACATGCAGGAGCTGTTCGACTGCGCCCAGAAGGTGGAGGCCGCCCTGCGCCAGATGCCCGAGATCCAGGACGTCAACAGCGACCTCCAGCTCAAGAACCCCGAGATCCGCGTGACCATCGACCGCAACCGCGCCTCGGCCCTGGGCATCAGCGCCGGACAGATCGAGCTGGCCCTGCAGACGGCCTACGGCTCGCGCGAGGTCTCCACCATCTACGCGCCCACCAACGACTACACGGTCTTCGTGGAGGTGCGCAAGGACTTCCAGCGCAACCCCGATGCCCTGACGCGCCTCTATGTGCGTTCGTCCGGCGGCGAGCTGGTGCCCCTGTCCACCGTGGCCAGGATGAGCCCCGGCGTGGGCCCCATCGCCGTGAACCACGACGGCCAGTTCCCGGCCGTGACCATCTCCTACAACCTGCGTCCCGGCGTGGCCCTGAGCGAGGGCGTGGCCGCCGTGGAGCGCGTCAGCCTGCCGCTGTTGCCCGACTCGGTGAGCGCCAAGTCCCAGGGCACGGCCCAGGCCTTCCAGGATTCGCTCAAGGGCATGGGCTGGCTGCTCCTGCTGGCCATCGTGGTCATCTATCTGGTGCTGGGCATCCTCTACGAGAGCTTCATCCATCCGCTGACCATCCTTTCCGGTCTGCCGTCGGCGGGCTTCGGGGCCCTGTTCACCCTCTGGATATTCGGCCAGCCGCTGGACCTTTACGGCTTCGTGGGCGTCATCATGCTGCTGGGCATCGTGAAGAAGAACGCCATCATGATGCTGGACTTCGCTCTGGAAGCCCAGCGCCATGACCCCTCGCGCACGCCGCTGGATGCCATCACCGAAGGCTGCCATGTGCGTTTCCGTCCCATCATGATGACCACCATGGCGGCCCTCATGGGCGCCCTGCCCATCGCTATCGGCATGGGGGCCGGCGCCGAGGCCCGCCGACCCCTGGGCCTGGCTGTGGTGGGCGGCCTGTGCTTCTCCCAGCTGGTGACCCTGTACATCACGCCCGTGTATTACGCCTATATGGAAGACTTCTCGCGCTGGCTCACCCGCCGCTTCGGGCAGCGCTTCGAGGACAACCGCGCCGCCCGCGCCCGGCATGAGAAGGAGGAGGGCAGCCATGCCGGATAGCACGCCTGTCTGCCGCCGTTGCGGCCGCTGCTGTGAACTGGGCGGGCCCGGCCTGCTGCGGGACGATGCCCCCTTGCTGTCCTCGGGCGCCCTGAGACCGGAGATGCTGGTCTGCCTGCGCCGCGGCCAGTGGGCCCGCCAGGACGGCATGGGCGGCGGCCTGGCCCAGCTGGGGAACGAGATGCTCAAGCTGGCCGGGACGGGACGCGCCCCGCACCCCTGGCAATGCCTGGCCTATGCGCCCGGCACGGGCTGCACCATCTATGACCGGCGTCCCGTGCAGTGCGGCGTGCTGTTCTGCGCGGATACCCGGCCGCTGGAGGCCCTGCTGCGGGAGGTTCCGGCCCTGGACCGCCGGGCGGCCATCGCCCTGCTGCCCCTGCCCGAAGCGCGGCGCCGTCTGTGGGAGGAGCTGGCGCAGGCCCATGAGGAGGCCTGCGACGTGCGCCGGTATTTCGTCCTGCTGGATACGGGCGACCGCGAGGCCGCCGCGGCCATGGAACGTTACGACGCCGCCTTCCGCCGCCTCTGTGTGGAGCGCGGCGCGCTGGCGGAGGCCCAGCTGCCCTTTTTGCTGGGCCAGCCCCTGCGCGACCTGCCCCGCGACGGGGCCTAGCCGACGGCCGCGGGCACGGGGCCGCCGGGGCCCTGACCGCGCGCCCGCCGTGCGGTGGCGATGCCCGGCCCGGAAGCGCGCCCCCGTTGACAGGATGGCGGAGCGGCCCTACCTTTAGGCACAACTGAACATAACGCCGTCCCGTACGGCACAAGCCAAGGAATTGACATGCCTCTGTGCAGCACTGAAGAAGCCATTGCCGAGATCCGGCAGGGCAAAATGATCATTCTTGTGGACGATGAGGACAGGGAGAACGAAGGCGACCTCACCATGGCCGCCGAATTCGTGACCCCTGAAGCCATCAATTTCATGGCCAAGTTCGGCCGTGGCCTCATCTGCCTGCCCATGTCCGGCGAAATGGCCGACAAGCTGCAACTGCCCCTCATGGCCAAGCATAACGGCTCCCGTTTCGGCACCAACTTCACGGTGTCCATCGAGGCCCGCGAAGGCATCAGCACCGGCATCTCCGCCGCCGACCGCGCCACCACCATCAAGGCCGCCGTGGCCGACGGCGCCCGTCCCGACGACCTGGTGTCCCCCGGCCATGTCTTCCCCCTGCGTGCCCGCACCGACGGCGTGCTGGCCCGCGCCGGCCAGACCGAAGGCAGCGTGGACCTGGCCCGCCTGGCCGGTCTCAAGCCCGCCGCCGTCATCTGCGAGATCATGAAGGACGACGGCACCATGGCCCGCATGCCCGACCTGGAGGTCTTTGCCGCCGAACACGGCCTGAAGATCGCCTCCGTGCGCGACCTCATCTGCTACCGCATGCGTCGCGGCCAGGTGTCCGTCCGGTGCGATGCCAAGGCCCACCTGCCCAGCCTGTACGGCGACTTCACGGTCTACGCCTACGAGAGCGACCGCGAGCCCGGCACCCACCTGGCCCTGGTCAAGGGCGACATCACCACGCCCGAGCCCGTGCTGGTGCGCGTGCACAGCCAGTGCCTCACCGGTGACGCCCTGGGCTCCCTGCGCTGCGACTGCCGCGGCCAGCTGGCCGCCGCCCTGCGCCAGATCGAAAAGGAAGGCCGCGGCGTGCTGCTCTACATGCGCCAGGAAGGCCGCGGCATCGGCCTGGCCAACAAGATCCGCGCCTATGCCCTGCAGGATCAGGGCTACGACACCGTGGAAGCCAACCGCAAGCTGGGCTTCCCCGACGATCTGCGCGACTACGGCACCGGCGCCCAGATCCTCGTGGACCTCGGCATCACCAAGATCCGCCTGCTGACCAACAACCCCAAGAAGATCGTGGGCCTGTCCGGTTACGGCATGGAGATCGTGGAACGTGTGCCCATCGAGATCGAAGCCTGCCCCGAGAACGAATCCTACCTGCGTACCAAGAAGGAAAAGATGGCCCATCTGCTGACGGGCATCCGCTGTCATTAGGCCGCAGGAGCTGATCGCCGCCACGGCGGGGGAGGGGACGCTGTCCTCTTCCCCGCTTTTTTTGCGCCCGGCGCCGTCCCCCTGCCTGCGGAAGGCCAGTACGACGCCTCGTCGATCCCTTCGCCGGCGCAATCCGTCTCCTGCCTGCGGAAGACGCAGGCCAGGTCCTGCATGGACGGAAGAAGCGGGGCCGGACAGCGGGAAGGACAGGGATGATGGGGGAGGTACGTCCGTCAATACAGATGAATTTCTGTAATCGGTAGATGAAAATTGCGAAATAACAAAAAAAATTTCATAAAAAAATCATTTCACATGATTGATGGAACAATTTTTTATGACAGTACAGAATGATATGAAATGGCCTTTCCGTATCCTGTATCGTTATTCCGGCATTGGTATCGCATGACATGAACAGAAAAAATGGATGCAGTGCACGGCGCCGGAAACGGCGACTGCGTTCCATGCCTCCCCTGCCGGGGGAGTGCGCCCTTTTTTCCTCCCTTGCTCCGGCACGTGGCGCAGCAGCGCCGGCCTTGCCGCCTGTCATGCGGGCCGCCTTCTGGAATGTCCGTTTTCTTCCGGGCGCGGGGGGAGGTGGCGTTCCCTTTTTTGCCGCAGCAGGCTATGCTCCTGCAGTGTCCCGGCAGGAGGAGGGACGGCCGGCGGCTGCGCCCGCCCGTGCCGCGCCCGGGCGCATTCATGCCGTATTTCACAAACCATTTTTTGAGATATTTCTTGTTCGCCCCCGGTGGCTGTGCTATTTTGCCTACCGGACCCGGCATCGCCGGCGGTCTTTTTTCAGGAGCGTCCCATGCAGTCCCTTTCCCTCACGTCCACGGATCCTGCGTTCAACCTCGCTCTTGAAGAATGCCTGCTGCAATGGCTGCCCGCGGACCATCCCGGCCTGTTCCTGCTCTGGCAGAACGCCCCCAGCGTCATCGTGGGGCGCCATCAGGTGACGCTGGACGAGATCGACAGCGACTTCGTCCGGCGGCGCGGCCTGCCCGTGGTACGGCGCATGACCGGCGGCGGCGCGGTCTACCATGACCTGGGCAACCTCAATTTTTCGTTCATGGAGAACGCGCACGGCCGCAAGACCGTGGACTTCGCGCGTTATCTGCGCCCTGTCTGCGAGGCCCTGGCCGAGCTCGGCGTGCGGGCCTCCCTTTCCGGGCGCAACGATCTGGAGGCCGGGGGCCGCAAGATCTCGGGCAGCGCGCAGTCCCTGCGGCAGGGGCGCATCCTGCACCACGGCACGCTGCTGGTATCGCTGGATTTTGGCGAGCTGGTGCAGGCCCTGCATGTGGACCCGGACAAGATCCGCTCCAAGGGCATCGCCTCGGTGCGTTCGCGGGTGGCCAACATCTCCGAGTTCTGGACGCCGGGCAGCAGCATGGAAGGCCTGCGGGCCGCCCTGCTGCGCCGCTGCGCCGACGGGGCAGGGCAGCTGGAGCCGGAGGTGCTGCAGGCCGCGGAAGAACTGGCGGAACGCAAGTACCGCAGCTGGGACTGGAATTACGGCGCCTCGCCGCCCTTCACCCTGCAGCGGCGCGAGCGCTTTCCCTGGGGGCTGGTGGACTGGCGCCTGGACGTGCGGGACGGCATCGTCCGGGACTGCCGCATCTGCGGGGATTTCTTCGCCGCCGCGGACCTCTCCGGGCTGGAAGGGCGCCTGCGCGGGGTGCCCTGCCGGAGCGCCGCGCTGGCGGGGGCCCTGAAGGGGGTGCCCTGGCAGGAATATTTTTCCCAGTGCGAGCCGCAGCGCATGGAGCATTTTTTCACGACATTGTAGGCCCCGTCCTCCGGCGTCCCGGGACCGGGTCCCGCACGATCCGGGGAGGGCCGGGGCCTCTGCTGCAACATCAGGCCGGCCGGGTCCTGTCCCGGCCGTGCCGCCCGTCATCCGGCGGAGCCGCGCCGGAAAGGAGGAAGGAACCGTGGCCGAACTCAAGACCCCGCTCACGGACTGGCATGTGGCCCACGGCGCCAAGATGGCGCCTTTCGCGGGCTGGCTGATGCCCATCCAGTATGAGGGCATCCTCGTGGAACACCAGCATACCCGCCAGCATGCCGGCCTGTTCGATATCTGCCATATGGGCGAGTTCCGCATCCGGGGCGCCGGTGCCGACGCCGCGCTGGCCGCCGCCGTGAGCCACAACCTGGCCACGCTGGCCCCGGGCCGCTGCCGCTATGGCTTCCTGCTGACGGAAAAGGGGACCGTGCTGGATGACTGCATCGTCTACCGCTTCGGGCCGGACGACTTCATGGTGGTGGTCAACGCCGCCTGCGCCGCCGGGGACTTTGCCACCCTGCGTGCCCGCCTGCCCGAAAGCGTGGCCCTGACCGACATCTCGGAACAGACCGGCAAGATCGACCTGCAGGGCCCCGAAGCCGTGGATGTGCTGGAGAAACTGCTGGGCCGCAGCCTGCGCGACATGCCCTATTTCGGCTTCCGCAGCGAAGCCTGGCAGGACTGCGAGCTGCTGGTGAGCCGCACCGGTTATACCGGTGAGCTGGGCT
This sequence comes from Desulfovibrio piger, assembly GCF_900116045.1. Lineage (NCBI taxonomy): Bacteria > Pseudomonadati > Thermodesulfobacteriota > Desulfovibrionia > Desulfovibrionales > Desulfovibrionaceae > Desulfovibrio > Desulfovibrio piger. The sequence goes on from NZ_LT630450.1 coordinate 2,440,211, forward strand.
TCGAGCTCTATGTGCCCGCCGGCCGGACCCAGGCCCTGTGGGAAGCCCTGCTGGCCGACGAGCGGGTCAAGCCCGTGGGCCTCGGCGCGCGCGACACCCTGCGCCTGGAAGCCGGTTTGCCCCTGTACGGCCACGAGCTGGACGAGAACCACACCCCGGCCGAGGCGGGCATGGGCCGCATGCTGACCAGCACCGCCCCGTATGTGGGCCGTGAGGGCGCGCAGGAAGTACGCCAGAAACTGCTGGCCCTGAGCATCGAAGGCCGCCGCGCCGCCCGCAACGGCGACGCCCTCCTGCTGGAAGACGGCACCCCGGCGGGCGTGGTCACCAGCGGTTCGTTCGCGCCCTCGCTGGGCCATGTGGTGGCCTTTGCCTGGGCCGATGCCGACAAGGCCGATGCCGCCGCCTATCTGGTGCAGGCCTCGCGCAGCCGGCTCAGGGCCACGCCCACCGAGGCGCCCTTCTACAAGGACGGCACGGCCCGCAAGAAGCTGGCCTAGGGCCGGCGCGGGACCCTGCCCCGCGACGTCCGGCGGCCGCTGCGGACATCGTCCCCGCCCCTTCCGCGAGAGGGCGGACGGCGGTCTGGCCGGGGCTGCCCCGGCGGCCGGACAGGCGGGGGCGGTCCCCCGGAACCATATTTCAAGGAAAGATCCCGGCAGGGCAGGAGAGCTCCCGGTGCCGCCGCGCGGAGGGCGGGGCCGGGGTCCCCTTCCCCGCCACAGAGGCTGACATCAACTTCCGGGACAGCGCATCGCCCCGGACCAAGGAGAAGACCATGAGCAATCCCGAAGACCTCCTGTACAGTGCGTCCCACGAATGGGCCAAAGTCAGCGGTGACGAAGCTGTCCTCGGCATCACCCATTTCGCCCAGGAATCCCTGGGGGACATCACCTATGTGGACATGCCCGCCGAAGGTGACGAACTGACCGCCGGCAGCGAGTTCGGCGCCGTGGAATCCGTGAAGGCGGCCAGCGACCTGATCTCGCCCGTCAGCGGCACGGTGGTGGCCGTGAACACCGAGCTGGAGAACACTCCCGAAGTCATGAACAGCGATCCTTACGGCGCCGGCTGGATCGTGCGCGTGAAGCTGTCCGCCCAGCCCGAAGGCCTGATGGACGCCGCGGCCTACGAAGAACACTGCAAGAACGAGCAGCACTAGTCCGTGGAGCGGCAGGGCCCTGCGTCCTGCCGCCTTTTTTCCACCAGCACGGCAGCCTTCGCTGCAAGGAGCTCCCCTATGCCATTCATTCCCCATACGCCGGACGAAGTGCAGGAAATGCTCTCCGTCGTGGGTGTGCGCAGCCTTGATGACCTTTTTGCGGACATCCCGCCTGACATGCGTCCCAAACATTTCGATTTGCCCAAGGGGCAGAGCGAATTTGCCGTGTGCCGCCACTTCGAGGACCTGGCCGCCGCCAACGTCTCGCCCGCCGTCTCCTTCCTGGGCGCGGGCTTCTATGCCCATTACGTGCCCCGCGCCGTGGATGCCCTTTCCGGCCGCAGCGAGTTCTACACCTCCTACACGCCCTACCAGGCCGAATGCTCGCAGGGCACCCTGCAGGCCATCTTCGAATACCAGACCGCGGTGAGCCGCCTGCTGGACATGGACTGCGCCAATGCCTCCGTCTATGACGGCGGCACGGCCCTGTTCGAAGCCTGCATGATGGCCGTGCGCACCACCCGCCGCAAAAAGCTGGTGGTGGACCAGTGCATCAATCCCGCCTGGCGGGCCATGCTGGAGACCTATTCCTCCAGCCTGGACGTCAGCCTGGTGACCGTGCCCCACAAGGACGGCCTGAGCGACATGGAGGGCCTCAAGGCCGCCGTGGACGCCACCTGCGCCGCCGTGCTGGTGCAGAACCCCAATTTCTTCGGCGCCGTGGCCGACTTCAGCGAGCTCTTCGCCCATGCCCGCGCCTGCAAGGCCCTGGGCGTCATCTCCGTCTATCCGGTCATGCAGTCCGTGCTCAAGACCCCCGGCGAGATGGGGGCCGACATCGCCGTGGCCGAAGGCCAGAGCCTGGGCCAGCCCCTGAGCTTCGGCGGCCCCTATCTGGGCATCATGACCTGCCGCAAGGAGCATATCCGCCAGTTCCCCGGCCGTATCGTGGGCCGCACCACGGATCTGGAAGGCCGCACCGGTTACGTGCTCACCCTGCAGGCCCGCGAACAGCACATCCGCCGCGCCAAGGCCACGTCCAACATCTGCTCCAACCAGTCCCTGTGCGCCCTGCGCGCGCTCATGTATCTTTCGCTGGTGGGCCCGGACGGCCTGGCCCGCGTGGCCGAGCACGGCATGGCCCTGGCCCGCTACGCGGTGGAAAAGCTCACGGCCCTGCCCGGTGTTTCCCGGCTCAATGACGCGCCCTTCGGCAACGAAGTGGCCCTGCGCCTGCCGCGTCCCGCCGAGGAGGTGGTGCAGGCCCTGCTGCGCCAGGGCGTGGCCGCCGGGTATCCTGTGGGCCGTGCCTATGCGGGCATGGATGATGTGCTCTTGCTGGCCTGCACCGAATGCAACACGCGCGCTCAGGTGGATGCCATGGTCGAAAAGCTGGGAGGTCTGCTGTGAAAACCATTTTTGCCGAATCCGTAGAAGGCCGCCGCGCTCCCGGTCTGGCCCTGCCTGTGGACGATGACGCGCCCCGCGCCGTGCAGATGCTGCCCGAAGCCCTGCTGCGCAAGAGCGCGCCGCGCCTGCCCCAATGCTCCGAACTGGACGTGGTGCGCCACTTCACCAACCTGTCCAAGCTCAACTACAGTGTGGATGCCAATTTCTATCCCCTTGGCTCCTGCACCATGAAGTACAACCCCAAGTTCACGGAATACGTGGCCTCCCTGCCGGGCTTTGCCCGCATGCATCCCCTGCTGGCCCAGCTTTCCGGCGAGCTGGCCCAGGGCGCCCTGCAATGCCTGTATGACGCCGAACAGTGGCTGTGCGAGGTCACGGGCATGAAGGCCTTCACCTTCCAGCCCATGGCCGGGGCCAACGGCGAATACACCGGCGTCAAGCTCATCGCCGCCTACCACAAGGCCAGGGGCCGCAAGCGCACCAAGATGCTCATCCCCGACTCGGCCCACGGCACCAACCCCGCCTCGGCCGTGCTGGCGGGCTTCGAGATCGTCAACGTGCCCTCGCGTGACGGCATGGTGGACCCCGCCGCCCTCGAAGAGGCCCTGGCCAAATATCCCGACCAGGTGGCCGGTCTGATGATGACCAACCCCAACACCCTGGGCCTGCTGGAGCTGCACCTGCCCCGCATCGTGGAAGTGCTGCGCCGCGAGGACGCCCTGCTGTATTACGACGGCGCCAACATGAACGCCATCCTGGGCAAGATGCGCGTGGGCGACGTGGGCTTCGACGTGGTGCACCTCAACGTCCACAAGACCCTGGGCACGCCCCACGGCGGCGGCGGCCCCGGCTGCGGTCCCGTGGGCGTGGGCGAGCGCCTGCTGCCCTTCCTGCCCGCGCCGCGTGTGCGCAAGGCCGAGGACGGCAGCTATGCGCTGGACTACGACCTGCCGCAGAGCATCGGCCATATCGGCCCCTTCTATGGCAGCTTCGGCGTGGTGCTGAAGGCCCTGGCCTACATGATGCGCCTGGGCGCCGAGGGCCTGACCCGCGCGGCCGAGTTCGCCAGCCTCAATGCCAACTATCTGCGCAAAAAGCTGGAAGGCGTGCTGGACGTGCCCTTCGACCGCATCTGCGCCCACGAGTTCGTGGCCTCCGCGCCCGAAGGCCTGCGCGCCCTGGACATCGCCAAGGCCCTGCTGGACCGCGGCTTCCACGCGCCCACGGTCTACTTCCCGCTCATCGTCCATGAATGCCTCATGGCCGAGCCCACGGAGACCGAGAGCAAGCAGACCCTGGATGCCTACATCGAGGCCCTGCGCGAGATCGTGGCCCTGGGCAAGTCCGATCCCCAGCAGCTGCTGGATGCCCCGGTGAAGATGCCCGTGCGCCGCCTGGACGAGACCGCGGCCGCGCGCCACATGATCCTTACGGAAGATATGGCATAGCGGGCAGGGCGCCCCCGTCCTCCGGCACGGAGCGGCGTCCCGCCTGCCATGCCCCTGTCACGGCGGTCCTTCGGGGCCGCCGTTGTTTTTGGGGGAGCAGGGGGACGGGAGGGCAGGGGGCCGGCAGATCGGCGCATGGAGTGCATCGCAGGCAGGATGCCTTCCGCCGCTGCCCTTGCCACTTTCTTTTTAAGAATATATCCTGATAAAAAAGGAGGCATCATGAACTACTGGTTGTTCAAGAGCGAGCCGGGCTGCTATTCCTGGCAGGATCTGGAAGCCGCGCCCGGACAGACCACGTCCTGGGACGGCGTGCGCAATTATCAGGCCCGCAATTTCATGAAAGCCATGAAAAAGGGCGACCTGGGCTTTTTCTACCACAGCGGTGCGGACCCCTCCATCGTGGGCGTGGTGGAGGTGGTGCGCGAGGCCTATCCCGACCATACGGCGCAGGACCCCGAGAACAATCATTTCGACCCCCGGGCCACGCCGGAAAAGCCCATCTGGGAGATGGTGGACGTGCGCCTGCACAAAGCCCTGCCCGCCCTGAGCCGCAAGGAGCTGGCCGGGCACGCCGCCCTGGCAGGCATGGAACTCATGCGCCGGGGCAGTCGGCTCTCCGTCCAGCCGGTAAGCGCGGAAGCCTTTGAATATATTATGCATCTGGCGGATGAGAAAAAATAGACAATCCCGGCGGCCACAGGGGGCGCTGAAAAAGTGTTGCCGGGAGCCTCTGGACAGGATATAAAAAAATTTTTTTTGTTTTGATTCCTTATCTTGAAGATAGGTGGACAGGAAAACAACTGCCGTAATGTGTACAATGCAGAGACTGTTGCATATGGTTTCTTTCTCTCTTGTGTGTTTTTTCTTTGGAAAAATTTGATTGTATCATCTGTGTTGCCTTCTTTTTTGTACATTTTTCCTTAGTAAAAGGAGCCTGATAGTCGAAAAATATATTTTATAAAATATTTTTAAAAATACAAGAAGAGGGAGATCCCTTTTTTTCTTTGCAACATCAGATTGGGGAGCAGTTTTACCTTTTCAAAAAAAGAAATTCTTGCTAAAAAAATTCATTCGGCCCGGATCAACCTGTCCGTCGGAGCAGGCCTTGCTGCGTGCTCTTTTTTTCGTGTTCCGGGTAGATTGGGTGCAGGCCCGGTCGGGAGCCCGGGTTGATGAGCATATTTCATGAGTAACAGGAGGCCCTTATGGCAAGCCAGGCGCTTATCAAAGAATTTGAAGATCTCCTCGGCAAGGAAAACGTGTTCAGCTCCGAAGCTGACCGCCAGAGTTATTCCTATGATTCCGCGGTGCTGCCCCCCGTGGTGCCCGCTTTCGCGCTGCGTCCCACCACCACCGAGCAGCTCGGCATCTGCGTGAAGAAACTCTATGATTACGGCATCCCCATGACCGTGCGCGGCGCCGGCACCAACCTGTCCGGCGGCACCATCCCTGACAGCAAGGAAAGCGTGGTCATCCTGACCAACGGTCTGAACCGCATCCTTGAGATCAACTCCGACGACCTGTACGCCGTGGTGGAACCCGGCGTGGTCACGGCCGACTTCGCCGCCGCTGTTGCCCAGAAGAACCTTTTCTACCCCCCGGATCCGGGGTCTCAGGCCGTATCCACCCTGGCCGGCAACATCGCCGAGAACGCCGGCGGTCTGCGCGGCCTGAAATACGGCGTCACCAAGGACTATCTGATGGGCCTGGAATTCTTTGACGCCACCGGCGAACTGGTCAAGACCGGTTCCCGCACCGTCAAATGCGTCACCGGCTACAACCTGGCCGGCATGATGCTGCAGTCCGAAGGCACCCTGGGCGTCATCTCCCAGGCCGTGCTCAAGCTGGTGCCCCCGCCGAAGGCCTCCAAGGCCCTGATGGCCGTGTTCGACGACATGCAGAAGGCCGCCGAAGCCGTGGCCGGCATCATCGCCGCCCACGTGGTGCCCTGTACGCTGGAATTCCTGGACAACAACACCATCGTGCGCGTGGACGACTACACCAAGGCCGGCCTGCCCCGTGACGCTGCGGCCATCCTGCTCATCGAGGTGGACGGCCATCCCGCTCAGGTGGCTGACGAAGCCGTGGTGGTGGAACGCGTGCTGCAGCAGACCGGCGCCGTGGCCGTGCATGTGGCCAAGGACGCTGCCGAAAAGTTCAAGCTGTGGGAAGCCCGCCGCCAGGCCCTGCCCGTGCTGGCCCGCTGCAAGCCCACCACCGTGCTGGAAGACGCCACCGTGCCGCGCTCCCAGATCCCTGCCATGATGAAGGCCGTCAACGACATCGCCAAGAAGTACAATGTCGAAGTGGGCACCTTCGGTCATGCCGGTGACGGCAACCTGCATCCCACCTTCCTGTGCGACAAGCGCGACAAGGAAGAATTCGCCCGCGTGGAAGCCGCCGTCGACGAAATGTTCGACGTGGCCATCAGCCTGCACGGCACCCTGTCCGGCGAACACGGCATCGGCACCGCCAAGGCCCGGTGGCTGGAAAAGGAAACCTCCCGCGGCACCATCCTCTTCTCGCAGCGCCTGCGCCGCGCTCTGGATCCCAAGGGTCTGCTCAATCCCACCAAGCTGGTGGGCATTTAGGGAGACACGCCATGAGCGACCTGAAAAAACTGGCAAAGCGTCTGATGACGCTTGACGACCGCATCATCGCCTGCATGAAGTGCGGCATGTGCCAGGCTGTCTGCCCCATGTTCGGCGCCACCATGATGGAAGCCGACGTGGCCCGCGGCAAGCTGGCCCTGGTGGACAATCTTGCCCATGAGATGATCGCCGACCCCGAGGCCGTGGCCGACAAGCTGGGCCGCTGCCTGCTGTGCGGCTCCTGCGAGGCCAACTGCCCCTCCGGCGTGAAGATCATGGACATCTTCATGGAGGCCCGCGAGATCGTGAACACCTATATTGGCCTGCATCCGGTCAAAAAGATGGTGTTCCGTGCCCTGCTGCCGTATCCCGGCCTGTTCAATTTTGCCATGCGGGTGGGCGCGCCCATGCAGCGCGTCATCTTCCGCAGCAACAAGGACACCCAGAACACGGCCTGCGCCCCCATGCTCAACTTCATGCTGGGCGACCGCCACATCCGTTCCCTGGCCCTCAAGCCCCTGCACGCCATCTACGGCAACCTGGACGAGCCCCGCGTCATGGGCGGTCTGAAGGTGGCCTTCTTCCCCGGCTGCATGGGGGACAAGCTGTATGTGGATGTGTCCGAAGCCTGCATCAAGGTGCTGCACCACCATAACGTGGCCATCTACATGCCCAGCAGCTTCGCCTGCTGCGGCATCCCGGCCCTGTCCTCCGGCGACGCCGAAGGCATGGTGAAGCAGATGGCCAAGAGCCTGGCCGCCTTTGGCGAGAGCAGCTTCGACTATGTGCTGACGGCCTGTTCCTCCTGTACCTCCACCATCAAGGAACTGTGGCCCCGTTACGCCGCCCGCCTGGGCAGCGTGGAACAGCACCAGGCCGAGGCCCTGGCCGCCATCACCATGGACATCAACGAATTCCTGGTGAAGGTGCTCAAGGTCGAAGCCGTGGAAAGCCTGCCCGGCGCCAAGACCGTGACCTACCACGATTCCTGCCACCTCAAGAAGGCCCTGGGCCTTTCCGAGGAACCGCGCACCATCATCAAGGCCAACCCCAACTACAAGCTGGTGGAGATGAAGGAAGCCGACCGTTGCTGCGGCTGCGGCGGTTCCTTCAACCTCTTCCACTATGACCTGTCGCGTGTCATCGGCCAGCGCAAGCGTGACAACGTGGTGGCCACGGGCGCCCATGTGGTGGCCGCCGGCTGCCCTGCCTGCATGATGCAGCTGGAGGACGTGCTTTCGCACAACAATGACCCCGTGCAGGTCAAACACACTATCCAGATCTATGCCGAGACCCTCAAATAGGGGACGGCATTCATTATAAGGAGACATCAATGGCCCCTGAAGAAATGCAGGATCTTGTTCAGGACTTCACCGCCAAGGCCACGGCCGTCAACGCCGTGGTGCAGGAGCTGCCCAACATGGCCGCCGCGCTGCAGTACGTGGTGGACGTGTGTGAAAACAAAGCCCCGTGCGAACTGATGGCGGACGAGGACGTGGAAAAAGGCCCCAACGGCCCCAACGGCGTGCCCACCCGCGTGCAGCGCATCGTGGCCGCCCCTGTCCTGAACGACGAAGACTTTGCCACCCTGGAAGCCGCCTGCAACGAAAAGGGCTTCCTGTGCATCCGTGACGGTCTGCGCAACCATCTGGCCGGTATCGACGTGGGTCTGACCGCCGCCGAGATGGGCGTGTCTTCCAGTGCCACCTGTCTGGTGAACACCGATAACGAAGATGCCCGTCTGGCCGGCATGATCAGCGAGATCCATGTGCTGCTGCTGGCCAAGTCCAAGCTGGTGCGCACCCTGCCCGAGATCGCCGACCGCATGCGCGAGCTGCTCATGGCCAACCCCAAGGGCGGCAACTACACGACCCTGATCAGCGGCCCCAGCCGTACCGCCGATATCGAGCGCGTGGCCGCCGTGGGCGTTCATGGCCCGCTGGAATTGCATATCATTCTTCTGGAGGACTAAGCCATGAGCCACACTGCACCCAAAAGCCTTTCGGATTACCGCAAGGATATTGATTCCGCCCTTGAGGACAGCTTCCTGCGCCGTACCCTCGACACCTTCGCCGTGGCCTACCGCGCCAACCGTGAAGCTGTGTTCAAGGAAGTGGACGAACGCGGCCTGATCAAGCAGATCGCCGATGCCAAGGACGATGCCTGCAAGCACATGGAAGAACTGTACGAACAGTTCCGCCGTGTGGCCGAGGAACGCGGCGTGCACGTGCATCGCGCCGCCACCGCCGAGGATGCCAACCGCATCATCGCCAGCATCGCCCGCGAGAACAACGTCAAGCGCATCATCAAGTCCAAGTCCATGACCGCTGAAGAAATCCAGCTGAACCCCTACCTGGAAAAGGAAGGGTTCATCGTGGACGAGACCGACCTTGGCGAATGGATCATCCAGCTGCGCCACGAAGGTCCCTCGCACATGGTCATGCCCGCCATCCACCTGTCCCGCTATCAGGTGGCCGACGACTTCACCAAGGAGACCGGCGTCAAGCAGGATGCCGAAGACATCCAGCGCCTGGTGAAAGTGGCCCGCGTGCAGCTGCGCCGCAAGTTCATCAACGGTGACATGGGCATCTCCGGCTGCAACTTCGCCGTGGCCGAGATGGGCGCCGTCAGCACCGTGACCAACGAAGGCAACGCCCGCATGGTCACCACCCTGCCGCGCGTCCATGTGGCCATCGCCGGCCTGGACAAGCTGATCCCCAACCTGGAAGTGGCCCTGACCGCCCTGCAGGTGCTGCCCCGTAACGCCACGGCCCAGCGCCTGACCGCGTACGTCACCTTCATGGCCGGTGCCGGCGAATGCCGCGTCTGTGAGGACAACAAGAAGATCATGCATGTGGTCTTCCTGGACAACGGCCGTACCGAGATCGCCCGCGATCCGCTGTTCTCCCAGATCTTCCGCTGCGTGCGCTGCGGCGCCTGCGCCAACGTCTGTCCCGTGTTCCGCCTGGTGGGCGGCCACAAGATGGGCTACATCTACATCGGCGCCATCGGCCTGATCCTGACCTACTTCTTCCACGGCAAGGACAAGGCCAAGGTGCTGTGCCAGAACTGCGTGGGCTGCGAATCCTGCAAGAACGTCTGCGCCGGCGGCATCGACCTGCCCCGCCTGATCCGCGAGATCCGCTCCCGCCTGACCGAAGAGCAGGGCGGTGGTGTGGAAGGCACCCTGCTGGCCGCCGTGATGAAGAACCGCAAGATGTTCCACAGCCTGCTCAAGTTCGCCAAGTACGCCCAGAAGCCCTTCACCGGCGGCACCCAGTTCCAGCGCCACCTGCCGGCCATGTTCCTTGGCAAGCACGGCTTCAAGGCCCTGCCCGCCATCGCCAACGAGGCCTTCCGTGACCGCTGGGCCAAGATCGCTCCGCGCGTGGCCACCCCGCGCTACCGCGTGGCCATCTTCGGCGGCTGCGCCCAGGACTTCGTCTACCCCGAACAGCTGGAAGCCTGCGTCAAGGTGCTGGGCGCCCGCGGCGTGGCCGTGGAATATCCCATGTCCCAGACCTGCTGCGGCCTGCCCCTGGAAATGATGGGCCAGCGCAAGACCTCCGTGGACGTGGCCAAGCAGAACCTGGACGCCTTCGACGCCAGCAAGTATGACGCCATCATCACCCTGTGCGCCAGCTGCGCTTCCCATCTGAAGCATTCGTACCCCCAGATCCTGGAAGGCAAGGCCGACGCCGCCCGCGTGCAGCTCTTCGCCGACAAGGTGACGGACTACAGCTCCTTCGTGCATGACGTCCTCGGCCTGACCGAGAAGGACTTCAACAACAGCGGTGAAAAGGTGACCTACCACGCCTCCTGCCACATCTGCCGCGGCCTGGGCGTGACCAAGGCCCCGCGTGACCTCATCGCCGATGCGGCCACCTATGTGCCGTGCGCCGAAGAAGACGTGTGCTGCGGTTTCGGTGGCACCTACTCCATGAAGTTCCCGGAAATCTCCGGCACGCTGCTGGCCAAGAAGCTGAAGAACATCGAAGCGACCGGTGCCTCCCGCGTGGTCATGGACTGCCCCGGCTGCGTCATGCAGCTGCGTGGTGGTGTGGAAAAGCAGGGCATGAAGGTCAAGGTCTCGCACATCGCGGAACTGGTGGCCGAAAACCTGAAAAACTAACGAAAAACGAGCGGCGGCGTGCCTTGCGGCGCGCCGCCGCCTTCCATGCGGGCCTGACCTGTCCGGGCCCGGCATGAAGGGCCGGCCTCGTGCCGGGCCGGGTGCTGCCCAGGGCGCCCCGGCAGCAGGGGACAGGAGGGATTTTTGGGCAGACACCGGGTCTCCGGGCGGTTTTGAGGAAGGCCGCCGTCTGTCCGAAAACGCCGCATGTCGCGGCCTTTTCCTGGCGAACCTGACGGAGCGCCGGTGGGCCCGCGGCCGTGCGGCAAGGTCACGACCGTCATGCGGCATGTCTCATGCCGCCGGTTTTGGGAAGGTCACGGCTGCGTGTGGTGCGAAAATATGCGGCCGGTCATGTTCAACATGGACACTTGCAGAGGAGGTCTCATGTCCATCGGTCTTCTGGCATTTCTTGCCTTCATCCCGATCCTGATTGCCCTGATCCTCATGGCCGGCCTGCGCTGGCCCTCCACCCGGGCCATGCCCATCGCCTGGCTCGCCGGTGTGGTGCTGGCCTGTGCCTTCTGGGGTCAGGATCCGCTGCGCCTGGTGGCCCTTTCCATCGAAGGCACCATCACGGCTGTGGGCGTGCTGATCATCGTGTTCGGCGCGCTGCTGATCTACTATACCCTGCAGTACAGCGGCGCCATGGAGACCATCCAGGCCGGCATGAAGAAGATCAGCCCCGACAAACGCCTGCAGGCCATCATCATCGGCTTCATGTTCGCCGCCTTCATCGAAGGCGCCGCCGGCTTCGGCACGCCTGCCGCCCTGGCGGCGCCCCTGCTGCTGGGCCTTGGCTTCCCGCCCCTGTGTGCGGCCGTCATCTGCCTGGCCTTCAACAGCGTGCCCGTGACCTTCGGCGCTGTGGGCACCCCCGTGCTGCAGGGCTTCAAATCCATTGAAGCCGTGGCCATGCAGGCCATGAACTTTTCCGACCCTGCCATGGCCTACAAGACCATCGGCGAATATGTCACCCTCATGCATTTCCCCATGGGCATCATCCTGCCCATCTTCATGCTGGGCTTCATGACCCGCTTCTTCGGCAAGAACAAGTCCTGGATGGAAGGCTTCCGCGCGTGGAAGTACTGCCTCATGGCGTCTGCCTGCTTCCTGGTGCCGTACCTGATCCTGGCCTGGCTGGTGGGCCCCGAACTGCCTTCCATGGTCGGCGGCCTGCTGGGCCTCGGCGCCCTGGTCTGGCTGACGCAGAAGGGTTTCTGCGTGCCGACCGACGGCGTGTGGGACTTCGACCACAAGGATGCCTGGGATGCTGAATGGACCGGCTCCATCGAAGCCAGCTCCGCCACCGAGTACAAGGAACACATGAGCCAGACCATGGCCTGGCTGCCCTATGTGCTGTGCGGCCTGCTGCTGGTGCTGACCCGCGTGCCCGCCTTCCACCTGAAGCCCATCGTCACCGATCCCATGTTCAGTGTGGGCTGGGCCAACATCCTGGGCTACGAGGGCGTGACCTCCAAGATCGCCCTGCTCAACCTGCCCGGCACCATCCCCTTCATCCTGGTGTCCATCATCACCATCGGCCTGCACAAGATGAACGGTGAAAAGATCCGCCAGGCTTGGGGCACCGCTCTGGAAAAGATGACGGCCCCCACCATCGCCCTGGTGGCCGCCGTGGCCCTGGTGTCCATCCTGCGCGGCTCCGGCGTCAACACCGCCGGCCCCGACGGTGCCGCCCTGCCGTCCATGCCCATGGCCATGGCGCTGTTCGCCTCTGACGTGGCCGGCTCCGCCTGGCCCATGCTGGCCGCTTTCGTGGGTGGCCTGGGCGCCTTCATCACCGGCTCCTGCACCGTGTCCGACATGCTCTTCGCCAACTTCCAGTGGGATATGGGCGGTCTGCTGGACTATCCCGCTCTCGGCAAGTACATCATCGTGGCTGCCCAGGGCGTGGGCGGTGCCGCCGGCAACATGATCTGCATCCACAACATCGTGGCCGTGTGCGCCGTGCTGGGCATGATCGGCAAGGAAGGCATCATCCTGCGCCGCACCATCTGGCCCTTCGTCCTCTACTGCCTGGTGGCCGGCACGGTGTGCTTCTATCTTATTGGCCGTGTCCTGTAGCGGAACGGCTGCAACCCTGTGAAAAAAGCCCGCCCCGGCGGGCTTTTTTCATGCCGTCCTCCGGCGTGCACGGTGCGCGCCGCCACAAAAAAACCACCCGGGCGGGTGGTTTCGGCAGGTGGAGGAGGGGCTGGAGGAGGACAAGGGGCTAACTGCCCAGGAGGACAGCCGGCGCACGCCAGTACCAGTGCGCCACCAGGGTCAGGTCGTCAGGCAGCCATTCCCCGCTGTGTTCGAACTGGAACAGCAGCTCCTCTTCCGCGTCGTCCAGCGGGATGGCGGGGTGGGCCAGCTTGCGCAGATGGACCAGGACGGCCAGGCACTCGAAAAGCGAGAACAGGGCATCAGGGGAAAAATCGGCCGCGGCGATGGCCCGCAGCAGCTCGGGATGAAAGGGATTGCTGCTGACACGGGCGGCATCGTACAGGTCGCAGTGCCGGCACAGGGAATCCAGAGTATCGGCGACCAGCAGATCCCGTTTGTCCTGGGAGGACCGTTGCCGCAATGCAGCGGCGAACTGGCTGATGGAGGTACGTTTTTCGCGAATACTCACCGGGAGGCTCCTGTTTTCTACGGACTATAGGATAATAAATATACAAAAGCAATATTATTTGTCATGAAGAGTGGACGGGAAAATGCATCGCCGGCATGTCATGCGGAATGGCCCGGAGGGCAGCGTTGCATTGTCGTCGCCTTTCTCCGGCGGTGGGCCCGGTTCAGCGCCGGGGGTCGAGATAGCGGGGATCGATGTGCAGGCGGTAGGTCTGTGCGGCCGGACTGCGGCGGGGCGGCAGGGAGATGCTGCCTTCGATGGACAGGGGCTTGTCCGAGAGCCCGAAGGGTTGCAGGCCCTGGAGGCCCTGGGGCATGGCGGCCAGACGGTCGCCCAGGACATAGAGGACGGGCATGCTGCGCTGGGCGCGTCCTGCCAGGAGCATGCTGCCGCCGTAGCTGCTGCCCAGGACACTGGAGAGCAGGGAGGGCAGGCGCACGTCGGCGCGGCGCAGCAGTTCCAGAAAATCATTGCCCGTCTGCCCCACGAAGGAGACCAGGGACATGCCGTCACGGCTCACCAGCAGACTCACCGGCACGGTACCGCCGTGGATGCCCAGATAGGTGGAGCGGGCGCCCGCGGGCATGGCCGTCCAGCCTTCCGGGAGGGCCCGGCCGCTGACGGTGGCCGGTGCCGCGGACGGTGGCGTCTGGGCCGTGGTGATGCCGGCTGCCCTGAGCAGGGGGCCCGTGTCCAGCGCGGGCCACGCACAGGCCAGGGCGGCCAGGGCCAGCAGGGCGCAGGCCAGCAGGGATTGGAGATGGCGCATGCCGTTATGTCCTTGATGGGGGATGATTTCCCTTCCTAGGAAGAATGACGGGGCCTTGTCAAGCCAAAGGCCGGATCATTCCCCGGTGCCGAGGGAGAAGAAGCCCTCCGTGGCCTCCTGGGTCCCGAGCCATTCCAGAAAAAAGGCGGCCAGCCTGCGGGTCAGTGTGCTGAACAGCTGCTGGCGCAGGGGATCCAGCTCGTCATGGCACATCTCGGGCAGTTCATTGGCCAGGCTGGGCGGACAGGGGGCCATGAGCAGCGACATGTCGGCCTTGTCCAGAAACAGGTGGGCGGGCTTCCTGCCCATGCGTTCATACAGGGCATCGGCATGCAGCGAGGGGATGCTCAGGTCGTCATGCTCAAGGCTCACCAGCAGCAGGTGGGGGTGCAGGCCGGCCAGCCCCTGGCTGCTGAACAGCATGCCGAAGACGGGGCCCACGGCGGCGATGGCCTTGACGCGGGGATCGGTCAGGCTGCGCGGGTCCAGCGGGAAATGGGTGCACATGCTGTCCATACGGGCCCGCGGCTGCTCATAGCAATAGGCATCGTCCAGGGGCGCCTTGCGGCAGTAGTCCATCCAGCCGGAGCAGTCGGGCAGGGCGCCGCCCAGCAGCAGGGCCGCCGTGGCGCCGCTGCCGTAGCCCAGGACGCCGATGCGCTTGGGGTCGATGCTGGGACCGATGTCCTTGTCGGCCAGCAGCAGGTCCATGGTGGCCGACAGTTCCAGGGCCCTGTTCTTGAGCTGCTCCCAAAGGAAAAGATGATCCATGTTCGCCATGCAGTCACGGGGATGGGTGGGCGCGGCCACCACGAACCCCCGTGCCGCCAGGGCCGCCGCCGTATCGTGGAAGGAAAAGCGCGTCCCCGATGAGGGATGGGAGAGCAGGATCAGGGGAAAGCGCCCGGGCACGGGCTTGCCGTTGCGGGCACCGCGGATGGTCCAGGGCGCGTAGGACAGGGAACGCGGTGCGCGCACGGACGGATACCAGACATTGACGTCCACGCGGATGCCGCTTTCCTGCTGCCAGAACCCCAGGGTACGGAATCCGGGATTGTAACCGTTCTCGGCCAGGGCCGGGACGGCGGTGAGGCAGGACAGGCAGAGCAGGGCCATGATGATGGCGGAACGGACAGGCATGGGACCTCGCACGACGGGAAAATAGGTGGGGATGTCCCCGCAAACGGGGTACAGGGCCGCTGCAGGTGTTGTGCCACAGGCATGGCTGGGATACAAGGGAAAGGCTTTCAGTCCAAATCCCTTACCGAGGTGTCCATGGAATTTTTGACATATCTGGCGGATTTCATCCTGCATATCGATGCCCATCTCTTCGAGCTGGTGGAACAGTACGGGACGTGGATCTATGCCATCCTGTTCATCATCGTCTTTTGCGAGACCGGCCTCGTGGTCACGCCCTTCCTGCCGGGCGATTCCCTGCTCTTCGCCTCCGGCGTCGTGGCCGGTACCGGGCTCATGGGCTACGGCCATGTGCTGCTGGTGCTGCTGGCCGCCGGCATCACGGGCGATGCGGTGAATTATTTCATCGGCCGCCATGTGGGCCCGGCCATCTTCCAGCGCGATTCCCGCCTCATCAAGAAGGAGCATCTGCTCAAGGCGCACCATTTCTATGAGAAGCACGGCGGCAAGGCCATCATCCTGGCCCGCTTCGTGCCCATCGTGCGCACCTTCGCGCCCTTCGTGGCCGGTATCGCCCTCATGTGCCCGCACCGCTTCTTCCTGTTCAACATCACGGGCTGTGTGCTCTGGGTGGGCGGTCTGGTCTCGGCCGGGTACTTTCTGGGCAATCTGGAATGGGTGCGCCAGAACTTCGGCATCATCGTCTACCTGATCATCATCATCTCCGTGCTGCCGGTGGCCATCGAAGTCCTGCGCGCCAGGCTGGGCAAGAAGCCGGAACAGGTGGAAGAGTTGAAGAACCCCTTCGAGAAGAGATAAGATATCTAATAAAGAAGGACATGGAGATGCGTATCATAGGTTGTGAACATTCTGGCTGGCTGCGTTTTGTTGACCACCATGAGACATATGGTCCAGATGTCATCAGAGATTTCTTGAAGTCGACATCATTCGTAGATACAGCACTTGACCTTGGTGCCGGGAGTGGACGTGACCTGGGATTCATACATGAGGCATTTCCTCAGGCAAAACTGTATGGTCTTGAATTTCTTCCTGAAAATATAGAAAAACTTAAGTCAAAGAATATCGAGACTCACAAAATTAATATAGAATCCGAGCGGCTTCCATTTGCTGATGAAAGTATATCTTTATGTATATGTAACCAATTTTTGGAACATACGAAGGAACTATTTTGGATATTTCATGAAATAACGAGGGTTCTTAAGGTTGGTGGGAGCCTCATTATTGGTGTTCCAAATGTTGCTTCTTTACATAACAGAGTTGGATTACTTTTTGGAAAGCAACCTACACAAGCAAAGAGTTGTTCTGCACATGTTCGCTGTTTTTCAAAAGGTGATATATTACAGTTTCTCTCAGAGTGTTTCCCCGGTGGCTATTCGTTGAAAAAGTTTTCTGGAAGCCAATTCTATCCTTTTCCCCCAAGAGCATCCAAGATTCTCTCTTCCCGTTTCCCAACACTTTCTTTTTCGATTTTCTTTTTATTGGTAAAGGAAAAATCTTATCAACGTTCTTTTCTCGACTACCCCTCTAAGGCCCATCTGGAGACGAACTTCAAGGTCTCACTCTAATCATCATAAGGTCAGAGTGCCCACAAGCGATGCCCCATGTGATGCGGAATCTGTACAGGGCGCCTTGGTCGTCTGGTGTCATGGTTCCCATGAAAAAAGCCCCGCACTGCGCGGGGCTTTTTCGTGGGCGGGTTTTGGGGGAGGAAGGGGGCCAGGGGGGAGGAACCCCCTTTTTTGCCGCAAGGAAAGGGGGCCTCCCCCGTGAAAAAAACGTTTCGGGAGACTTCTTACTCCAATATCTCCAGACGGCCTTGATGCATGCGCGCCCGGCGGTTGATGCAGGAGGGCGCATCGCCCTCGAAATGGGAGACGAAGACCAGCGAGATGCCGCGGGCGGCCAGCTGGTCCAGCAGGTCCAGATACTGGCGGCGGGAGTCTTCGTCCAGGGCGGAGCAGGGTTCGTCCAGCAGCAGGATGTCCGGTTCGCCCATGAGGGCGCGGGCCAGGAACAGGCGGCGCAGCTGGCCGGTGGAGAGCAGACGGATGGAGCGCTCCGCCAGATGGCCTACGCCCAGTTCCCGCATGACGCGGCGGGCCTGCTCCTGTTCGGCCCTGCTGTAGTCGCGGTAGACGCCCACGGTGTTTTCCAGACCGGTGCAGACCAGTTCCAGCGCCGTGATGCTGTAGCCGTACAGGGCCTGGGAAAGGTCGGAGACCAGACGCACGCCCTTGCGGATCTCTTCCAGCAGCACGGTCTCGCCGCCGTGATGGGGCAGATGGCGCACCAGCGTGCCGCCAACGGCCACGAACTCGTCCCCGGCCAGCAGGCGCAGGAAGGTGGACTTGCCCGAGCCGTTCTCGCCCTCGATGCGCCAGTGTTCGCCCTTGCGCAGCGTCCAGTCCACATCGTGCAGTATCTCCTGCCCGTCGATGAAGACCGTGGCGTGGCGCACGTCCAGCAGCGGGGCGGCAGGCTCGGGCGCGGGCGTCACGGCGCCGGCCAGGCTGATGTCCTCGTATTCGCCTTCCTGCGGCGGCAGGGCGCTGCCGGGGGCCAGCAGGCGGCCCTGGTGGATGACGCGCGTCTTGCGGCACCAGTCCGGCACCTGTTCGGGGCGGTGGCTGCTCATGATGACCGTGCAGTGTTCGCGCACGCCGTCCAGCACTTCGTAGAAACGGCGGCTGTGGTCGGCGTCCAGGCCGTCGCTGCATTCGTCCAGCAGAAGCAGGTCGGGCTGCCGGACCAGGGCCCGGCCCAGCAGGAGCAGGCGGAGCTGCCCCTGCGAGACTTCCGGCACCATCCTGTCCAGCAGGTCCAGGGCGCGCAGGCGCCGGGCCATGTCTTCCACCTGCGCGTGGCGCTGCTCGGAGCTGCTGGTGTAGAGCAGGGGAGTATCCTCAAAGGCCGTGAGCAGCAGTTCCCGGCCGGTGATGTACCAGCGCTGGCGCTGGTAGTTCTCCTGCTGGTCGGGCGAGACCAGGGCACTGACGGCACGGCCCGCGATGGGCGAGGTCTCCTCGCCTTCGCTGGTATGCCAGACGATGCGGCCTTCCGCCGGCCAGAGCAGGCCGTGCATGAGGCGCATGAGCGTGGTCTTGCCGGCGCCGTTGTGGCCCAGCAGCAAATGGTGCTCGCCGCGGCACAGATGCCAGTCGATGTGGTGCAGGATCATTTTCTGCCGGGCATCGCCGGGCAGGAACAGGCTCAGGTCTTCGATGTCCACCAGGGGACTGCCGGGAACAAGGGGGGACGGGGTTTCCATACAAAACTCGTGCAGAATTGTCCCGGACGGATCGCAGCCGTCGTGCGGGACGTCAAAAAAAAGGACAGCCGGCCGGAGACCGGGCGGCGGGAAACAGGCCGGGCG
Organism: Desulfovibrio piger; assembly: GCF_900116045.1. NCBI lineage: Bacteria > Pseudomonadati > Thermodesulfobacteriota > Desulfovibrionia > Desulfovibrionales > Desulfovibrionaceae > Desulfovibrio > Desulfovibrio piger. Next base: position 2,458,895 of record NZ_LT630450.1, read on the forward strand.
CTCCGGCCCGGAAGCTCGCGGGGGACCCGCGCTGCGGGCATGCCCGCGGCCTCCCGCGAACGTCATTGTTTCGGATCAGGCGCACAGGGGAGGGGAGAGGAATGGGGAAAGGGAGACTCTTCCCGTGCGGGCAGCGATCCGATGGCGGCCTGCAGGGCCGTGCCCGTGAGCGCCGCAGGAGCGTCAGGGGCATCGACGGTGGGGGGAGGGCTCCCCTTCCCCGGAACGACATCCGGGCGCCGTGTCCTTGCCTACAGCGGCAGCACGTGCTGCCGGCCCTGCCTGTACCAGACGCTCCGGGTGAAGCCGAAAGCGCGGGCGTAGCTTTCCAGGCGGGGGAAGGCAAAGGCCACGTCGGTGGTGATGTGGGCGTCGGAGGCGAAGGTCACGGGCACGCGGAGCTCGGCGGCCAGCTGCATGATGGGCGCGCAGGGATAGATCTCGCGGCAGGGCTTGCGCAGCCCGGCGGACGAGATCTCCATGGCCATGCCCGCGTCGCGCAGCTCGGTGAGGGCCGTGCGGATGATGTCGAGGCTGCCGGGCTTGTTGAGCCAGATGTGGAAGCGGTCCACGGAGAAGATCTTGATGAGGTCGGGGTGGGCGGCGATCTGGAACATGCCCGAGGCGATCATCTCGCGCCAGCTCTGGAAGTAGCGCACATAGTTCCGTTCGCATTCTTCCTGCGAAAGGATGTCCCAGTCCGAGGCCCGGTCGTCGAAGCCCCAGTGGCCGATGAAGTGCACGCTGCCCAGCAGATAGTCGAAATCATAGGCGGTGCAGGCCTGGCGGGCAAAGTCCGCCTGCCCTTCCAGCCAGTCCATCTCCATGCCGAACAGCACCTGGCAGGCATCGGGGGCGGCGTTGTCGCGCAGCTCGCAGACCTCGCGGGCATAGGTGGGCATGAAGCGGCTCAGCTGTTCGCGGTATTCGTTGGTATAGTCGAAGCCCAGCGGACGCGGGGAATGTTCGGTGAAGCCCAGCAGTTTGAGCCCGGCCGTGCAGGCGGCGGCGTACATCTCTTGGGGCGTGCTGGCGCCGTGGGAATAACGGGTATGGCTGTGGAGGTCGGCGGTGATCATGGTGGTCTCCGGGGAGCGCCCCGGCCTGTCAGGGACAGACGGGATGGCCGTGATGGCGGCAGGTCGCGGACGCGGCTGTGATGGGGGCAGGGCCCGAGGGAAAAAAACGGGGAGGGCGGACCCTCCCCGTGATGTGCTGACGGTATGGCCGGCTAGCCGAGCAGGCGGCGGCAGATCTCCTGACCGGCCCGGCGTCCGGCGCCCATGGCCAGGATGACCGTGGCCGCGCCGGTGACGATGTCGCCGCCGGCGAAGACGTTGGGCAGCGAGGTCTCGCCCGTGGCTTCATCCACCTTGATGTAGCCGCGTTCGGTCTTTTCCAGGCCTTCGGTGGCTTCCAGCAGGATGGGGTTGGAGCGGGTGCCCAGGGCCACGATGGCCAGGTCGGTGGCCAGTTCGTAGGTGGCGCCTTCCACAGGCACGGGGCGACGGCGGCCGGAGGCGTCGGGCTCGCCCAGTTCCATCTTCTGCAGGGTCACGGACGTGAGCTTCATCTCGGCGTCCCCGTTGAACTGCACGGGGGCGGCCAGCATCTCGAACTTCACGCCCTCTTCCTCCGCATGTTCCACTTCCTCGCGGCGGGCGGGCATCTCGGCCTTGGTGCGGCGGTAGACGATGTGCACGCTTTCCGCGCCCATGCGCAGGGCGGTGCGGGCGGCGTCCATGGCCACGTTGCCGGCGCCGAACACGGTCACATGCTTGCCGAGGTAGGCGGGGGTGTCCTGTTCGGGGAAGGCATAGGCGCGGCCCAGGTTCACGCGGGTCAGGTATTCGTTGGCGGAGAACACCCCCACCAGGTTCTCGCCGGGCACGCCCAGGAAGACAGGCAGACCGGCGCCCACGCCGATGAAGACCGCGTCATATTCCTTGCGCAGTTCGTCCACGGTGAAGGTGCGGCCGCCCACGCTGTTGAGGTGGAAGTCCACACCGGAACGGCGCAGGCCGTCCACTTCGGTGGCCACCACGTTCTTGGGCAGACGGAAGGAGGGGATGCCGTAGATGAGCACGCCGCCGGGTTCGTGCAGGGCTTCGAACACGTCCACCTTGAGGCCGTTGGCGGCGCAGACGCCCGCACAGGTCAGGGAGGAGGGACCGGAGCCGATGCAGGCCACCTTCTTGCCCTTGACGGGCATGGCACAGGAATTGGTGCCGGTCACCTGCTCACAGGCGCTGGTGGCGATGTAGCTGTCGGCCACGAAGCGTTCCAGGCGGCCGATGGCGACGGGCTGGCCCTTGGCGTTGAGGATGCACTTGCCTTCGCACTGGTGTTCCTGCGGGCAGACGCGGCCGCACACGGCGGGCAGGCTGTTGGTGGTCTTGATGATGCGGTAGGCGGCGTCGAAGTTGCCGCGGGCCACTTCGGCGATGAAGTCGCGGATGGGCACTTCCACGGGGCAGCCCTTCATGCAGAGGGGCTTTTTGCACTGCAGGCAGCGGGAGGCTTCCTGCATGGCCATCTCTTTGGTGTAGCCGGTGGCCACTTCGTCGAAATTGTGAGCGCGCACGTCCGCGGGCTGGCAGGGCATGTCCACGCGCGGAGCAATGGTCTTTTTGGGCTTAGTTTCCATGGGTGCTCCTGTACTGGTCGATGGAGACCTTTTCCTGATCGCGGTAGGCGCCCAGACGGCGGCGCAGTTCGTCGAAGTCCACCTTGTGGCCGTCGAATTCGGGGCCGTCCACACAGGCGAACCTGGTCTTGCCGTCCACGGTCACGCGGCAGGCGCCGCACATGCCGATGCCGTCCACCATGATGGGGTTGAGGCTGACGGTGGTGCGCACGCCGTAGGGACGGGTGGTGTTGGCCACGGCGGCCATCATGGGCACGGGACCCACGGCCACCACTTCGAAGACGTCCTTGTCGGATTCCAGACGTTCGCGGAGCAGGTCGGTGACCAGGCCCTTGTGGCCGTAGCTGCCGTCGTCGGTGGAGATGAGCAGCTCGTCCACGAAGCTGGCCAGTTCCTTTTCGAACAGGAGCAGGTCCTTGTTGCGGGCGCCGATGATGCCCACGACCTTGTTGCCGATGCGCGAATGGCCCTTGGCGATGTGGTGCATGGCGGCGATGCCGGTACCGCCGCCCACACAGATGACGGTACCTTTTTTCTCGATATGGGTGGGCTTGCCCAGGGGACCGCAAACGTCCAGGATCTCGTCACCGGCCTTGAGGTCCTCAAGGATGGCCGTGCTCTTGCCCATGACCAGATAGACGATGGTGATGGTGCCCTTTTCGGCATCGGTATCGGCGATGGTCAGGGGGATGCGCTCGCCCGTGGGGCTCATGCGCAGCATGACGAAATGTCCGGGCCGGGCGTGGCCGGCAATGGCCGGCGCATGCAGCACCAGTTTGCTGGTCTTGCCCGGGATGAGGCTTTCTTTTTCCAGAATGGGGGTTGGCATGATGTTCCTGCACTCCTGCTGCGGGATAATGGAAAGTGCCAGTTTACCCAAGCTTTTTACCGCTTGCAAGCGTTGCGGTATGAAATGAGGAATTGTGAAAAGCGGGGCGTCCCGTGGACAAAGGGCATGGGCCCCCGCAGGCTGGGCAGGGACGCGGCCATGGCGCGCTGCCGTGCCTGGCTGGTGACGGATGGGAAGGAAGACTAAGAGAGGAATGATCCGGGAAAGGCTCCGGGGCGCTTTCCCGGAGCGCTCAGTCGTGGTCGGTATGCGGGCCGCGGGTGCGCGGCGCCGGGGCGTCCTCTCCCTCGCCGGGCAGGACGAGGACCACGGTCTGGCGGGAGAGGCCGTTCTTTTCGATGGTCTCGGCCAGCAGGTCGAGGCGGGTGCGGATGAGCTGCTGGTCGGGCCAGCCCAGGCGGAAGGCGCAGATGACGGGCGTGGCGGCGGGCAGGCAGTGTTCCAGTTCCTCCTGCATGGCGCGGGCCTGCATGGCCGAAAGGTAGACGGCCAGTGTGGTGCCGTGGCTGGCCAGATGGCGCAGGGCTTCCTGTGGGGGCATGGGCGTGCGGCCGGGCATGCGGGTCATGATCAGGCTCTGGGTGGCGCCGGGCACGGTGAAGCTGCATCCGGCAGCGGCAGCGGCGGCGCTGGCGGCCGTGATGCCGGGCACCACCTGCCAGGGGATGCCGTCCCTGTCCAGCAGGGCCAGCTGTTCGCGCAGGGCGCTGTAGACGGCGGGGTCGCCGGTATGCAGGTGCACCACGGGCTGGCCGGCGCGGGCGAACTGGAGCATGAGGGAATGGCACTCTTCCAGATCCAGCGGGGCGGCGTCTATGACGCTGGCCCGGGGCGAAGCCAGATCCAGCAGGGCGGGCGGGATCATGGAACCGGCGTAGAGCAGCAGGGCGGCCTCCTGGATGAGGCGCTTGCCCTTGAGGGTGAGCAGTTCCGGGTCACCGGGACCCGCGCCGACGAAACTGACCATGCCTGGCTGTTTGTCCATGTTCTCCTCCAGCGGCGGGGAGCGTCGCTCCCCCGCGTCCCTGCGATGTCATGCCGGGGACTGGCGTCCACAGGGAGGACGCCTCCCTCATGCGGCATGCCAGAAAGTTTCTTCCCTAGCCTTCGTCCCCTTCCCGCCCGGGCTTGTCCGCGGCCAGCAGGAAGACGGGGTTGGCGGCGGCCAGGAAAATGTCCTGTCCCAGCGGCCGGGAACGGGCGGCCTGCACCTGCATCACTTCGGCGGGCCAGCCCAGGTCTTTGAAAAAGGCGCGGCAGCGGGCCAGCGTATCCAGCAGGATGCAGCTCACCACCAGCCGTCCGCCGGGCAGCAGGCGCCGGCAGACCTGTTCCAGCAGGGCGGGGGCCCCTTCGCCGGAAAGGCCGCCGCCGATGAAGACCCGGTGCGGGTCGGGCAGGCGCGGCAGGCACTGGGGCACCGTGCCCAGACAGACATCCACCGAGGCGGCCCCGAAGCGGCGGCGGTTCTCCTGGATGTCCAGAGCGCGGGAAGGGACCTGCTCCACGGCCACCACGCGGCCCTCGTGGGCCAGACAGGCCGCCTCCAGGGCCACGGAACCGGAACCGGCGCCCAGATCCCAGACCGTATGCCGGGGCTCGGGCCGCAGCAGGGCCAGGGCGGCGGCACGCACGGCGGGCTTGGTCAGCAGGCCGTCCTCGTGACGCAGCTCGGCGGGCAGCAGGCCGGGATGCGGGCGGCGCATCCCGCCCGCGGGCGTCAGCAAAACGGTACAGACAGCGCCGAAGCGGGCAGCGGCGGCTTCTTCCAGGGCAAGATGATGTTCCTTTTCCCTGTCGCTCCCCATGTGTTCAAAGACATGCATGGTGAACCAGTCCACGCCCCTGTCCAGCAGATGGCGGGCCAGCAGGTCGGGCGTCATGCGGGCATCGGTGAGCAGGCTGACGGGCCGCTGCCGCTGGACGGCGGCATGGAGGGGCGTCAGGTCGTCGCGGCCGTGCAGGGAAAGGCAGATGACGTCATGCCAGGGCAGGCCCAGACGGGCGCAGGCCTGCTGCAGGGAGCTGACCCCGGGCAGGATGCGCACGGCGTCGGGGCCCAGCTGGCGCAGGAGCGTGGTGCCGATGCCGTAGAACAGGGGGTCTCCGTCGGCCAGCACCACCACTTTCTTGCCGCCGGCGCGCCAATGGCTGATGCGGGCCAGCACCGGTTCCAGCGGCGCGGTCAGGGGGAGCTGCAGGGCGGGGAGGTCGTCGAAGGCCGCCAGCAGGCGACGGCCGCCGCACAGGACATCGGCCTGTTCGATGAGGCGCAGGCGGGCGGGGGCAAGGCCCTCGCGCGGGGGCAGGGCGCAGTCCAGGCCAAGGATCAGGACAGGCTCGGCCGCCGCGCCGGCAGGCTCGAAGACGAAGGCGGAACGCAGCAGGTCTTCCTGCGGGGACCAGGCATCCGTATCGGACGCGGCCGGGGACGGTGCCGGCGGCGTGTCGGCCGGACGGGCGGGACGGGGAGCGGGCAGGCTGATGCCGGGGAGGAGGTTCTGCTGTCTCATGTATCTCTGGTCGGAAAGGAGCGGGGACAGGGCGCACCGGGCGCGCAAAAAAAAAGACAGCCGCGGCGGCCGGACGCGGGCCCGGCAGGCGGCCGCCCCGAAAATGTCAGGACTGCGCGTCGGGCAGCCAGACGCGGCCGCGGGCCACGAGGTCCACGGGGCCGTCGATGATGGCCGTGCCCTGGTCATCGTCGGGGATGTGGACATGCAGGGAGCTGCCGCCGGGCTGCATGATGTCCAGGGGCTTGCGGTTGCCCTTGGCGGCCAGCAGCAGGGCCAGGGCCAGGGCCCCGGAGCCGCAGGCGTTCTCGATGCAGGTGGTGTGGGCATCGCGCACATGGACCACGGGCAGCATGTCCAGCAGGCCCGCACGGCGGCCCCACCAGATGACGCCGCTGGCCACTTCGCCGGTCATGCCGTACTGGCGGCGCAGCATGCGCGAGGCGGCGATGCAGTCCTCGGGCTGCATGTGGACCTCGCCGTCCAGCAGCAGATGGCAGATGCCGGGCAGGCGCACCAGATGGATGCCCTGCTCCGGGTGGGTGATGGGGCAGGACGGCAGGTGCAGTTCGGCGCGCACCTCCCAGTGGGGGGAGGTGCCCCGCACCAGAAGGCGGATGGGGGTCTGCCAGCCGGAGACCTGCACCTCGTAGCGGTGTCCGTTGGCCAGCTTCTGGCGGGCGATGCCCTGGAGCGTGGCCTCGGGCGAGGCGCTCTCGCGGAAGGCCAGCAGGGCGCCGAAGGCCCGGGTGGCGTTGACGCAGAACTCACCGCCCGCCATGCGCAGGCGGCGTTCCTCCACGGAGACGAAACCGGCCTGTTCCGCCCCCAGGTTGTCGGGGCGCATGGCCTGCCGGGCCAGCTCCGCCTGCCGGGCCGCATCCAGGCCCGCGGCGGGGAAAAAGAGCGTGGTGTTGCCCCCGGGGCTCCATTTGGAAAAATCGAGTGCTGGCATAACCCATCCTTTTGTATCTATTCAGTATGCTACAGGCGGGCCCGGCTGTCCAGCCACCGGGCATCCCCGGCGGGGACGGGGGCTGCGGGTGCCTTCCGCCCTGCCGGAAGGCGTTGCACGGGAGGCTTTCGGAAGAAAGAACGCTTGCCCTTTGCTGCGAAAAGCGCTACCTTGTAAAGGTGTCAATACCCTTTCCAGTGAAAGGAAAGGCACATGGCGCATATTGCCTGGCATGTTGCAGGCAAAACAACAACTTTTTTGGGAGGCATCATGAAATCTTTCCGCCTGCTGGCCCTTACCGCCGCGGTTCTTCTGAGCTTCGCCGTGGCAGCCGTGGCCGCTCCTGTCTGCAGCAAGAAGGTCAACAGCTTCGACTTCGTCGTGGACTATTCCGGCTCCATGATGATGAAGAACGACAAAATGAAGCAGGACAAGATCGAAGTGGCCAAGATCGCCCTGAAGCGCGTCAACGCCGCCATCCCCGCCCTGGACTTCAAGGGCGGCCTGCACACCATCGCTCCGAACGGCACCATCATCGAGCAGGGTCCCTGGAACCGCGCCGCCATGGATAGCGGCATCAACACCCTGCGCAGCGGCTTCGATACCTTCGGCCGCATGACCAACATGGGCGACGGCCTGCAGACCTACGAGCCCTTCCTGAGCTCCATGGAACGCAGCGCTGCCCTGATCCTGGTGACCGACGGCGACAACAACCGCGGCATGGATCTGGTGGAAGTGGCCCGTCAGGTGTACGCCACCCAGCGCAACCTGGTCATCCACGTGATCTCCCTGGCCGACACCCCGCAGGGCGAAGCCACCGTCAAGGCCATTGCCGGCATGAACCCTGACTCCGTGCTGGTCCGCGCTGAAGACCTGGCCACCAGCGACGCCGAAGTGGAACGCTTCGTGCTGGCCGTGTTCTGCCAGGAAGAAACCGTGATCGTGCTGCGCGGCGTCAACTTCGCCTTCGACTCCTATGCCCTGGACAGCAAGGCCATGGGCATCCTGGATGAAGCCGCCGGCCTCATCAAGTCCAAGCCCAACACCAAGATCGTGCTGACCGGCTGGACCGACTCCCGTGGTACCGACGCCTACAACGCCAAGCTGTCCAAGAACCGCGCCGAAGCCGTCAAGGGCTACCTGGCCAAGCAGGGCGTGCCCGCCAGCCGCATGACCGCCATCGGCAAGGGCAAGTCCTTCAAGTACAGCAATGACAGCGAAGAAGGCCGTTACATGAACCGTCGTACGGAGATCTCCTTCGACTAAACGGCGCCCCTTTCCCCCTTTGAACAAAACCCGGCGGAAACGCCGGGTTTTCCATTAAGGAGTAATGACTGATGAAAAAGATCCTGGCAGTCAGCCTGCTGACCAGCCTGCTGTGCGGCGGCTGCGCCCTGTTCGGCGGGGATGAAGGTTCCAGCCCGGCCACGGCCGCCCCTGCTGGAGACCCCGCCACCACCGAGACCGCCACAGCCCCTGAAAAGGCCCCGGCCAAGGCGGCCCCCGTATCCCAGTCCAAACTGGAAGCCGATCTGTACAAGACCGGCCAGAGCCTGGTGGGCCGTGCCTCCCGCACGGTGATGCCCTCCAAGGCCCACAAGGAAGTGCGCAAGGTGGGCAAGGAATACGTGGCCACCTATGTGGACGTGGATACCGACAGCCTGACCACCGAGGTGCGCAAGGGCGCCCGCGGCTATGTGGGCTTCATCCGCTATGCCGAGCATGTCTATGAATGCCGCGGCGCCAGCAAGAGCGCGGCCCTGTCCGCTCCCTGCGAAAAGATCAAGACCCGCAACCTCAACGAGATGATCCGCTACGACGGCAAGAAGTGGCAGTACTAGCTCCACACGTCCTGCCTGATGACGGGCCCTCTTCTCCGCACGGGAAGGGGGCTTTTTTGCGGCCTGCGCCCGGGCCCCGGAAACAGGCCCGGGGGGCCTGTCCGGCTGCGGGGATGTCTTCAGCGGCGGGAGTACCGGCCGCCCGCATCCGGTCGGAGCGACGGTGCAGATGCCGCGGGCATGGAGGAGGGGAGCGGCCGTCAGCCCCGCAAACGGGCCTGATGCTGTCGCGTGTCGCCGCATCCGCGGCCTGTGCGGCAGGCCGGAGCTCCGTCCGCTGCCGGTGGCGCTGCGGGGATGGCGTCCGGCAACGGGAGCATGCGCATGGACGCGCTCCGCCAGCCGGAAGCTGGGAATGGAGACTGGGGCAGGGATGCCGGGGGCTCCTGTGGGGTGCCGGGCCGTGCTCCCGGACCACGGGGACGGATCAGGCCGCGGGCTGGCCCGGCAGCGGGGGCAGGTGCGCGGCGATCCAGCGGGCGCACTGCTGGGGCGTCTTCTGGCGGGCGTCGCAGCGCAGGGTGGCATAGTGGCTGTAGAGGGCCTCGCGCTCATAAAAGATGTCGGCTAGGGTCTGGCCCGGGGCGATGGCCAGGCCGCGGTCGGGGTTGCGGGCGATGCGCTCCTCGATGGTCTCCAGCGGCACGTCCAGGAAGACCACAGGGCCCAGGCTGGCCAGATGGGCCATGGCCTGCGGCCGGTAGACGGCGCTGCCGCCCGTGGCGATGACCGTGCGCTGGACACGGATGGAGCCCAGCATCACGGCTTCCAGATCCAGGAAGGCCTCCTTGCTCAGGGCGTCGGTGACGGCCTGCAGCCGGTCGGCGTACAGGGCTTCCATAAGGTAGTCGCTGTCCATGAAGGCCCAGCCCAGGCTCTGGGCCAGGGCCATGCCCACAGTGGACTTTCCCGCGCCGGCCATGCCGATGAGGATCACACAGGGGCAGGCGGGCGGCGGGGGCAGCAGGTGTTCTGGCGTGGACATGCGGTCTCCTTGATGATAATGGAAAAAAAATTGTGCCGCCGCAGGCACATCCTGTCAAGGCGCAAACGGCGTTGCCGACAGGCAGGGAGCGGTCCCGCCGGCGTTTTTTGTTCATTGTCCCGCCAGGGGATGGGGAACAAGCCTTGACGGCGGGCCTTATGCCGTGTATGTAACCCTTTCAAATTTACAGGCTGCAAGGCGTATCCCGTGCAGCGACAGTGCTGCGGGCACGGGCAAGCCTTCCCGCTTATGTCGCGCAAAACTCGCGCCGGGCCACCTGGCCTGCTGTCCGTCGCCGCAGCCACACGCAAGGAGCTAGAGCAATGAAGAGAACATACCAGCCCAGTAAAGTCAGAAGAGCCCGCACCCACGGTTTCCGCGCCCGCATGGCCACCCCCAGCGGCCGCGCCATCCTGCGCCGTCGTCGCGCCAAGGGCCGCAAGCATCTGAGCGCCTAGTCGATGGGGGGCTGCGCCCCGCGATCCCAGAAGCGAGCCATCATGGCCGAACGCCTTTTTCTGCCCCGCCAGAGCCGCATCCGCAAACAAGCGGAGTATTCCGCGTGCTACGAGCGGGGCAGGCGTTACCATACGGAGCATTTCCTTGTTTTTGTACGGCCCCGCGAAAACGGGGCCTGTACGCGTATGGGCATGGCTGTATCCCGCAAGGTGGGCAAAGCGGTCACGCGCAACCGGGTCAAACGTCTGCTGCGGGAATTCTTTCGCCTGCACCGGGCACTTTTGCCCGAACATCTGGATATCGTGGCCGTTGCCAAAAAGCATACCGGCGCGGCGGACCTGAGCCAGGAACGCGTCAACGCCCAGCTGCTGCCGCTGCTGCAGCGCCTGCCGCGTCTGCACCCGGCCAGGGACAACGGCAGCCGGGACAGGGACTAGCCATGCTGCGCCGTCTCTTCGTCCTGCCCATCCGCTTCTACCAGCTGTTCATCTCTCCGGTCCTGCCCCCTGCCTGTCGTTTTTACCCCACATGTTCCGCCTACGCCCTGGAAGCCATCATGACCCACGGCGTATTGCGCGGCGGCTGGCTGGCCTTGCGGCGGCTGGCCCGCTGCCATCCCTGGGGCGGCTCGGGATATGATCCCGTGCCCCCTGCGCGGCGTCACCCGTAGTCTCTGCTTCATGGAGTACCTCCCCGCATGCAAGACGGCAAAAATCTTATCATGGCAATTGTCCTGTGTCTGCTCGTGGTCGTCGGCTGGAGCTATCTGGCCGACTATATGGGTTGGGTGGTCAAACCCGACCCGGCCGAGATAGCCAAGATGGAGGCTGCCCAGGCCGAGCAGGCCCAGAAGGCCCAGGCCGAAGCCGAAGCCAAGCAGAAGGCCCAGGCCGAGCCCCTGCCTGCCTTCACTCCCGCCCCCGGCGTGGACGTGACGGTGGACGCCCCCCTGTACAAGGCCGTGCTGCATTCCGGCGGCGGCGTGCTGCGCTCCTTCGAGCTCAAGAAGTACACCTCCGGCCTGGACGAGGATTCCCCCCGCATCAATATGGTCGATCCCCAGACCGCCGCGGTGGCGCCCCTGGGCCTGGTCATCAACGGCCAGCCGTCGTGGAGCACCGGCAAGTGGGCCCTGGAATCCGACAGCGGCGTGAGCGTGGCCGAGGGCGGCAAGGGCGTCGTCCGTCTGGTGGGCGAGGTGGACAACCTGCGCGTGACCCGCGAGCTGACCTTCAACGCCGACAATTACCTGATCTCCGAAAAAGTGAGCCTGGCCACCCTGGGCAACGACACCCGCAGCGTGCGCGTGCGCTACACCGTGGCCGCCGACACCAGCAATGCCGCCAATACCAATTATGACGCCATGCGCGTGGCCTGGGACAACGGCGGCTCCCTGGGCGAGGAGACCTCCACCGACAAGCTGACCAAGGAAGGCGTGGAAGCCAGCGGCAAGCTCTACTGGGCCGGCCCCATGAGCACCTACTTCCTGTCCGCCGTCATGCCCGGCAATGCCGATGAGGCCCGCATGGTGGGCCGCATGCAGGGCAGCGTCTACCGTGTGGCCCTGGAGCCCAAGGAAGTGGTGGTGGCCCCCGGCCAGGAGACCACCCTCGAAGTCTCCTACTGGATGGGCCCCAAGGTTCGCAAGATGCTGGCCGCCGTGTCCGACCAGCTGGCCCTCAGCGTGGACCTGGGCATGTTCAGCATCATCGCCAAGGGCCTGCTGTGGCTGCTGGAGTTCTTCCAGCAGTATACCCACAACTGGGGCCTTTCCATCATCATGCTGACCATCGTCATCAAGGCCGTGTTCTGGCCCCTGACGGCCAAGAGCTACTCTTCCATGGAAAAGATGAAGAAGCTCCAGCCCATGATGGCCAGCATCCGCGAGAAGTACAAGGACAACAAGGAAGCCATGAACAAGGAAGTCATGGCCCTGTACAAGACCTACGGCGTCAACCCCGCCAGCGGCTGTGTGCCCATCCTGGTGCAGCTGCCCGTGTTCTTCGGTCTGTATCAGGCGCTGCTGACCTCCATCGAGCTGCGTCATGCGCCCTTCATCACCTATCTGCCCGGCACGGACCTGATCTGGCTGGCTGACCTGTCCGCCAAGGACCCCTATTACATCACGCCCATCATCATGGGCATCACCATGTTCCTGCAGCAGAGGATGAGCCCGCCGGCCACCGATCCCACGCAGCAGAAGATCATGATGTTCCTGCCCATCGTCTTCACCGCCCTGTTCCTGAGCTTCCCCTCCGGTCTGGTGGTGTACTGGCTGGTCAACAACATCCTGTCCATCGCCCAGCAGTGGCGGATGGGCCGCAGGAACAAGCTGCTGGCCCAGTAGCGGGGTCACGGCAGGCCGCGCGGAGCGGTCTTGCGACACGGAAAAGAGTCCATATGTGGTGGCAGCGGGGTCTCCCCGCTGCCGCCCCTTTTGGGAGAGTTTATGGACGGATTCAAAGAGTTTCAGGGTAAGAATCTGGATGCCGCCATTCAGGAGGCCTGCAGCTATTACAACGTCGCCCGCGAAAAGCTGGAGATCGAGATAGTTCAGGACGCCAAGAGCGGCATCTTTGGTATCGTGGGGGCCCGCAAGGCCAAGATCCGGGCGCGCCGTGCCGCCCTGCGCGAAGCCGTGGAAAGCGTCCTCGGCAAGAAACATTGCGATGTCCGGCTGGAACGGCCGTCCCTGGGCCGCGAGGAGACGCCCCGCCGCTCCGCCGGGAAGATGCCGCCGGCCGCCCGTGAGGACAGCGCGGCCGCTCCGGCCGCGCCCGCCCCGGAAGAGATGCGCGCGGAGAGCGCTCCTGACCAAGAATGCCCGGTCCGCAAGGATGGAAAGGCGGAAGAGGCCGAGCAGCCCGAACGGGCCGAAAAGCCCGCCAGGGCGGAAAAGGCCGAACGGCAGGAAAAGCCCGCCGAGAACGCCCGCCCCTCCCGTGCCCGCGGCCGTGGCCGCGACCAGGCCCGGGCCGCCGCTCCGGCCGAAGCCCAGGCCGGGGAAGCCCCTGCCGAAGGCGCGGCCCCCGAAGCCGGCGGCCGTCGCGGCGAGGGCCGCCGTGCCCGCCCCCGTCCTTCGCTGCGCGGTGAGGGCGAAGGCCGCCGCCGTCAGCGTCCGCAGGGCCCGGCCGTGCCCGCTCCTGCCGAGAACACCGAAGACGTGCTGGACGAAGCGGAGGAGAGCCTGCCCTTCACCCCTGTGGAGGAACTGGATCCCCAGCGTCTCGAAGCCCTGACCAAGGAGGCCGTGCGCCAGCTCGTCCGTCCCATCGTGGGCGAGGAAGTGACGCTGGAGGTGACCGTGGCCGACGGCCGCGTGCGTGTGGCCGTGGACTGCGAGGAGGATTCCGGCCTGCTCATCGGGCGCGAGGGCCAGACCCTGGCCTCCCTGCAGTACCTGGCTTCGCGCGTGGTCTCGCGCGGCATGAACGCCGCCGTGCGCGTGCAGCTGGATGCCGGGCGCTACCGCCAGCGCCAGGACGAGAAGCTGCGCGAGATGGCCCTGGCCCTGGCCGAAAAAGTGCGCCAGACCGGCCGCTCCTATTCCACCCGTCCGCTCAGTTCCTATCACCGGCGCATCGTGCATCTTTGCCTGCAGGATGCCGAGGAAGTGCAGACCCGCAGTTCCGGTGACGGCCCCATGAAGCGGGTGGTCATCATGCGCCGCCGGCCCGAGCGTTCCTGATGCCCACCATCGCCGCCATAGCCACGGCCCCCGGTGCGGGAGGCATCGGCATCGTCCGCCTTTCCGGGCCGCAGGCCCGGGAGATCCTTTCCCGCATGTTCAGGCCTGCGTCGGTGAAGTTCACGGGCTTCCGGCCCTGGATGCTGCACCGCGGGCGCGTCCTCGACCATGAAGGCGTGCCGCTGGACGACGTGCTGGCCGTGTTCATGCCCGGCCCGCGCACCTTCACCGGGGAGGACGTGGCCGAGATCCATTGCCACGGCGGCCCCTTCATCGTGCAGGCCGTCCTGGAGACGGCCCTGCGGCTGGGGGCACGGGCCGCGGAACGGGGCGAGTTCTCGCGCCGGGCCTTCGTCAACGGCCGCATGGACCTGAGCCAGGCCGAGGCCGTGGCCGAACTCATCGCCGCGCCTTCGCGCGAGGCCCTGCGCTACAGCCTCAACCGTCTGGACGGCCTGCTGGGCCGCAAGGTCACGGCCCTGCGCCGGCAGCTGGAAGGGCTGCGCGTGCAGATGAGCCTGGCCGTGGACTTTCCCGACGAAGAGGTGGAATGCCTTGCCCCCGAGGCCTTCGCCGCCGTGGTGGAGGAGGTGGCCGCCGCCGTGCGCGGCCTGCTGACCGGCCAGCGCCGTGCGCAGGTCATGCAGCAGGGCGCCGTGGTGGTGCTGGCCGGTGCCGTCAATGCGGGCAAGTCCAGCCTGCTCAATGCCCTGCTGGGCCGCAACCGCGCCCTGGTCACGGACATCCCCGGTACCACGCGCGATTTCCTTGAGGAGAGCTGCCAGCTGGACGGCCTGCCCGTGCGCCTGACCGATACGGCGGGCCTGCGCGAGACCGGCGAGAGCGTGGAGGAGATGGGCGTGGCCCTGAGCCGCCAGAAGGTGCGCCAGGCCGACGCCATCCTGCTGCTGGTGGACGGCGGCCGTCTGGGCCCTGCCGGGGCCGCTGCCGACATCTGCCCCGACGAGGCCGTGCGCGAAGTGCTGTCCCAGTGCGGGGACATCCCCGTGCTGCTGGTCTGGAACAAGGTGGACCTGGCCGAGCCCGCCGTGTGGCCCCCTGTCTGGGCCCCTGACCGGCCCTGTGTGCGCATCAGCGCCAGCACCGGCCACAACGTGGATACCCTGGCCCGCCGTCTGCGGGCCCTGCTGCTGGACGACGGCAGCCACACGCCGCCCTCCGACGGGCTGGCCCCCAACGCGCGCCAGTCGCTGGCGCTGGAACGCGCCCTGCACGAGCTGGAGGCCCTGCTGGCCGATATCGCCGCCGGCAGTCCCTATGACTGCTGCTCCGTCCGCCTGGACGCCGCCGCGGCCCTGCTGGGCGAGGTCACCGGCCTGGACAGCCCGGAAGAGGTCTTGAACCGCGTCTTTTCAAGCTTTTGCATCGGCAAGTGATTTGTGGTATACAGGGCAGGTATGCGCGTGCCGCAGGCACGCGGTACTTCCCCCTAGGACACGAACCCCCGAACGGCATGAATCTGGAAAGTCTGCGTCGCCGCCTGAGCAGCGACGAAATCAACGCCCTGCCCCTGTGCCATTACGAAGGGCCCATCCATCTGGTGCGCAGTCTGGAAGACTGGGAAAAGGCCCTGCCGGATCTGGCGCGGGAACAGGTGCTGGGCTTCGATACCGAGACCCGTCCCTCCTTCCGCAAGGGCCGGCTCAACACGCCTTCCCTGGTGCAGCTGGCCACGGGCCGGGCCGTTTATCTGGTGCAGCTTTCCTGGTGGCCTTTCGGGCCCGAGCTGGCGGGCCTGCTGGCCGACCCCGGCGTCATCAAGGCCGGGGTGGCCATCGGCGACGACATGCGCGAGCTGGGGCGGCTGTATCCTTTCACGCCCGCGGGCACGGTGGATCTGGGCATGGTGGCCCGGGCCCACCAGCTGACCACGCAGGGCCTGCGCACCCTGGCCGCCAACCTGTTCGGGCAGCGCATCTCCAAGGGGCCCCAGTGTTCCAACTGGAGCGTCCCGGAGCTGAGCAAACGCCAGGTCATCTACGCCGCCACCGATGCCTGGATCGGCCGCGCCATCTACCTCAGGATGCGCGAGCTGGGCATGACCGGAGAAGCGGCGTGAGCGTCCTTTTGCCCGCCCTTGGTCCCCGGCTGGTCTTCTTCACCGGCGGTACGGCCCTCAGGGGCCTGAGCCGCAGCCTTACCCGTTATACCCACAATTCCGTCCATCTGGTGACGCCCTTCGATTCGGGCGGCAGTTCCGCCGCCCTGCGCGAAGCCTTTGCCCTGCCCGCCGTGGGGGACATCCGCAACCGCCTGGCCGCCCTTGCGGACAGCATGGTCCCGCAGAGCGTGCTGGACTTCTGGGAGATGCGCCTGCCCGCGGAAGGCGATTCCGAGGCCCTGCGCGCCCGCCTGCGCGCCATGGGCAGCGCCGGGCACCCCTGCTGGCGTCTCCTGCCGCCGGTCATGGCCGATGTGATGCGGGTGCATCTGGGCTATTTCCTGGAGCGCATGCCCGATGATTTCCGCCCCCAGAAAGCCAGCATGGGCAACCTGCTGCTTGCCGGGGGCTATCTGCATTTCCAGCGCAATTTCACCCCGGTACTGAGCCTGTTCAGCCGTCTTTTGCAGGTGCGCGGCGTGGTCCTGCCCATCGTCAATGCCTGTCTGCATCTGGCTGCCGAGCTGGCCGACGGTTCCGTCCTGGTGGGGCAGCACCACTTCTGCCGCCTGACCCAGCCGGTGCGGCGCCTCTACCTCACGGTCCATGAACCGGGGCGCACCTCCACGGCCCTCACGCCCTGCCGTCCGCCCCTGTCGGCCACGGCGGCCACCTATCTGCAAAGCGCCGGGGCCATCTGCTATCCCATGGGCAGTTTCTACACCAGCGTGCTCTCCAACCTGCTGCCCGACGGCGTGGGCCGTGCCGTGGCCGCGGCACGCTGCCCCAAGATCTACATCCCCAATTCCGGCAGGGACACCGAGGCCCAGGGCCTGAGCCTCACCGCCCAGGTGGACATGCTGCTGCGCCACCTGCAGCAGGACGCACCGCAGGCGGGCCCCGGCGATTTGCTGCAGGCCGTGCTGCTGGACAGCCGCCACGGGCGCTACCCCGGCGGCATTGAATGGAAGGAGCTGGAACGCCGCGGCATCGAGGTGGTGGACCGGGAGATGGTCTGCCCGGACGACCCGCAGCACCACGATCCCCAACGGACCTCCGTGGCCCTGCTGGAGCTGGTGGAGGATCTGCGTGCCCGTGCGCGTGCCCCGGAAGCGGGGACGGCCGCGGCTTCGGATGAGGATGCCTGATGGACGCCCTGCGTGAAGCCTGTCATGTGGCCGGTGCCGCCCTTGCCGGTCAGCGCCTGGACGCGGCCCTGGCCGTGGTGCTGGAGGCCCTGGGCCAGCCCGTGCCCGGTCTGCGCGGCCGCCGGCGCCTGCTGGAAGAGGGGCGGGTGCGGGTCAACGGCCGTCAGGCCCCCGCAGCCTACCGTGTGCGTCAGGGCGACGGCATCTGCCTGTCCCCGGCCCTCCCGGAACTTTTTCCTGATCCTGCCGCCGGTGGGGACCTTCCCCGCGCCCTTTCCCGCCAGGGACGCTGGCAGGCCTTTTTCAAACCCGCCGGCTGGCACAGCGTCAGTCTGGCAGGGGGCAGCGGCCGCAGCCTCGAGGCCGCCATCCCTTCGCTGTGGCCCGGGGGCGGCGGCCCTGCGGCCTGGGCCCTGCTGCAACGCCTGGATGCCCGTACCTCGGGCATCGTCTGCGCCGCCGTGGCGGATGATGCGGACAGCCTGGCCGCCACGGTGCGGGATTTCCGCCGGGCCGAAGCCGGGGGCCGGTGCCGCAAGGGCTATCTGGCCCTGCTGTCCGGCGGCCTGGAGCGGGCGGCCTGCGTGCGCCTGGCCCTGGACATGGCACAGCGCCGTGGGGTCCGTGTGCTGGACGCCGAGACCGCCGACGCCACCCGCTGGACCTGGTTCCGTCCCCTGTACCGCTGGCAGGGGGAGGCCTGCCGTGCTTTTGCCCGCGAACTGTGCCGGCGCTTTTCCTTGTCCGTCCCGTCCCTGCCCCACAGTCTGACCCTGGCGGGCTGCACCATCCACCGGGGCGCCCGGCACCAGATCCGGGCCCATGCCGCCGCCCTGGGCCATGCCTTGTGGCTGGACGGCCTCTATGGTCCTTCCTCCCTGCCGCAGTCCCCCGTGGACGGGCAGGGAGCTTTTTTTCTGCACCACGGCGCCCTGTACCTGCCGGAAGCCCGCTGGATGCTGCCGCCCGGCTGGCTGCCGGAAGGGGAAATCGCAACGGCAGGCCGGAAATGGCTTGAAAACGATTTCATGGACACAGTATAATCACTGCAAAGATACTAAACAGATATCATTATCCATTGTAACACAAGGCGGTATCCGCCCGGCAGCAAGCATGCCGGCGTACACGATAAGGAATGACGTCAGGGGATCCCGGCTCATCGTCCCTTCCGGCCGTCCGGTACAGGGACCGGGAACCCCGTCCAGGGATCTTTCACATCAAGAGGAGGGCGCATGTTCGCATCCCTGCTTCCCAAGTCCGCTCCGTTTTTCGAAATGCTGCTGGAGCAAAACAGTCACCTGCGCCACATGTCGCGACTGCTGCTCGGCATGCTGGAGGACCTGTCCAGGATGGACGAGGCCCACAAGGAGATCGCCCTGATCGAGGAGGAGGCCGACAAGCTCCACGTGCGCATCATCCGCG
The DNA here is from genome assembly GCF_900116045.1 of Desulfovibrio piger. Lineage (NCBI taxonomy): Bacteria > Pseudomonadati > Thermodesulfobacteriota > Desulfovibrionia > Desulfovibrionales > Desulfovibrionaceae > Desulfovibrio > Desulfovibrio piger. The sequence continues at coordinate 2,477,525 of NZ_LT630450.1, forward strand.
ACCTGTCGCAGACCTTCATCACGCCCATCGACCGTGAGGACATCCTGCGCATCAACCAGGAGCAGGAAGAAGCCCTGGACGGCCTGCACACCCTGAGCACCCGGCTGCACATCTTCGAGTTCCCCACCATGCGCTTCCCGGCCATGCAGCTGGTGCGCACCATCTGCTCCATGCTGGATCTGACCGGCGAGATGCTGGACGGCCTGACCCGGCGTGAGGACTGCCACAAGACGCGCGCCTTCCGCTACCTGCGCGGCGAGTGCGACATGCTGCTGGCCGTGGGACTGGCCGAGCTCATGGACGACCAGCAGGAGATCACCCCCGCCCGGCTCATGAACATCATGAAGTGGAGCCAGGCCTACGACCGCATCAGCATGCTTCTGGAAAACGTCAACAATCTGGCTGAAACCATCGAAGAAGCGGTGCTGAAGAATGTTTGAGATACCCTTCCTCCTCATTCTCATCGTCCTTGTCGCCCTGGTATTCGACTTTACCAACGGCGCGCACGACTGCGCCAATGCCATCGCCACCGTGGTCTCCACCAAGGTGGTCACGCCCCGCTTCGCCGTGGGCATGGCGGCCGCCCTCAATCTGGCCGGGGCCCTGCTGGGCACCGAGGTGGCCAAGACCCTGGGGGCGGGCCTGGTCCTGCCCGAGGTGGTGCAGGGCAGCCACATCCTTGTGCTGGCGGCCCTGCTGGGCGCCATTTTCTGGAACTGTCTCACCTGGTATTTCGGCATCCCCTCGTCGTCATCCCATGCGCTCATCGGCGGCCTGGTGGGCGCGGCCCTGGCCCATGCCGGGCCCGAGGCCCTCAATTTCAGCGGCATCGTCAACAAGGTGCTGCTGCCGCTGGTGCTCTCGCCGCTGGCGGGCTTCGGCATGGGCTTCCTCATCATGTGGCTCATCTACTGGCTCTTCGCACGGGTCATGCGCAGCAAGGTCAACCGCATCTTCCGCAAGATGCAGCTGGTGTCCGCGGCCTTCATGGCCACCAGCCACGGCCTCAATGACGCCCAGAAGACCATGGGCATCATCACCCTGGCCCTGTTCATCTTCGGCGAGATCGACGAGGTGGCCGTGCCCCTGTGGGTCAAGCTGGCCTGCGCCCTGGCCATGGCCGCAGGGACGGCCATCGGCGGCTGGAAGATCGTCAAGACCATGGGCCACCGCATCTTCAAGCTGGAGCCCGTGCACGGCTTCGCCGCCGAAACGTCGGCCGCCCTGGTCATCTCCGGGGCATCCGTGCTGGGCGCGCCCGTGAGCACCACGCACACCATCTCGGCCTGCATCTTCGGTGTGGGCTCCACCAAGCGCCTTTCCGCCGTGCGCTGGACCGTGGCCGGCCAGCTGGTCACGGCCTGGGTGCTGACCCTGCCCGCGGCGGCCACGGTGGGATTCTGTTCCTACTGGCTGCTGCATCTGATCTGGAATTAGACGGGTACCGCCCTGCGGGGCCCGTGGCTGAAACGCCCCGTGCCGTCCTGGTGACGGCGCGGGGCGTTTGGCTGTTTTGGGGGCAGGGGCCGTCGTATCCCGGGGCCGCGGCCCGGCCGCGATCAGGCTTTGGGGCGGCGCAGGGGCAGGCGGCCTTCGGAGATGACCAGGCCGAGGATGATGAGGGCCATGCCGGTCAGGGCCAGCCCGGTCAGGCGTTCGCCCAGCAAGAGGGTGGCGGTGATGACCGAGACCACGGGCACAGCGTAGATGTAGACGCTGGTCTTGATGGCGCCCAGGATGCGGATGGTGAAGTTCCAGGTGGCGAAGCACAGGGCCGAGGCCCCCAGGCCCAGGAAGAGCAGGTTGGCCAGCATCTCGGGCCGGGCCAGGCGTGCCAGGTCCCAGCGGAAGCCGGACAGCGGCAGGGTGGGCAGCATGAAGAGCAGGCCCCAGCAGAAGATGCGGCGCGTCACCTGCAGGGTGTTGTAGCCGTAGTCGCCTATCTTGCGGGTCAGGATGGAGTAGAATGCCCAGGTCAGGGCCGCCAGCAGGGCCAGGACATCGCCCAGCGGATTGAGCCGGAGCACGGCGTTGCTGTTGACGGCGATGCAGATGATGCCGGACATGGCGCAGACGAAGCCCACGAAAAAGCCGGGGTGCAGGCTCTCGCCCAGGACGATGCGGGCCAGCAGGGCCGTGAGGAAGGGCGAGATGCCCACCAGCACGCCCACGTTGGACGCCGTACTGTAGCTCAGGGCGATGTTTTCCAGCAAAAAGTAGAGGGTCACGCCGCACAGGCCCGCCAGGGCAAAGATAACTTCCCGGCGACGGTCGCGCACATGCAGCAGGCGCGGGCAGGCCAGCAGCAGGGCACAGGCCCCCAGCAGAAAGCGCAGGAAAAGGATCTCGATGGGCGCAAAGGCCTGCAGCAGCACCTTGGTGGAGGTGAAGGTGGCGCCCCAGATGAGGATGGTCAGGATGGCGGCCGCGTGGGCGGCAAGGGTGGGATTCATGGGGCTGCCTCCTTGGGCAGGCGTGCACGATGTGCGGTCGCGCGGTCAGGGCGGGGCCGTTCCCGGCCCGCGGGCCGGGAACGAAAAAGCGCGCTGCCCGCGGACAGCGCGCCTGACGGCGGAAGGGGGCAGGGCTCAGGCCTTGGCGTGCTGCTCCATGCCCAGCTCGATGAGTTTTTCCAGCAGCTGGCCAAAATCCATGCCCAGCTGGGCGGCCTCCTGCGGCACAAGGCTGGTGGGCGTCATGCCGGGCAGGGTGTTGACCTCCAGCAGGTGCAGGCTGTCGCCGGGGCCGAGGATGAAGTCGGCGCGGCTGTAGCCCTTGAGGCCCAGGGCCTTGTGGGCGGCCAGGGCCAGGCGCTGCACCTCGGCGGTGACGGCCGGGGACACGGGCGCGGGGCAGAGCTCGCGCGCGCCGCCGGCGGCGTACTTGCTCTCGTAGTCGAAGTAATCGCCCGCCACGGGCTCGATGAGGATGGGCGGCATGGCTTCCTCGCCCAGGATGCCGCAGGTGATCTCCCTGCCGGGCAGCTGGGGCTCGATGAGCACGCCTTCCCCGGCGGCGAAGATCTCGTCCATGATGGCATCCAGCTCCTGCCGGTTGGCGGCACGGCCCAGACGCAGGGAAGAACCGCCCGTGGTACTCTTGACGAAGAGCGGCCAGGGCAGGCGCGGTTCCCAGCCTGCGGCGGGGCGCACGGGCAGGAATTCCCAGTCGGCCGTGGGCAGGCCGGCCATGCGGAAGATCTGCTTGGCGGCGGCCTTGTTCAGGGCCAGGAAGGAACCGGAAGGCCCGGAGCCCTGGTAGGGACAGTCGGCCTTTTCCAGCATGGCCTGCACCAGACCGTCCTCGCCCGGCGAACCGTGCAGGTTGATGAGGGCAAAGTCGTGCTGCCGGGCGGTCTCCAGCAGGTCGTCGAAATGTTCCAGCAGGTCGAAGAAGGTCACGGCATGGCCGCGTCTGACCAGGGCTTCCTGCATGCCGCGGGCACCGGTCAGCGAGACCTCACGCTCGCTGGACCAGCCGCCCGCTATCAAAAGAATCTTCATGGATGGCATACCCCAGATGCGCCTCGAAGGCGCGTTCGATACATTCGCCCTGCTGCCATGAAAGGCGGATGCCCTTGCGGGCCTTTTCCGTGTGGCCGTAGCGCACCAGCAGGTCCTCATAACGCTGGCGCAGGGGCACGCACTGGTCGTGCTTGACCCGCTTGTCAGCATAGATCACGAAAAACGGGATGGAGAACAGGCGCCCGGGCTCCCGTTCCGGGACGGCCCAGGGCCAGTGGACGTGCAGCAGCACGCCCTGCGCCAGGGCATGGTTGCGGGTCTCGGCCACCACCCAGCTGGCCCCCAGCTGGGCATGGCTGCCGCCGTGCAGGACGCTGTAGGTCTTGGCGATGTCGTGCAGCATGGCGCTGGCGCGCACAGCGGCCACATTGACCGGGAAGCCGGCCGCGCGGGCCCGCCGGGCCAGCTCGGTGGCGATATGGGCCACCAGGCGCGAATGGGCGCGGATATTGTCCAGCATGCCATATTTGTCCCACAGGGCCATGCAGGCGGCATCATCGGGGATGCCGCCCTGCGCGGGAGGGGCCAGGGCCGGTTCGGGCAGGCAGGCCAGCGGGTGCACCAGAGGCCATTCGCCGTTTTCCGGCCTGCCGATGACGGGGGTGGATGTGGTGAAGATGGACATGGCGGCAGTATGCCACCGGCCCGGGGGGAAGGCAACGTAAAAGAGCTTCGCCTGCGCGGCGGGCGGCACGACGCCTTCGGCGTACGCCGCCCGATCGGCGCGCTCAATGGATGGGGAAGGGAGGTATAACGATGGCAGAGCGGCCGCTGGTTGGGGGATGGATGTGCAGGAGCGTCGTGTGGAAGGGTGCCGCCAGTGGCGTGGAAGTTCCTCTTGGCAGAACAGGATAGACTGATTGTCTGTTCGTGATGGAGCTATCAGGGGCTGGGAGGAAGGCCTTGCAGACGTTGTGGGCGCGTTTGGGGCGATGAAAAGCGCAGATTGCTTTGTATTACGAGGAGAGCGGTCGCTCGTCCGCATCCGGGGCGAGCATCCGGGGCGGCAAGGACCGGGGAAAGCGGCACGTTTTTTATCTGTCCGTCAGGACAAAATAAAACGCGCTGGGGAGGGGGAGGGGAGTTTGAGGGGAGGGGGAAGCCCCTCTCGCGTCAGCAGAGGGGTTCCCCCTCCCCTCATCTAGCCTTTACAGCACGTCTTTTTCCGACTTGAGGCGCAGCAGGCCGTCGAGGATGCTCCAGGGGCTGGGCGGGCAGCCGGGCACGAAGAGCTGCACGTCGCACAGGGGCGGCAGGCCGCCGCAGCACTCGTCGCTGTCGGCGAAAAGGCCGCCGGAGATGGCGCAGGAGCCCACGGCGATGGCGATGCGCGGTTCGGGCACGGCGGCCCAGGTGGCCAGCACGGCGTCGCGCATGTTGCGGCTCACGGGGCCGGTGACCAGGATGCCGTCGGCATGGCGGGGCGAGGCCACGAAGCTGATGCCGAATTTGCCCAGGTCATAGACCAGGGTGCCCAGCACGTTGGTATCGGCCTCGCAGGCGTTGCAGCCGGCGGCGCTGATCTCGCGCAGCTTGAGCGAGCGGGAGAACAGGCCGTGGCAGGCCGTGGGCGTGTGCGGGGGGCGGGGCCGGGCCGTGACGATGAGGTCCTCACGGGTAAAGGCGGCCACGCGGTAGTCTTTGGTGAAGCGGATCAGGCCCTCGCCGCGTGCCGCGGTACAGGCACGGGCACAGGCGCCGCAGAACAGGCAGCGCCCCATGTCCAGGGCGATGCCGCCGGTCTCGCCGGCGGGGCCGGGCCCGGCGGGCGAGAGCTTGCGCAGGGCCCCGGTGGGGCAGACGTCGAGGCAGGCGCGGCAGGCGCCGCAGTCCCCGGCCGCGATCTCGGGGCGCCCCATGTAGCGGGGCGAAAGGCCCGGCGCCTTGCGGGGAAAGTCCAGCGTCCTGTATTTCTGGTGCAGGCGTTCCTTGAAGATGTCCAGCATGTCAGTCCTCCTGCCTACAGGTCGTGGCCGCAATAGGAAAGGTTGAAGCTCTTGTTGCAGAGCGGGAAGTCGGAGATCTGTTCGCCGCGCAGGGCCATCTCCAGACCGCTCCAGTTGTGCCACGAAGGATCGTAGATCTTGTAGACGCCGAAGCGGCCTTCCGCATCCGTGACGGCCACATGGCACAGCTCGCCGCGCCAGCCTTCCACTTGGGCCACGGCCAGCATGCCGCCGGGCAGGGCCCCGGGCATGGGCGCGCGCCAGAGGGCGGCATCGCTCTCGCTCCCGTTGAGCTTTTCCTCCTCGCCCAGACGGGCCAGATGCTGGAGGTCGGCCTCCACCAGGCGCACGGAGTCGGCCACTTCCAGACGGCGCACCGTGGCGCGGCCCAGCACGTCGCCGCCCTGGGCGGTGCGGATGTCGGTATCTTCCAGCGGCAGGCGGGAAAGGGGCGCATGGCGCCGGGCATCGCGCGGCAGGCCGCAGGCACGCGCGGCCACGCCCACCATGCCGAAGACCTCGGCGGTGCGCAGGCTGACGCAGCCCGTGCCGGTCAGACGGTCCAGCACGCTGGGCGAGGCGAACATCACGTCCACGGCGCCCCTGACATCGCGCCAGCCCGCACGCAGGCGGTCCAGCAGGCCGCGGCAGGCGGCGGGATCCAGATCCCGGCTGACGCCGCCGGGGCAGACCAGACCGCGCCCGAAGCGGTTGCCGCAGATCTCGGCGGTCATGTTGAGGAAGTCGCCGCGGATGCGGCCGTTCCAGGACGAGGTGGGCAAAAAGCCCGTATCGCCCGCGATGGCGCCCAGATCGCCGGTGTGGTTGGCCAGGCGTTCGAACTCCAGGCCCATGCGCCGCAGCAGCTGGGCGCGCAGCGGCACGCTGACGCCCGCCAGACGTTCCAGCACCACGCAGTAGGCCGTGCAGTGGCCCACGCTGGTATCCCCGGCCACGCATTCCATGAGCGCGGCATCGCGCAGGTGCGGGCCTCCGGCCAGCATCTTTTCCACGCCGCGGTGCTGGAAGCCCAGGCTGATCTCCAGATTGAGCACGTTCTCGCCGTAGCACTGGAAGCGGAAGTGCCCGGGCTCGATGATGCCCGCATGCACGGGGCCCACGGCCACTTCGTGGACCTCGCTGCCCTCCACGCGGTAGTGGTCGCACTGGGCCGGGCCGGGACGCTCCGCGCCCGGGGCGGGCGTGGTGTAGCGCACGGGCTTGAGCCAGGGGTGGCCCTCGGGCACGATGCCCCAGGCCTCGTGGACCTCACGCTCGAAGCGCTGGAGCTGGGGGCACTCCAGGCTCATGGACGCATAGCGGTCCAGCGGCAGGCAGCGGGAGGCCCACAGTTCCTGCTGCCGGTCATGGGCCATGACGCAGCACAGACCGGCGGCGGCCGTATTGCCCGCCACCAGCGCCAGCTCGCCCGGGGCGTACAGGGCCCGGGGCAGGCCGAAGAAGGCCAGCACGCGCCAGCCGTGCGCCACCTGCGTCAGGATGGCGGCCCTCAGGGAGGCCGCGTCAAGACAGGGGATGTCGGCCAGTCTGGCCGGGGAAGCATAGGAAAAACGCATGGTCTAGCCTCCAATGAGGGCCGCGCCGGCGCGCAGCAGCTTTTCGACGCCGTCGGGCATCCAGAAACCCAGCAGCAGCACGCCCAGGCCCAGGGTCATGGGCGGCAGTACGCTCAGGGCGGACTCACGCGGGCATTCGGGCATGTCGGTGGGGCGGGTGCCCTGGAACATGCGCAGCACGGCCACGGACATGCCCACGAAGATGATGGCCAGGGCCAGCAGGTACAGGGCGGCCACCAGCCACTGGCCCTGCTGCAGGATGCCCTTGAGGATCAGGAACTCGCTGACGAACAGGCCGAACGGCGGCGAGCCCACGATGGCCAGGAAACCGCCCATCCACAGGGCGCCGGTGACGGGCATGGTCCAGCGCAGGCCGTGCACGTCGTAGCTGGAATAGGTGTGGTAGCGGGCCAGGATGTTGCCGGCCAGCAGGAAGAGCATGCACTTGGTCAGCGAATGGCACACGGCATGCAGCATGCCGCCGAAGGCCGCGGCGCCGCCCAGGCCCACGGCCAGGGCCAGGATGCCCATGTGCTCCACGCTGGAGTAGGCCAGCATGCGCTTGTAGTGGCCCTGTCCCACGATGAAGATGGCGGCCACGAACATGGAGACCAGGCCGAAGAAGACCAGCAGCGTGCCGCTGAACCCGCCCAGGCCCGCGCCCAGCATGATCTGGTGCCCGCGCAGGATGCCCAGGAAGGCGCAGTTGAGCAGGGCGCCGGACAGCAGGGCCGAGACCAGCGAGGGGGCCTGGCTGTGGGCGTCGGGCAGCCAGTTGTGCAGGGGCGCCAGGCCCATCTTGGTGCCGTAGCCCACCAGCAGGAAGATGAAGGCCGCCTTGAGCCAGGGCAGATAGGTGGCCGCGCTCTGGGGCGCATCCAGCACGGCCAGGGCATCGGCGCGCTGCCGGGCCAGATGGCGGAAGGCCTCCACCTGGTCCATGCTCTCCACCGGCGGCACGCCGGGCTCGTAGAAGGCCACGGAAAGCAGGATGTTGCCCAGCAGGGCCAGGGCGATGCCCACGGAACAGATGATGAGGTATTTCCAGGTGGCTTCCAGCGACTGCTTGTGGCGGTGGAAGTAGATGAGGGGCGCGCTGGACAGGGTGGTGATCTCGATGCCCACCCACAGGGCGCCCAGATGGCGCGTGGTGGTGACCAGCGTCATGGCCGAGAGGAAGAAGCACAGGCAGGCCGTGAAGCGGCGTTCCGGGGCATTGGTGAAGGCCCGGCCGTCCAGGATGCTGGCACGTTCGGTGATCCGGGCCTCGTCGCGCAGATAGCCCACGCCGTAGACCGAGGCCACCAGAAAGAGCACGCTGGCCAGCACGAGGAAGAGCGTGCCCAGCGCGTCAGGCGCCAGCAGACCGGCCAGGGCCTGCGGATGCAGGCCGCCGCTCACGTCGGCGGCCAGTTTGAGGGAAAGGGCCGTGTGCAGCACGGCCGTGAGCAGGAGCAGGCCGCGGCAGACGGTGGTATTGCCCAGCAGCAGCATGAGCAGTCCGGCGCACAGGGGCGCAAACAGCAGACATTCCAGCATGGTCGCCCCCTAGTCGCGCAGATCGTGGAAGCCTACGTCGATGGATTCGAACGTGTGGCTGATGTGGTTGATGGCGATGCCCATGACGAAGACCGCCACGAAGATGTCCAGCAGCAGGGTCAGCTCGAACCAGACGGCACCGGCCGTCATGAGCGGGATGCCCAGCAGGAAGATGCCGTTTTCGGCCACCAGATAGCCCATGACCTGCGAGAGCGCCGTGGCGCGGCCCACCACCAGCAAGAGGCCGCAGAACAGCGTGGTCAGGCCGGCGGGCAGGAGCAGGGGCGGGAAGAGGCCGGGCGTCATGGGCAGGCGGCCTTCCAGCCAGAGCGAGAAGACCAGGCAGGCCAGACCGGTGAGCACGGCCAGGCCGAAGCCCAGACGGGGCTTGATGTGCGGATCGGCACCGATCTGGCGCCGGGTGCGGTGCAGCAGCCAGGGGAGCAGGCCGCCCTTGATGAGCAGCACGGCCACGGCCAGCAGGGCATGGTCATGCATGAGCAGCAGGCCGCCCAGCAGGATGCCCTGCGCGGTCACCAGATTGATGAGCGTGCGCAGGCGGCCCATGCCCAGCAGGGCCAGGTTGTTGAGCGTCAGCAGGAAGAGGAAGAACTGGAAAAGAGCGCTCATGGTTTACCTCACCTGGGTCAGGATCAGGGCCAGGGCCGAAAGCACGGCCGCGCCGCCCAGCAGCACGGGCACCTTCTGCATGCGCAGACGGGCCATGACGGATTCCACTATGCCCACCAGCACGGCCACGGCGAAGATGCAGGCCAGCCAGCACAGGCTCTGCTGCCACAGGGGCAGGTCGGGCACCAGGATGCCCGCGGGCAGGGCCGCGAAGAACCACAGCTTGAGGGCCGCGCCGTACTCGATGAAGGAGAGGCTGGGGCCGGAGTGGTCCAGGATCATGACCTCGTGGATCATGGTCAGTTCCAGATGGGTGGTGGGGTCGTCCACGGGGATGCGGCTGTTCTCCACCAGCAGCAGCACGAAGAAGACCATCGGCACCAGCAGCAGCTCGGCGCGTCCCAGCAGCCATTCGTGGGCCGGGCGGCCGCCCAGCATGCCGGAAAGGGAAAGCGCATCGTGCATGCCTAGGGCGGAGCCCACGCCCACCAGGGTCAGCAGGCAGAGGAAGAGCACCGGCTCGGACAGGGCCGAGAAGGCGGCCTCGCGGCTGGCGCCCATGCCTTCAAAGGAGGAGCCCGTGTCCAGGGCGGCCAGCATGGTCAGAAAGCGGCCCAGGCCCAGCAGGTAGGCGGCCAGCAAAAAGTCGCCGGAAAAACGCAGCGGCGAGGCCATGCCGCCCAGGGGCAGCAGGGCTAGGGCGCAGAGCACCGTGGCCAGGCCCACCACCGGGCCCAGCGTGAAGACGGGCGTGGTCACATGGCTGATGACCTCGCCCTTGCGCAGGCCCTTGACGATGTCGAAGTACAATTGCAGCACAGGCTTGCCGTGCCTGCCCGCCACCTTGGCCTTGACACGGGCTATGATGCCCGGCAGCAGCGGCGCCAGCAGCAGGGCCAGCGCATACTGGAAACAGTAGAAGGCGAGATCGCTCATGCGTGCAGCCCCCAGGCCAGCAACGCCACCAGCGTGGCGAGGATGTAAAGGATATAGAGATGGATCTTGCCGTGTTGCAGGATCTTGCACATGTTGCAGAGCTTCTCCACGCCTTCGAACAGCGGCGTGAACAGGCCCGTGCGCAGACGGTCGGGGGCGGAGATGGCCACAGACGCCTTGCCGGGGAAGTAGCGGCCGTCCAGCTCCTGATGCACCTTCAGGCCCATGGCGCCGCCGAAGAGGCGGCCCAGCGGCTCGGAGAAGGAAGCGTCCGTGTACTGCACGCGCGCCGTCCCGTACCGGTAGCCGCAGCCCCAGGTCTCCTCGCGGCGCAGACGGCCGGCGATGCAGGCCTTGCGCAGCAGCCACAGGGCGGCCACCAGGGCCAGCAGCACCATGCCCACCAGCGAGACCGTGCCCAGCATGTCGGCCACGCGCAGCATGACCTGCTGTCCGGCGGCCGGATCGGGCAGGGGCGCGTTGACCGTGCTGATGAGCCAGCGGAAGCAGTGGCCGGAGGCCAGGCCGCCGGCCACGCAGAGGAAGGCCGGGATGGCCAGGGGCCAGAGGTCACGGGGACGGGGGCGGTGGGCCTCTTCCACGCAGCGGCTGCGCGGCGCGCCCAGGAAGGTGATGCCGTAAGCCTTGGCATAGGTGGCGGCGGCCAGACCGGAGACCAGGCCCAGCACCACCAGCGCCATGAGCAGGCCCAGCTGCTGTTCCACACCGGGCAGGCTGGAGCCGTCCAGCAGGGAAAGGGCCAGCACGAATTCACCGGCAAAGCCGTTGAAGGGCGGGAAGCAGGCGATGGAGACCGCGCCGATGCCGAAGGCGGCGCCCACCAGGGGCATGCGCTGCTGCAGGCCGCCCAGCAGGTCCATGCGCACCGTGCCGGTGGCGTGCAGCACCTCGCCGGCGGTGAGGAAGAGCAGGCCCTTGAAGGCCGAGTGGTTGAGCATGTGGAACATGGCACCGGCCAGGCCCAGGGTGCCGATCCAGCTGTTGCCGCTGTGGCTGCCGATGAGCCAGGCCCCCACGCCCATGAGCATGAGGCCCATGTTCTCCACGCTGGAGTAGGCCAGCAGGCGTTTGAGGTTGCTCTGGGCCAGGGCCTTGAGGATGCCCATCAGCGCCGTGCCCAGGCCCAGGAACAGGGCCAGCCAGCCCCACCAGGCCGGAGCGGCGCTCAGAGGGGCCACGAATTCGCAGCTGCGGATGATGCCGTACAGGCCCGCATTGATCATGGCGCCGGAGAGCAGGGCCGAGATGTGGCTGGGCGCGGCCGGGTGGGCCTCGGGTAGCCAGACGTGCATGGGCGCGATACCGGCCTTGGCGCCGAAGCCCAGCAGGGAGAGCACGAACAGGACCGAGGCCAGCGGCACAGCGGGGCCTTCCCTGAGGGGCAGGACGGCGAAGGCCGTGTCGCCCGCGTTCTGCCAGAGCAGGCCGAAGAAGGCCAGCAGCAGCACGGCGCCCAGGTGGGCGGCCACCAGATAGACCCACGAGGCGTCGCGCACGTTGCGGTCGCTGTCGTTGAAGTCGATGAGGAAGAAGGGCGACAGGGACATGACTTCCCAGGCCAGCAGGAAGAGCACGGCGTCACGGGCCATCATGACCACGGCCATGCCCAGCACCAGCAGCAGATAGAAGAGCCAGTGGGCGGCCAGGTTATGCTCGCTGGCGCGGGTATGGCGCAGCGAGATGCCCCCGGCGCAGGCACAGACGAAGCCCAGGCCGAAGACCGGCAGCAGGAAGACGCGGGAAAGGGCGTCCAGCCCCAGACTCAGGCTGCCCACGGGCAGGCCCCAGGCCTGGGTCCACAGCAGGCTGTCTGTCCAGCTGTCCGTGAACAGGCCCGCCATGCCCAGGGCACAGCCGCAGGCGGCTCCCAGAGGGCCGGACAGGTCGGCCAGCCGGGTCGTGGCGGGCGTGGGGCGGGCAAAGGCCAGCAGCCCCAGACCGGCGGCGCTGACCGCCAGTACACACAGAGCCAGTAAAATCAGAAACATGGGCACACTCCGACATTCAGACCGTCAAAGTACACGATGCGGCCCTGCCGTGGGCAGGACCGCATCTGTGCGAACTTTTCTGGCGGCATGGTCCGAGCGCTCCTTCCCCGGAGACTTGCAGCGTCCATGCCGGACGGACAGACGGACTCCCTGTCCGTCAAGGGTTGTGGTTGCGCGTCCGTACCGGCCGGTACGGATCCCCCCTGCGCCGCCTTCCCCGGGCGGCGCATCATATATGAGTTCGACCGGAGCAGGGACGGCGGCGCGCTGTCCGCTCAGGGACGGTGTTGCGCTCGTCGGCATCCCCTGCTCCGGGCACGGGCTTTTAGGCCAGACCCTTGCGGATCTGGGCGTCGAAATAGGCGATGGTCTTTTTCAGGCCTTCTTCCAGCTGGACCCTGGGCTCCCAGCCCAGGACCTCGCGGGCCAGGCTGATGTCGGGACGGCGCTGTCTGGGGTCGTCGCCGGGCAGGGGCTCGCAGATCAGCCTGGAGCTGCTGTTGGTGAGTTCGATGACCTTCTCGGCCAGTTCGCGGATGGTGAACTCGCCGGGGTTGCCCATGTTCACGGGGCCGGTGAAGTCGTCGGGCGTGGCCATGAGGCGGCACATGCATTCCACCAGGTCATCCACATAGCAGAAGGAGCGGGTCTGGCTGCCGTCACCGTAGATGGTGATGGGCTCGCCCTTCAGGGCCTGCACGATGAAGTTGGAGACCACGCGGCCGTCGTTGGGATGCATCTTGGGGCCGTAGGTATTGAAGATGCGGCCCACCTTGATGTTCACATTGTTCTGGCGGCGGTAGGAGAAGAACAGGGCCTCGGCGCAGCGCTTGCCTTCGTCATAGCAGGAGCGGATGCCGTTGGGGTTCACATGGCCCCAGTAGCTCTCGGGCTGCGGATGCACGTCGGGGTCGCCGTAGACCTCGCTGGTGGAGGCCTGGAAGATGCGCGCCTTCAGGCGTTTGGCCAGGCCCAGCATGTTGATGGCGCCGTGGACGCAGGTCTTGATGGTCTGCACGGGGTCGTGCTGGTAGTGGACGGGCGAGGCCGGACAGGCCAGGTTGTAGATCTCGTCCACTTCCACGAACAGGGGGAAGGTCACGTCATGGCGCAGCAGCTCGAAGCGCTTGTTGTCCATGAGCTCTTCCACATTGGAGCGGGCGCTGGAAAAGAAATTGTCCACGCACAGGACCTCGTGCCCCTCGTCCAGCAGACGTGCGCACAGATGCGAGCCCAGAAAACCCGAACCACCGGTGACAAGAACCCGTTTTCGCAAATGCATGATAGCCTCTCAACGTAAAATGACCAATAGGCGCAGAGAGTGTACGCCCTTGTTCCGGGACTGGCAATGCCTGAAACAGGGCTTTTTTCGCGGCGGGGCAGGGGCTTGCGTCCCGCGGCCGCCCCTGCTAGAAGCCATGCCAGACGGGCGCCCGCCGGGGATGGGGCGGTGTCCGCCCCCGGGCCGTGCCGCCCGCATCCCGCATGCCCGCCATCCCGGATCAGCCATGAGCCACAAGAAAGTTGAACGTATCGACCCCCTGACCCAGGCCCTGCCCTGCGTGGGCTGTGACAGCCACGCCCATCTGGACGGCGAGGAATTCGACGCCGACCGCGAGGAGGTGCTGGCCCGCGCCCGTGCCGCCGGTGTGGCCACCATCGGCAACATCTTCCTGCATCCCGATACCTGGCGGCAGAAGCGCGCGTATTTCGCCGCGCACCCCGAGGTCTTCTTCGTGCTGGGCATCCATCCCTGTGACGGGCAGCAGTGCACGCCCGAGGTCATGGCCGCCATCCGGGACGCCTTTGCCGGGGATGGGCGCCTGCGCGCCGTGGGCGAGATTGGGCTCGATTTCTACTGGGACGACTGCCCCAGGGAGATCCAGTACCAGGCCCTGCACGACCAGCTGCAACTGGCCCGCGAGCTGGAAAAACCCGTGGTCATCCATTGCCGCAATGCCGAGGCCGAGACCCTCACGACCCTTGAGGCGCGCGGTTTTGCCGGGTACCCGCTGCTCTGGCACTGCTTTGGCGGCGATGCCGACATGGCCCGGCGCATCATCCGCAACGGCTGGCACATCTCCATCCCCGGCCCGGTCAGCTATCCGGCCAACAAGGCCGTGCGCGAGGCCCTGGCCGTCATCCCTGACGACCGCCTGCTGCTGGAGACCGACAGCCCCTACCTTTCGCCCGTGCCCTGGCGCGGCAAGCGCAACGAGCCCGCCTTCACGGTGTTCACCGTGCGCCACATGGCCGCCGCCCGCGGCATGGAGCCCGAAGAACTCTGGCGGCTCTGCGGCGACAACGCCCGCCGTTTCTTCGGCGTATAGACGCATGGGGCGGGGGGCCCTTTCCCTCCTGAACGCGTTTTGTCAGTGTGTCAGGGAGGCTGACGGGCATCGTGTCGTGGAGGTGGACGCACGATGCTGCTCCCCGACGGTGTAGGCAAACGGTATTTGCAAAAAAGCCGGGCGACCGCTCAACTGCGGCTCCCGGCTTTTTTTGATGCCGCGGCGATGCGAACCGGCAAGGGAGGGTCGCCTGCTCTCGTGGGTGCCGTCATATCTCACCGGCATACCATGTGGGGGCGCAGCGCATGGTGCGGCGTATCGCGGAACGGAGCGTAGTGGAGAGGGGAGGGGAAACCTTCCCCTGGTCCGGGCGTGGTTCCCCCTCCCCTCACAAAGGCCTTTCTAGTCCCAGCTGTAGGGGATGTCCTTCGTATCGGCGGGCAGGTGCTCGCCTTCTTCAGGGTCGTGGGGCAGGTCGGCGCAGTTGCAGATCAGGGCCGGTCCGTCACCGGCGGCGGTGAAGCCGTACCAGACCCCTGTGGGGATACGCAGCAGGCCGTAGTGGTCGGGGCGGCCCAGCAGCAGTTCCAGCAGCACGTTTCGGGTGGGCGAGTCGGGGCGGGCATCGTAAAGGACGAGGTGCAGCAGGCCGTGGGGCACGGCATAATACTGTGTCTGACGGCGGTGGCGCTTCCAGGCCTTGACGGCCCCGGGCAGGACTTCGGAGAAATAGACCTCGCCCAGATGCAGTTCCCCGTCGGCCGTCCCGGCGCCGGGGCGCAGGGGGGAGTCGGGGCGCAGCATGTGCAGCACCGGGCCGCCTGGGGTGTCGATGACCTTCAGGGGCTGGAAGCAGACGCCGATGATGCCCATGTCCGGGCACGGATGTTCGGAACGTTCCATGAGGGTATCCTTTTCTGGACAGCGGACCCGCCCGGCGGGGCCGGGCGGACTGCCGGTTTATCTGGTCCAGGGCTGTTCGCGCTGTTCGGCGGCGTTCACATAGGCCGCGATCTGGCCCAGGCTGAAGTCCAGCATGGAGCCCGTCCCGGCGCCGTCGCCGCGATAGAAACGATGGTACCATTCGGCGGTGAAGCGGATGGTCTCCTCAAAGGTCAGGGTGGCTTTCCAGCCCAGGTGGGCCAGGGCCTTGTCGCAGCAGAGCTTGAGCAGGGTGCATTCCTTCATGCCCGCCTGTCCGGCCTTGTCCATCTCGCTGCGGAAGCCGGGCCAGTGCAGGGCCAGGGCCTCCACCACTTCCGCCACGGTATTGTTGACGCTGGCGGCAGGGCCGAAGTTGTAGGCCTCGCCGCGGGTCTCGAAGGGGCCCTTGCGCGCGCCCAGCAGATGGGCGCCCAGCCACAGATAGCCGGACAGGGGCTCCAGCACCAGCTGCCAGGGGCGGGTGGCCCAGGGGCTGCGGATCTGCACGGCCTGACCGGCGGCCCAGGCGCGGGCGCAGTCGGGCACGATGCGGTCGGCGGCCCAGTCGCCGCCGCCGATGACGTTGCCGGCGCGCACGGTGGCGCAGGCCGGGCCGTCCTTGAAAAAGCTCTTGAAATAGGAATGGGCGATGATCTCGGCGCAGCCCTTGGAGGCGGAATAGGGATCGTCGCCGCCCAGATGGTCGGTCTCGCGGTAGCCCCAGACCCACTCGTCGTTGCGGTAGCACTTGTCCGAGGTGATGAAGACCGCGGCTTCCACGCTGGGGCACCGGCGCACGGCCTCCAGCATGTTGAGGGTGCCCAGCATGTTGGCCTCGAAGGTCAGGGGCGCGTCTTCGTAGGATTTGCGCACCAGGGCCTGGGCGGCCAGATGGAAGACCACATCGGGGCGGAATTCCTTCATGGCGCGGATCACGGCGTCACGGTCGCGGATGTCGCCGCGCACGTCCTGGACATGCCGTCCCAGATGCATGGCCTCGAAATGGGACGGGCTGGTGGGCACGCAGTCGGCAAAGCCGCAGACGGTGGCGCCCATCCGGCTCAGCCACGCGGCCAGCCAGGAGCCCTTGAAACCGGTATGGCCGGTGATGAACACACGGCGGCCTTCATAACAGTTGGCAAACATGGTCTTCTCCTGCCGGTCGCGCTTGCGCCGGCGTCTGACGGAAGGGGGGAGGGCCGCCGGACGGCGCCCTGAAGGAAGGCGGGGCCGCGGCCCCGCCGGGAGGGTCTATTTCCAGAAGGCCTTGCCGCTGTCCCACAGCTCGTTGAGCTTGATGGAGTCGCGCAGGGTGTCCATGCACTGCCACTGTCCGGGGTGCTGGTACATGGAGAGCTGGCCTTCGGCGGCCAGGCGCTGCAGGGGCTCTTTTTCCAGGTCGCAGGATTCGTCTTCGTCCAGATAGTCCAGGAACTCGCGCTTGAAGACGAAAAAGCCGCAGTTGATGTACTCGTTGAGCACGGGCTTTTCTTCCCAGGACAGGATATTGCCGTTCCCGTCGGTGCGCACGGTGCCGAAGCGCGAGGGCATGCGCACACCGGTGAAGGTCCCGATGGTGCCGGACTTCATGTGGAAGTCGATGAGCTTGTTGATGTCGATGTCGGCCACGCCGTCACCGTAGGTGACCATGAAGCGGTCGGTATCGATGTAGCGGGCCACGCGCTTCAGGCGGCCGCCCTTGAGGGTCTCCTGCCCGGTGTCGCACAGGGTCACGCGCCAGTCCTCGATCTCGCGGGGATGGGGGGTGACGGCGCCGCTGCGCAGGTCCACGGTGAAGTCCGTGTTGCGGATGTTGTAGTCGTGGAAATACTGTTTGATGTATTCGCCCTTGTAGCCCAGGGGCAGGATGAAGTCCTTGAAGCCGAAGCGGGCATAGATGTTCATGATGTGCCAGAGCACGGGCCGCCCGCCGATCTCGACCATGGGCTTGGGTTTGATGACGGTCTCTTCCCGCAGCCGGGTGCCCTTGCCGCCGCACATGATGATGACTTTCATACAGCCTCCGCCTGTCCGCCGCGGGAGCGGGACAGCAGTTGCCAAAGGTTTCGTATCGCGACCGGCCGGGATGGCGCGGTCGGCCGGGGGCGATGCTAGCAAAAGGCGTGACGGAAAAAAAGCCCTTGTTTTCCGGCCGCCGGCCGCAGATGCGGCGCTTGGCAAGCACCGGCGTCTGCGCTATGGTGTATGTCGCCCGAAAGTATTTGCTGCATGGAGGCTCCTATGCGTAGAACCTACAGATCCCTGTTGCCGGCGGCCCTCATCCTGTTGTGCGGCCTGCTGGCGTCCTGCCTTTCGTCCGGCCCGGAAAAGCCGCTCGGCGCCATGGCCGATGCCATGGAAAAGAACGACAGCGCGGCCTTCCTGGCCCAGATGGACATGCCCCTGTTCGCCGCCAACGAGGCGCGGAACATGACCAGCGAGAACGAGGCCCTGAACATGCTGGATTCCCTGGGGCAGGACCTGGGGCTGGGCGGTATGGACCAGCTGCTGGGCAGCGCCCTGAACATGGAGGACAAACTCCGCAAGAGCCTGACCCGCGGAGTCTCCACCGGTGAGCTCATGGCCCATTGCCGCAAGGCCGAGCGCCCCGACTGCCCGTGGGTGCCGGAATCGCTCAGGAACGCCAGGGTCGTGGAGCTGGGCCCCGATGCCGCCGTGGCTTCCGTGACCACGCCCGCCGGCATGACCTCCTGGCTGGCCCTGCGGAAGCAGGGCGAGAACTGGCGCGTGGTGGGCCGGGCCGTCATGGAGAACATGGCCCGCGCCTTCGCCCAGGCCGGGCAGGCCAAGGCCGCGCCCGCCGCTCCGGCCAAGGCGCAGCAGCCCGCCGCCACGCCCGCGCCCAAGCCCGCCCCCAAGGGCGACGGCGCTGTCACCTTGTAGACAACGGCAAGGTCGCCGTCGTGTGACGGCAGGATGTCGTCATGATGCCGTAAGGGCCGCTCCGGGAGCGGCCCTTTTTCATATGGCGCCAGCCGGTGGGGCACCTGAGGCACAGACCGGAAATCCATCTGTCAGGCGGGTGGGGACAACATGTCATGCAAAGGGGCGGCCGGTTACGGTCGTTTTTCGTCCAAAGCGATGCGGCTCCCGGGAAAAGGTCGGGGAAGGGCCCCGGGGGCAGGCTGTGTCCGGCGGCTGTCCTGAAAAAAACGGGCGTCGCCCGCTCCGGCCGCCGGCGTGTCATTGCAGGACGGGGCCGCCCTCTTCAAAGGGGATGAGCAGCTGTGTCTGCTGGGTGCTGAGCAGCATGTTCTCCAGCACCTCCAGCAGGCGCTTGAGGCCGTCGCCGGTACGGGCGGAGACGGGGATGGCGTGCGGGAAGGCATCGGCCAGTTCGGCGCGGGCGGGCACGTCCAGCAGGTCCCACTTGTTGAGCAGCAGGATGCGCGGCATGTGCTGCAGCTCCAGTTCCTCAAGGATGGTCTCCACAGAGGTGATCTGCTGCAGCAGGTCGGGATGCGAGGCGTCGGCCACATGCACCAGCAGGTCGGCGGACTCCAGCTCTTCCAGCGTGGCGCGGAAGGCATCCATGAGCTCCCTGGGAAGGTTGCGGATGAAGCCCACGGTATCGGCCAGGATGATCTCGCGCTCGGCCGGGAAGCGCAGACGGCGGGTGGTGGGGTCGAGGGTGGCGAAGAGCTTGTTCTCGGCCAGCACCTCGGAGCGGGTCAGGTTGTTGAGCAGGGTGGACTTGCCCGCGTTGGTGTAGCCCACCAGCGCGGCCAGGGGGATGCCGCGACGGGCGCGGCGGGAACGGGTGAAGGCCCGCTGACGGCGCAGCTGGTCCAGCTCCTTGCGCAGGCGGGCCATGCGTTCGCGGCTGCGGCGGCGGTCGGTCTCCAGCTTGGTCTCGCCGGGGCCGCGTCCGCCGATACCGCCCATGAGGCGGTCCATGGCGCGGTTCTTGCCGGTAAGGCGGGGCTGGGTGTAGCGCAGCTGGGCCAGTTCCACCTGGAGCTTGCCCGCGCGGGTCACGGCATGCTGGGCGAAGATGTCCAGGATGAGCTGGGTGCGGTCCAGCACCTTGCGTTCGGTGATGTCGGCCAGATTGTGGAGCTGGGCCGGGGAAAGCTCGCCGTCGAAGACCAGGATCCCGGCGCGGCCTTCCAGGGCCAGCACTTCCAGCTCGGCCATCTTGCCCTTGCCCAGGATGAACTTGGGGTTGACCTGGGCCACGCGCTGCACCATGCGTCCGGCCACGGCCAGCCCGGCGGTGCGGGCCAGCTCGGCCAGCTCGTCGAGGTTGCGTTCCTGGATGATGCGGGGCTGGGCCGCTACGGAGACCAGCAGGGCGCGGGGCGCGTCCGAGGCCTCGCGCGTGTCGTCGCTCCTGCGGGCCAGCTCTTCTTCCAGGGCTTCGGCGGTGGCGGCGAAATGGGCGCTGGTCTGGTCCCAGGGGCGGAGCTGCTCCACCCGGTAGGGCTGCCCGGCCACGGGCGTGGGCAGCAGATGGGCCTCCTGCCACTGCACGGGGTCGCCGTCGGGGTTGACGGTCAGCACGATGATGGCGTCCAGACGCAGGAAGAGCAGGTCCATGAGGTCTTCCTGGCTGAGGCCGTCCGGCGTGAGGTGGGTGTGGAGCAGACGAAGGCCGCGCAGACGGTCGGCGCCGGAGCGGGCGCGGGGCAGTTCCGGGATCAGGATCCCGCCTGCCTCGCCCACCAGCACCATGTCCACGCGGCCTTTACGGTCGATGAGCATGCCCAGCTGGCGCCCCAGGGCGCGCGACAACAGCGACAGTTCCCGGGCTTGGTCGATGGTGTAGACATCGGTGGCCGGGAAACGCCGTGTGGTCAGCCGGTTGAGGGCCTTCAACTGGCTGGGCTTGAGCCCCTGCAGGTTGCCTTCGAGCCTGGAAATGGCTAGGCCCCCGGACGCAGGTAGGAGGTGATGAGGGCGTCGTAGCGCGAGGTGGCTTCGAACGCGCGCGAGGCCATGGCCTGGCGGAAGTCCAGGCTGACCTTCATGCCGTGTTCCTTCATCTCCTGCATGGCGGTGGCATACCATTTGGTGCCGGGCAGCACCAGGATGCTGTGGAAGTTCTTGGCAGCGGCGCGGATCATGCAGGGACCGCCGATGTCGATCTCCTCCACGGCCTGTTCCAGTGAGAGCTTGCGCTCCACGGCACCGGCAAAGTCGTACAGGTTCACGCAGACCAGGTCAAAGGGCTTGATCCCCTTTTCTTCCAGCGTGGCCATGTGCTCGGGAAGGTCCTTGTTGGCAAGGATGCCCCCGTGGATCTTGGGATGCAGCGTCTTCACGCGGCCGCCCAGGATCTCGGGGAAGCCGGTGACGTCACTGACGGCCGTCACGGGCAGACCGGCTGCCTGCAGGGCCTTCATGGTCCCGCCGGTGGAGACCAGCTCCACGCCGTTTTGCGACAGGAAGGTGGCAAACTCCACCAGACCGGTTTTGTCCGTCACGCTCAGGATGGCGCGACGGATAGGAAGCATATCCATACGGATTCTCCTTGGCTCATGTTGGCATTATTGCCGCAGGCGATTTTGCCAGAAAAACGGCCCGTCCGCAATGCCGCGCTTGCGGCCGGCAGCGCCTGCCGCTATGCTGGCGGCGGAGGTCCTATGTCCATCAGACTCGTATCCTGGAACGTCAACGGCCTGCGTGCCGTGTCCGCCAAGCCCGAATGGCGCTGGTTCGCCGAGAACACCTGCGATGTCATCGGCCTGCAGGAGACCAAGGCCATGCCCGAACAGCTCCGGCCCGAGGTGGCCAGCCCCGCAGGCTGGGAAGCGCACTGGGCGTCCAGCGTGGTGAAGAAAGGCTATTCCGGCGTGGCCGTGTTCAGCCGCATCAAACCGCTGGCCGTACACTGCGAGCTGCCCCAGCCGGAATGGCAGGGCGAAGGGCGCATCCTGCATCTGGAATTTGAAAAATTCCACTTCTTCAACGGCTATTTCCCCAACGGCGGCGCCGAGGAACTGGACGAGAACGGCAAGCCCATCCCCGGCCGCTTCAAGCGCGTGCCCTACAAGATGGGCTTTTTCGACGCCTTCACGGCCTATGCGGAAGAATGCCGCAAAAGCAAACCCGTCGTGGTCTGCGGGGACTTCAACATCGCCCACAGGGCCATCGACCTGGCGCGGCCCAGGCAGAACGAGAAGAACACCGGCTTCTTGCCCGAAGAGCGCGCCTTCCTGGACCGCTTCACGGCCCTGGGCTATGTGGATACCTTCCGCCACGTGCACGGCGACGTGGAAGGCCGCTATTCCTGGTGGTCGTACAAGATGCGCGCCCGCGAGAAGAACGTGGGCTGGCGCATCGACTATTTCTTTGTTTCGGAAGAGCTGAAACCGTACATCCGCGACGCCTGGATCGAGGACGACGTCTACGGCTCGGACCACTGCCCCGTGGGCCTGGAGCTGGACATCTAGCCCGGCAGGCCCGGACGGTATCCCTGCCGGGAGCAGCGCCGCGGCCGGAGGTACGGCCCCTGTCCGTACAGACAGGGCCTTCGCCGTCATCCCCGGGCGTCTAGCCGGCATGCCCGTGCCGGCAGGCACGCGTCATTGAAGCATCAGAGGTGAAGCCACATGAAAACCATCGGTCTTCTGGGCGGCATGAGCTGGGAAAGCACGCTGACCTATTATCAGATCATCAACATGGTGACGGCCCAGACCCTGGGCGGTCTGCATTCGGCCCGCTGCCTGCTCTACAGCGTGGACTTCGACGAGATTGAACGCTGCCAGCAGGCCGGGGACTGGGACAAAAGCGCCCGCATCCTGGCCGAGGCCGCGCAGGCCCTGGAGCGGGGCGGGGCGGACTTCCTGGTCATCTGCACCAACACCATGCACAAGGTGGCCCCGCAGATCGCCGCCGCCGTGGGCATCCCGCTGATGCACATCGCCGACGTGACGGCCCGGCAGCTGCACATGGCGGGCGTGCAGCGCGTGGGCCTGCTGGGCACCCGCTACACCATGGAAGAGGATTTCTACACCGGCCGTCTGGAAGCCAACGGCCTGCAGGTGCTGGTGCCCGAAGCGGAAGCCCGGGCCGAGATCAACCGCGTCATCTTCGAGGAGCTCTGCCGGGGCGAGGTCAGGGACAGCTCACGCGAGGCCTTTTTGCGGGCCATCCGGGATCTGGCCGCCCGGGGCGCCCAGGGCGTGATCCTGGGCTGCACCGAGATCGGCATGCTGGTGCAGCAGGAGGACATCGCCGTGCCCCTGTTCGATACCACGCTCATCCACGCCCGCACGGCCGCGCTGGTGGCCATCAACGGGACGCCGGTGGATACCGAGCCGGTGAAGGTGAAGAAGTAGTTTCGCGGCAAGCGGAGTGAGGTATGCAGGCTCTGATCGAGCGTATCAAACAGAATATCCCGGAATACCGAGCCTATGATGAGGCGGCGACCAGAAACAGCATCATTTTGCCGATGTTAAGCAAGCTGGGCTGGGACATTTTTTCCCGAGACAGTGTCTATCCTGAATATCCTGTCGGTTCCAAAAGGGTCGATTATTCCCTCCGCATTCTGGGGCAGAACCGCTTCTTCATCGAGACGAAGCGCTGCAATGTCGACCTGGCCTGCCATCAGGAACAGCTTCTCGGCTACGCTTTTCATTTTGGTGTCGAGCTGGCCTGCTTGACCAACGGCATCACATGGCAGTTTTTTCTGCCGCTCAAATCCGGTGAATGGGAGCAGCGCCTGTTTTATACAGTGGATTTTGAAAACCAGAGCCCAGACGAGATTGAAAAGTTCTTCGTGGATATCCTGCGTCGTGAGGCTGTGGAAGACAGGACAGCTGTTGAAAAGGCTGAAGACATCTTTGTCAAAAAAAACAGACATGCTGTCATCAAAGCGGTGTTTCCGGCTGTCTGGAAAGAGCTCATCACAAATCCGCCCAGAGAATTTCTGGACGTGATTTGTGACAAGATTGAGAAAACATGCGGCTATCGTCCAGATGATGCTACGGTCACCAGATTTTTGCTTAAAACGCAACGAGGACGGTCTGTGCCCACAACGTCCGCACCTGTTCAGGGCCATACCGATGTCCAGAGCTGTTCCGGGCAGGCAAGGCTGCGTAACAATCCTGCTTCACGAGAGGAAAACGCACTTCCTGTGGAAAAAATTATGCTTCGAGGAATAGAAATCCCTCTTGAGCGTACAGGAAGTAACAGCAGAAGATATTTTTCAGAAGTTCTTCCTAAGTTGTTTTCCGTCCTAACAGAACAGGAACTCAAAAATCTAAAGGATATTTCATTTTGTAAAAAATATATTACAATGCATGATTTCCCGTTAATTTCTCATGAACCTATGCTGGATAAGCATGGTTATCATAGATCGTGGGGAAAGAAAATCTCTGGATACTATGTTTATTCACAATGGTATCAGGATAGTACATTGAAATCGTGGAAGCAGTACTTATTAGGACTCGCTTAAAAAGGATAATCAAAAGCCCCCTGGTTTCAGGGGGCTTTTTCGTCATGAATTTCCAGCTAAAAATGCAGCACGGGCATGCCCAGCTGGCGGACGTGGCGGATGAGCTCCTTCATTTCCGGGCCCAGCAAAAAGCCCAGCAGGACGAGCATCACGCCCAGGAAGACATATTCGCCCACGCTGCCGGTGGAGCAGACCTTGAACGAGAGTTTGTTCTTGCGGGAAAAGGGATGCAGGGGGATGCCCGAAGGGGTCAGCATGTCCAGCACCACATGGCTGATGCCGCCCAGGCCGATGCCCAGCAGGGCGGGCTGCCAGTGCGGGGGCACCAGATGGCTGCACGCCAGCAGCAGGATGGCGACCCACCAGCCGAACCAGTGGGTGGTGCCGCGGTGGATCTGGTTGAAGGTGCGCTGCGGGTTGCGGGAGCGCTTGGCGATGGCCTGGTCGAGCTTGTCGGGCAGGATGGCGCCGAGGCAGGCGGCGACCACGCCTTCCAGCGGCAGGTGCAGGGCCAGGGCGGCGCCGACGCCCGCCGTCTGGTGGGTGATCCATTTCATGGGAGCTCCATAGGACTGGGATGCCGTCCCGGAAGGCCGGGCGCGGGCTGCGGTCAAAAGGGCGGGCGGAGAGGGCCTCCGCTGGCCGGTGCCGGTGGCGGACGCATGCTGCCGGGCACATGCGGGTGGGGATGCGGGCGCTGCGGCGGCATCCGCTTTTGCCTGCGGCGGCAGGCTGCGAAAAAAAGGGGACCACCGGCAGGCCCGCCGCGCAGGGCGACGGGGGCGTCCCGGCGGCCTCCCTGTGCGGATCGTTCTAGCCGCAGCGGGAAAAACCGCAGGCGGGGCAGATCAGGCAGCCTTCCTGGAAGACCAGGGGCTCGTCACATTCGGGGCAGCGGTGTTCCTCGATATCGGCCACACCGGAACCCAGATGTTCGTCCTTGAGGTAGCGGCGTTCCAGCACCCAGGCGATGGCGTCCGGGATGGAGAGCAGCAGGCCCTTGCCGCGGAACACGGGATGTTCGCCGCCGATGCCCTTGATCTGGGCCACGATGTCGCGCACTTCCACGCCGGAGCGCAGGGCCAGGGACACCAGGCGGCCGATGGCTTCGGCCTTGGCCGTGATGGAGCGGCCGGACTTGCCGATGGTGGCGAAAACCTCGAAGGGTTTGCCGTCGATCTCGTTGACGGTCAGGTACATGGCGCCCAGACCGGTCTGGATCTTCTGGGTGAAGCCCTGCACCACGTCGGGGCGCTTGCGCACCACGCCCAGGCGGGGCTTTTCCGCGGGCGCGGGGGCTTCGCCGTCCATCTTCTTCTGGCCTTCGCCGGTGGCCAGCACCTGCAGGCTCTTGCAGCCGTCGCGGTACACGGTGACGCCCTTGCAGCCTTCCTTGTAGGCCAGCCAGTAGATGTCGTGGATGTCCTGTTCGGTGGCGCTGTGGGGCAGGTTCACGGTCTTGGACACGGCGTTGTCGGTATGGCGCTGGAAGGCGGCCTGCATGCGCAGGTGCCAGACGGGGTCGATGTCCATGGCCGTGACGAAGACCTTGCGCATGGCGGCGGGCAGGGCATCCAGGGACTGGATGGAGCCTTTTTCCACCACCTGTTCCATGAGTTCGGGCGTGCCCAGGCCGGCTTCCTTGAGGGCGGCCTCGAAATAGGGGTTCACTTCCACCAGGCGCTCGCCGTCCAGGATGTTGCGGGTGAAGCAGAGGGCAAACAGGGGCTCCACGCCCGAGGAGCAGCCGCCGATGATGGACAGGGTGCCCGTGGGCGCGATGGTGGTGACCGTGGCATTGCGGTAGGGGCCTTCGCCGCGCTGGGGGAAGACGGATTCCGCATAGGCCGGGAAGGGCCCGCGCTCTTCGGCCAGACGGGCCGAGGCGGCGTGGCCTTCGGCATTGATGAAGCCCATGATGCGTTCGGCCAGGGCGATGCCCGCCTCGGAATCATAGGGGATGCCCAGCTGGAAGAGGAGGTCGGCAAAGCCCATGACGCCCAGGCCGATCTTGCGGTTGCGGCGCACGGTCTCGTCGATGCGCTCCAGCGGGAAGCGCGAGGCGTCGATGACGTTGTCCAGGAAGCGCACGGCCAGGTGCACCACCTGCTTCAGGCCGTCCCAGTCGATACCGGCCGCGGCGGGATCCTCGTCATGCTCGTGGCCGGGCACGAAGAAGCAGGCCAGATTGACGGAGCCCAGGTTGCAGGCCTCGTAGGGCAGCAGGGGCTGTTCGCCGCAGGGGTTGGTGGATTCGATCTCGCCCTGGGCGGGCGTGGGGTTGTCGCGGTTGATGCGGTCCAGGAAGACGATGCCGGGGTCGCCCGTCTGCCAGGCGCGGCAGACCAGCAGGTCGAAGATCTCGCGGGCGCGCAGGCTCCCGGTGACCTGGCCGGTATGGGGATCGGTCAGGTCGTAGTTCCCGTCGCGCTCCACGGCCTGCATGAAGGCCTCGGTCAGGCCCACGGAAAGATTGAAATTGTTGAATTCCCCTTCCTTTTCCTTGGCCCGGATGAACTCCACGATGTCGGGATGGTCCACGCGCAGGATGCCCATGTTGGCACCGCGCCGGGTACCGCCCTGCTTGATCTGCTCCGTGGCGGTGTTGAAGATGCGCAGGAAGGAGACCGGGCCGGAAGCCACGCCGCCGGTGGAACCCACACGGCTGGCCTTGGGGCGCAGGCGGGAGAAGGAAAAGCCCGTGCCGCCGCCGGACTTGTGGATCATGGCGGCGAACTTGACGGCATCGAAGATCTCTTCGATGGAGTCGCCCACCGGCAGGACGAAGCAGGCGGAGAGCTGGCCCAGCTCACTGGCGGCGTTCATCAGGGTGGGGGAGTTGGGCAGGAAGCGCCAGCTGGTCATCAGGTCATAGAACCGGCGGGCCAGGTCGTCGACGGTGAAGGGGGAGCGTTCGTACTTGGCTTCTTCAGCGGCGATGGCGCTGGACACACGCCAGAACAGGTCACGGGGCGTCTCGGTGCTGCCGTCTGCTTTTTTGTGCAGATAGCGTTTCTGCAGCACCACTTCCGTATTGGGCTTGAGCCGCGGCTCGGGCAGATCGTGAGGCATGGGAGGGATCATGGCAGACCTTTGGGTAAAAAGAAAAGCGGCTGGCCTCCCGCAGGGGGAAAGTCGGCACGCTGAACTGGCTTTGACGGGCCGGGCGGTACTGGAACCGCACGGCGAAAGCCCTTTATACGCGTTCCCCGGGGGAAAATAAAGGCCCTCTTCCAGTGGAGAAGAAAAGCCCGCTTTGATCTTATCCAATAAAATCAGGATGTTTTTTGAAGAAAGCGGATCTTGTCAGCGGCGGAGGACCCACGGGGGGCAAATCCCCGCAGGGCCTTGGCCTGCAAAGGAAAAGACGGGGAAAGAAAAATTTTTCCGGGCCCGGAAAAAGATTTTTGTCACAGGGCGCCGGGAAGGCCGCTCCGGCGGAGCCTGCCGGGCTGTGCCGCGCGGTCCGTGCCGTTGCCGGTGGCGGCATCGGACGCCGGGCAAAAAAGGGAAGGGGCCCGGGACCCCTTCCCCATCACTTTTCTTCATGGGCATCCGTCAGGCTCAGGCAGCCGTGGTGCGGTGGCCGCCGGTCAGACGGGACGCCCGTGCGGCGGACGTGCGGACATGCGCGGAAGGCGCTGTTGCCCGTCACGGGCCCTCCGCGGGAGGAGGACGGGCTAGTCCTCCCCGCGGCCACGGCCGTGGCCGCGGGCATCGCCCTGGCGCCTGTCTCCGGGGCGGCGGCCGTCGGGCCTGCGGTCGTTCCGGGGGAAGGCGCGGGGATCGTCGCGCCGGTCAGAGCGGCCGTCCTCATGGCGTCCGGGACGGCGGTCCTGATGGCGGGCCGGTCTTTCCGGGGCCACGCGCCGGTCGTCACGGCGGGCCGGGCGGTCGTTGCCGTTGCGGCGGTCGCGGAAGGTGCCGTCATGGCCGGAGCGTCCGCCGGAGGGCTGGTCCATGCGGCTGTCTTCCCGCCGGTCAGGGAAGTTCCGGCGCGTTCCTCCGGCGCCCGCAGCAGCGGGCAGGGCCAGCAGCAGGGCGCCGCTCTTGCGGTCGCGGCGGGGCGTGCCGGGCCGTTCCATGTCCGCCTGGGCCCGGGCCGTGAGGCTGGCGCCCGGGGGCAGGGCGGCGGCATCGGGCACCACGGCCAGACCGGCGGCACAGCAGGCATAGCGGGCCTGACCGCGCAGGCCGGGCACCACGAAGGGCGAGGAGAGCACGCGCACGGGCCGGGGCCGGTGCAGCATGTCCGCCGCTTCGCGGCGGGCGTTGTCCGGGTCGGCGTCATCGAAGCCGTCCCTGTCGTCGAACAGGTCCTCCCCGGCGGCGGGGTCGGCCCGCAGCAGCAGGGGGGCCAGGCTCAGGGCGCTCTTGGCCAGTCCGGCGGCGGAGGACAGCTCCTGCAGCCAGTGCGGCGCGCCCTCGCAATCGAAGGTGAAGTGGCACCAGCCGCGCCCGGCAGGGGCATGGGCCAGCGGGCAGGGGCCCCGGTGCGTGCAGGGGGCCAGCGGTATCAGGTCGCGTTCCAGGGCGGCATCACGCAGGCGGCTGATGGTCTTGCCGCCCAGACGGGTGCCGGGCTCCACGAAAAGGGCTGCGGGCAGCAGGGCCTCGTCGGCAGTGCCGGTCTCGTCCTCGTTCAGCGGGGCGGGCCAGCACAGGGGCTCCAGCTCGTCCAGCAGGTTTTCCAGACGGCGCACGCCGCCGGGGCCATCCTCGTCCTCGTCGTCCTCGCGGTTCATCCGGCGGCTCTCGGCGCTCAGTTCGTTGAGCACGTTGGCCGCCGTGAGCAGCCAGGGGCGCAGGTGGCGTTCCTGCCGCTCCAGCGTGCCGGCCAGTTTGCGTTCCAGACGCGGCATGTGCTCCAGCGAGCCCCGCTCCACACGCACCTGCCAGACGGGCTGGCCCAGGATGTCGCCCCAGGCGGCCATGACGTCGCGGCCCAGTTCCATGGGCTGCACGGCATTGTCCACGGCCAGCACCTGGATGGGTAGGGCACGCCATTCGGGGCGGGCCAGCCACAGGGCCAGGGGCACGCTCAGGGGGCCGGAGCCGCCGTCCAGCAGCAGGGGCGTCCGGCCTTTCTTCAGCCAGAGGCGGGGATCGGGCAGGGGCAGGGAGCGGAACAGGCGCGCCAGGCGCAGCACGTTCCAGGGCAGGAAATAATACAGATAGGCGCTGGTGCTGGCCGGGGAGCTCCAGTAGGGCCGGTAGAGGCCGGAGCGTTCGCAGGTCAGCAGGCGCGACAGCGCCTCGATGTCCGCGGGCAGGTCACGGTAATGGGCGCTGCGCAGCGGGCGCACCGTGCGCAGGGCCTGGCCCAGGGCGTCCAGCTCCCGCCGGACCACGTCGGGCAGGGCGGGCAGGAGCTCGGAGTCCATCCGCCACGGGGAAAGGCGGCCGTCACGGGGCGTGCGGACTTCCCGCTGCCCGGCACGGCTCCAGCCGGAGAATTCCTCCGGGCGTCGCGGCGCGCGCGCGGGCTGTTCTCCGGCAAAGGAAGAGTACTGGCGGCGCGGTGCTGCGGGACGGCGCCCGCAGTGATGGTCGCTGCGGGATTCTTCATGGAAAGAGCGGCGTTCCGGCGTACGGCCTGCGGGGCGCGGCCCGCGGTGGGCCGGGTCTCCCCCGTTGTTTTTCTGTCGGGTATCGGACATTCAGACTCCAAAGCGCATATGGCGCAGGTAATCGGCATGGAAGCCGGGATCTTCAGCAACAGGGACGAGCGTGGCCGTGGCGCACCAGCGTGCCAGCGCGGGCAGGCGCCAGGGTTCGGCGGCCAGCAGGGCGGCACCGTCCAGGGAACTGTTGCCCACGGCCCGTACACGCCGCCCCATGCCGGAGGGCAGAAAGCCCAGCTCTTCCAGACAGGCGGGCGGACAATGCTCGCCCAGGGCGCCGGCCAGGGCCAGACAGGCCACATCGGCCGCCGCCAGTCCCGCCGCCCGCAGCAGGGCCTCCAGGGCCTGTGAGAAGGCGGCCTTGACCTTGAGCAGTTCCTCCACGTCGGCGGCGGCCAGCCATTGCCCGAACGGCAGGGGCAGACGCAGCCCCGTCCGCGTCTGCTGCGGCGGCGGGGCCACACGCCGGGCCAGCGGTGAGGCGGGCGTGCGGAAATGCCCGTCCGCGTCCAGACAGCCCAGACGCAGCAGCAGGGCCAGCAGGGAAAGATAGCCCGTGGCGCTGATGCCCTGCACATGGGCCCCGGCGGCCAGGGGGCCGTCCACACTGTGGCAGGCCAGGCCCGGGGGCGAGACCTCGAAGCGGGTGATGCTCCCCGGCCCGGCCATGCGCCCGCACTGGGGCCCGATGCCTTCCAGGGCCGGGCCCAGCGGGACGCTGGCCAGCCACAGACGGCCCCGGGCATCCACCAGGGCCAGCTCGCCGTTGGTGCCCAGGTCGGCCAGCAGCAGCGGACGCGGCAGGCCGCCGGCCAGCAGGCGGAGCAGCCCGGCGCTGATGTCGCCGCCCACGAAGGGCGCGGGCAGGGGCGGGATCAGCAGCGGCGGCAGCCCTTCCACGGTCAGGCCGCAGCCGCCCGCATGGCTGCGCCGGTAGGGCGCGGCGCACAGGCCGCTGATGTCCCTGTCCAGAAAGATGTCGGTCATGGCGGTATTGGCCGCCAGCACCAGACGCTCCACGGGGATGCCGGGCAGGGAGGCCGTCTGCTGCCGCAGCAGGGCGGCCAGATGGTCGCGCACCAGCCGGGCGAGCCGGGCCCGTCCTTCAGGCGAGCTGGCCACGGCCAGGCGGGACATGATGTCCGCTCCTGCCCCGGCCTGCGGGTTGAGGTCGTGCCCTTCGGCCACCACGGACACCGGCAGGGGCGGACGGCAGAGCAGGGAAAAATCGTCAGGGGCCTGTGCTTCCCGGGCATCGGGGACGGCGAGCAGGCGCCAGTACAGGGACGTGGTGCCCAGATCCACGGCCAGGGCCAGGGGCGCCTGCGCCGGGAGGGAGGACGCGGCCGTGGTCGTGACCGTCATTTTTTCTGGCGCGGGCACGTCAAGATGCAGTTCCGGGCCCATGACGTCAGTTATCTGACGACGGCAGGCCAGGCGCCAGCCCTCCGCCAGCAGGGAGGGGCCCAGGATCTCCTCTTCTTCCGGCAGGGGATCGGGCGCCACGGACAGGTCATGGAAGCGGACCCGGCAGCGGCCGCAACGGCCCAGACCGGAACAAAGGGGCACGGGCGCCGCCAGCCCGCCCAGCCAGACGGCCCGGGCCAGATCGTCGCCGGGGGCCGCCCGGCCGCAGCGCGGGGGCGCGGCGGGGACGTCACCTTGCCCGGCACGCATGCCGGGCAGTTCATGGACACAAAGTTTCATGCCGCCACACTGCCTCAAGCCGCCGGCCAAGGCAAGCCTTGGAGCCTTCCCCGTCTGGCCTCGTTCTTGCATGTTTTTTCGCACATCACGGGAAATCGACAGTCATGAGCAGCATACTTTCACAGGAAGAGATCGCCGCCCTGTTGCACGGCCTGCCTGCCGCCGGCGGCGATGGGGCGCCCCCCGCCGGAACGGCCGCCCCTGCGGACGCCGGAGCCCGGCTGGATGCCCTGGCCGCGCGCTGCGCCCGCCTGTGCGCCGCCAGCATGGAGGAACAGCGGGGGCGCCTGCTGGTGCTGACGCCGCTGCCCGTCCGGTATCGTCCCTTCGGTGTCGTGGCGGACAGCATCCGCGAAGCCTCCTGCTGCTGTGCCGTGCGCCTGGACGGCCTGGAAGAGCCCGCGCTGCTGGTACTGGACAGGGATTTCGTGTTCAGCCTGCTGGACGAATTCTTCGGGGCGGGGGGCTTCGCACGTCCGGGGCAGCGCCCCCTGACCGCTCTGGAGACCATGCTGGCCCGCAAGTTCGCGGAGCGCTTCCTGGCTGCCTTCGACCTGGCCGGCAAACCATCGTCCTGGCATCCCTGCTGCGGCCGCAGCCTGTCCCTGCCGCGCCTGGCCCTGCTGACGCCCGATGGGCAGCCGGTCTGGCACCTGGCGTTCAGGGCCCTGCTGGGCGGCCGTGCCGGGGCCCTGCATCTGTGCCTGCCCGAGGATTTTCCTGCCCGCCTTGCCGCAGGCCCTGCCCTGGCCGGTGCCGGCCGGGAAAAAGATATCCCGGACACGGCAGGCGCATCCGGGATGACATAGCAGGCAAGGCTCTCGGGAGCGTGGTCAGCACCCGCGTATCCAGTAGGTCTCGAAACCGTCGTCCAGCCAGCCGTCTTCCAGATGGCGGAAATCCGCCTTGCGCAGCAGCTCCCGGTACTCGTCGCGGGTGCGGCGCCAGCCCCAGAACTGCTGACGGCGGATGCCCAGGAAGTGCAGGATGCCGCGGATGACGATCTTGATGGCATTGACGAAACTGCCGATGAAGCTGTCTTCCTGCAGCAGCGAGGCCGAAAGGCAGATGAGCTGGCCGCCGGGCACGAGCTGCGCCCGCAATTCGCCCAGCAGGTGCTGCAGTTCGCGGGTGGGGATGCTGTAGTCCACCGCGGAAAGATAGATGACATCGTAAAAGACGTCCGGCGGCAGGCAGGCCGGGGGCATGCCGATGTACATGCGCTCGTTGGGCACATGACGGCGCAGCCAGCGCATGCTCACGGTGCTGGGTTCGTTGACGTGCAGCTCCAGCTCGTCTTCCGGCATCTCTTCCACGAGACAATGCTCCATGTAGCCGACGCCGCTGCCGATGGAGAGGACGCGCAGCGGGCCTGAGCCCTCGGGGCGCAGGGCGGCCTGTTCGCGCAGGCGGGCGGCCAGCCACTGGGCATCCTTGCGCTTGTTCTGCCGCCAGACGGCGGGCAGGTCGTCCCAGTCCTTGAAGCGCCGGAACAGCTCCTCGTAAAAGGTGGCGTAGAACTTGGGTTCCGCCAGATGGAAAAAAGAAATGTGCGAGAATGACGTGAACGGGATTCCCTGCCAGCTTTCCTGATAAAAACGCCGCACATTTTCCTCCATAAAAGACAAAAGAGGGGCGGGGCGAGGCCCGCGGACAGTGGCACGGCAAAGGGGCCCCCTGCCGGACGCAGCGCGATGATACCCCAGCCGGGCCGTCCGCGCAACGTGCCGGAAGGCATTTGCCGTGATGCAGGGCCCTGGGGGAGCTGCCGGGGCGGGGAAGCGTCGTGCCGGCGGACGGTGACAGACGGGGAAGGGCCCCTTCTCCCCGAGGACGGGCCAGCGCCGGGCCGCCGGTCCCGGGCAGGGCGGAGGGGAAGCCCCGTCTTTCCGGGGAAGAGCGGCTGCCCCGGGACAGGGGCCTGGGAAAGCGGGCCCGCGGGCCCCGTCGGGCGGGACGGGCGTCGCCGGGCGTCCGCCGCCCGGGACAGGGGACAGAAAAAGATCCCGGAGGGGAGGGCCCCTCCGGGAAAGGTATCAGTTACGCGCCGCGATCCTGCAGGGCGGCCACGGAGGGCAGCACTTTGCCTTCCAGCAGCTCCAGGGAGGCGCCGCCGCCGGTGGAGATGTAGCCCATCTTGTCGGCCAGACCGTAGCTTTCCACAGCGGCCACGGAGTCGCCGCCGCCCACCACCACGAAGGCGGGGGAGGCCGCCAGGGCCTCGGCCAGAGCCCTGGTGCCGGCGCCGAAGGGATCGGTCTCGAAGGCGCCCACAGGGCCGTTCCAGACCACGGTGGCCGCCTTCTGCAGCAGACCGGCGTACAGTTCCACGGTCTTGGGGCCCACATCCAGGATCATCTCATCAGCGGGCACCTTGTCCACGTCGCGGACCGTGGCGGTCTGGCCGGGGGCCAGTTCCCTGGCCGTGACCACGTCCACGGGCAGGGGCAGGGCCTTGCCCAGTTCCCTGGCCTTGGCCATGACCTTTTTGGCATCGTCCACCAGCTCGGGCTCGTACAGGGACGTGCCCACGCCGTAACCGGCAGCGGCCAGGAAGGTGTTGGCGATGCCGCCGCCCACGATGAGGGTGTCCACCTTGCCCAGCAGGTTGTCCAGCAGGCCCAGCTTGGTGGAGACCTTGGAACCGCCGATGATGGCCATCAGCGGACGGGCGGGAGCGTCCAGCACCCTGGCGAAGGCGGCCAGTTCGGCGGCCATGAGCGGCCCGGCGCAGGCCACCCTGGCGGCGCGCACGGCCCCTTCGGTGGAGGCGTGGGCGCGATGGGCGGCCCCGAAGGCGTCCATGACATAGATGTCGCCCAGAGCGGCCAGCCTGGCGGCCAGGGCGGGGTCGTTCTTCTTTTCGCCCTTGAAGAAGCGGATGTTCTCCAGCAGCACCACCTCACCGGGCGCGGCCTTGGCGGCGTCCAGGTCGGCAGCCAGCTTCACGGGGCGGCCCAGCAGGCCGGAAAGGTGGGCGGCCACCGGCGCCAGGGAGAATTTTTCCTCCACCACGCCCTCGGTGGGACGGCCCAGATGCGAAAGCAGGATCACGCCCGCGCCCTTGTCCAGCGCCATGCGGATGCCGGGCAGGGCCGCACGGATGCGCTTGTCATTGGTGATGCGGCCGTCCTTCATGGGCACGTTGAGATCCTGGCGGATGACAACGGTCTTGCCGCTGCACTCCATGTCCTGCAACAGTCTGATGGGCATGTCTGCCTCCTTTTTGTCAGGGAAGGGATCACCGGGAAGGGCCGGGACACGGCGTCCGGTTTGTCAAAAAGATATGTTCCCCGAGGAGGAAAGTCCAGCCCGGCCCCGAAGGTCAGCGGGAATGCCGTCAGCGGAAGATCCGGCGGCTGCCGTTCCGCCCCGGAGGGGGAGGACGGCATGCGCGATGCCATCGGGAGAGCGTCTGTTCGTTCCGAGTGCCGGGCCCCGGCAGGGGACACGGTCCGGCATCCTCGGGGCCCACGTCACGCCATGTCCGTTCTGCTGCCGGGTGGCCGGGATATCTGCCGCGGCCCGTCCCGTCCATGCCCCTACCATCTGTCGTCCTTGGACAGGACGCAACAAGGCCCGGGACCTGGGGATATGTCATCCTGCGGTCCCGGGCCATAGTTTTTATGCGCGGGTTCGGGAGGGGAGTTTGAGGGAAGGGCCTAAAGCAACGTTCCTCTCCCCTCAACGGATCATATCCGTCCCGCCCTAGCCCAGCAGCCGGCGGGCCATGTCGGCCAGGTGGGCGGCGGTGAAGCCGAAGTGTTCGGCCAGGGCCTTGCCCGGGCCGGAAGCCCCGAAGGTGGTCATGCCGAGCACGGCGCCGTCAAGGCCCACATATTTGCGCCAGTAGTCGGCGGCAGCGGCTTCCACGGCCACGCGGGCGCGCACGGCGTCGGGCAGCACGCTTTCGCGGTAGGCGGCGTCCTGGGCGTCGAAGCGTTCGCAGCAGGGCATGGAGACCACGCGCACCTTGCGGCCTTCGGCGGTGAGGGCCTCGGCGGCCTCAAGGGTGATGCCCACTTCGGAGCCGGTGGCCATGAGGATGAGCTCGGGGGTGCCGTCGCAGTCACGCAGCACATAGCCGCCGCGGGCGATGGCCTGCACCTGGGCCCCGTCGCGGCTGACGAAGGGAAGGTTCTGGCGCGAGAGCGAAAGGCAGGTGGGACGGTGGGCGTTCTCCAGGGCGCACTGCCAGGCAACGGCGGTCTCCACGGTATCGCAGGGGCGCCAGACATCCAGGCCGGGCATGAGGCGCAGGCCGGGCACCTGTTCGACGGGCTGGTGGGTGGGGCCGTCCTCGCCCACGCCGATGGAGTCGTGGGTGAAGACCCAGACCGCGCGGGTGCCCATGAGGGCCGCCAGGCGCAGGGCGTTCTTGGCGTAGTCGGAGAAGACCATGAAGGTGCCGGCGTAGGGGATGAAGCCGCCGTGCAGGGCCAGGCCGTTCATGATGGCGCTCATGCCGAACTCGCGCACCCCGTAGGCCAGATAGTTGCCGGTGCAGGTGGCGGGATCGAAGTCCACGGAATGGCTGGTCTTGGTGCCCACGGAACCGGTCAGGTCGGCGGAGCCGCCCAGCATCTCGGGCAGGTTGCCCACCAGTTCTTCCAGGGCCTTTTTGGAGGCCACGCGGGTGGCGATGCTCTCACCGGCGTCCACGGCCTTCTGGATCATGGCCGCGGCGATGCCGGCCCAGTCGGCGGGCAGGTCGCCCTTCATGCGGCGTTCCAGCTCGGCGGCCAGTTCGGGACAGGCGGCGCGGTAGGCGTCGAAACGGGCCTGCCACTCGGCTTCGGCCTTCTTGCCGGCTTCGCGGGCGTCCCAGGCGGCGGCGATGTCGTCCGGCACGGAGAAGGGGGGCTGATGCCATCCCAGGGCGGCGCAGGTGGCGGCGGCCACGTCCACGCCCAGGGGCGAGCCGTGGCAGGAGGCGGAGTCGGCCTTGGAGGAACCGAAACCGATGTGGGTCTTGCAGATGATGAGGCTGGGGTGGTCGGCGTCGGCGCGGGCCTCGGCCAGGGCGGCGTCCAGGGCCCCGGCGTCATGGCCGTCCACGGGGCCGATGACCTGCCAGCCGTAGGCTTTGTAGCGGGCGGCCACGTCTTCGGTGAACCAGCCGTCGATCTTGCCGTCGATGGAGATGCCGTTGGAGTCGTACAGGGCGATGAGCTTGCCCAGGCCCCACACACCGGCCAGGGAGCAGGCCTCGTGGGACACCCCTTCCATGAGGCAGCCGTCACCGAGGAACACATAGGTGTGATGGTCGATGACCGTATGTTCGGGGGTGTTGAAGCGGGTGGCCAGCATCTTTTCGGCCAGGGCCATGCCCACGGCGGACGAGATGCCCTGTCCCAGGGGACCGGTGGTCATCTCCACGCCGGGGGTCACGTGGCACTCAGGGTGGCCGGGAGTGCGGGAGCCCAGCTGGCGGAAGTTGCGGATGTCGTCCATGCTCAGGTCGTAACCGGTGAGGTACAGCACGGCATAGAGCAGCATGGAGGCGTGACCGTTGGACAGCACGAAGCGGTCTCGATCCATCCAGCCGGGATCGGCGGGATTGTGTTTGAAGCCGTGGCGCCAGAGGGCTTCGGCCATGTCGGCCATGCCCAGGGGGGCGCCGGGATGACCGGAACGGGACTTCTCGATGGCGTCGATGGCAAGGGCGCGGATGGCGTTGGCACACTGTCTGCGGGTAGGCATGATGCGGTCCTTTGTTGAGTTATTTTTTCAGGGCGCGGCCGGGCTGCCACAGGGCGGCCGCAGCGCAACGGGCATCGTGGGCATTGTCGGCCGCGGTCCGGGCAGCGGCCTGGAATCGCTGATGGCACCGGTCATAGGGGGGATGACCGAAGAAGGCCGAGCCCGAGACCAGCACGTCGGCCCCGGCGGCCACCAGCTGCGCGGTGTTCTCGGGGCAGGCGCCGCCGTCCACCTGGATGAGCACGTCCCCGGCCCCGGCGGCATTGAGCATGGTGCGGGTGGCGCGGATCTTGTCGAAACTCTGGGGGATGAACTTCTGGCCGGAGAAGCCGGGGTTCACGCTCATGATGAGCACCATGTCCAGATCGGGGGCCAGCCAGCGCAGGGGGGCGATGTCCGTGCCGGGATTGAAGGCCAGGCCGGCTTTCATGCCCAGGCGGCGGATCTCGCTGAGGGTGCGCTGGGGATGGCGGTCGGCCTCGGCGTGGATGACCAGCATGTCGGCCCCCGCATCACGGAAGGCCTCCAGATAGCGGGCGGGTTCCTCGATCATGAGGTGCACGTCGAAGAAAAGCCGGCTGCTGCGCTGGCGCAGGCTTTGGATGACGGGCTGGCCAAAGGTGATGTTGGGCACGAAGGCCCCGTCCATGATGTCCAGGTGCAGCCAGGAGATGCCCGCGGCCTCAAGGGCGGCGAGCTCGTCGGCCAGGCGGGAGAAATCGGCGGAGAGCAGGGAAGGAGAAAGGATCATGCGGCATCCTGTGGTGCGCTGCCTGTCGTGCAGGACCGCCGCGGCGTACTGCCGGAGCGGCAGGACAGGGGATCACCGGCCGGCCAGAAGGCGGCGCAGCTCGGTCAGCTCGTTTTTCAGCTTCAGCATCAGGGCCGGATCGCGCTTGCTGGCGGCGCGTTCCGGCAGGATCTCGTCCAGGGTGGCGCTGCCGTCCAGGATGCGGCGCGCGCCTTCTATGGTCATGCCCTTCTGGTGCAGCAGCTGCTGGATGCGGCGCAGCAGGGCCATGTCCTCTTCGGTGTAGAAACGCTGGCCCGAGTCCGTACGCCGGGGAGCCAGCTGGGGGAACACCGTTTCCCAGAAACGCAGCACGGAAGTATTGAGGTTGAGCAGGGCGGCGGCCTGGCCGATCTTGTAGAGTTTTTCCGACATGCTCCCTCTCTTGCGGGTTTCACCGCGCGGGGCCGGGCCGCACGCAGCGCCACGGACCGCGGCCCCGCAAGGGGGCCGCAGCCCGTGGAAAACCGTATCAGCAGCACTTCCGCCGCAGGGGGCAGGGGCCCGCCCGTTGCGGAAGGGGCAGGCCGCTAGATGCGCACGCCCAGCGTCTGCACCAGGGATTGTGCCACCTTTTCCCGCACTTTGTCCACTTCCGCATCCTTGAGGGTACGTTCGGCATGGCGGAAGGTCAGGCGGAAGGTGAGGTTGCGCTCGTCGCTGCCTTCGGGGCTGAAGCTGTCCACCAGCACGGCGCCTTCCAGCAGGGGCTGCTTCTGGGCCATGATCTGGTCCAGGATGGCGCCCACGGTCACGCCCAGGGGCGCGGCCACGGTGATGTCGCGGCGCACCGGCGGGAAGACGGGCAGGCTCCTGAAGCGCACCTGCGCGGCGTCATGCAGGCGGCGCAGCACGCCGAGGTCGAGCTCGGCCAGCCAGACGTCCTTGCGGGCGTGGAAGCTGTCGGCCATCTCGGGGCGCACGCGGCCCATGACGCCCACCCCGGTGCCGTCCACGCTCAGGCGCACGCAGGGCAGCAGGTAGGGGTGGCTCTCGTCCAGCCGGCACACGGGGGCGGCGAGGTTGAGGAAGTGCAGCAGGTGTTCCACGATGCCCTTGAGGTCGCTGTAGTCCATGTCGGCTTCCGCATGCGGCCAGGCGCTGTCGTGGCGCTGGCCGTAGAGGAGCACGCCCAGCATGCCGGTCTCGGTGGCGCCGGTGGCGTGGGGATCGTCGCTGGGAGCGGCCGTGAAGGTGTTGGCCAGCTCGAACAGGCGCACGCCCGCGGCGCCCTGGGCCAGGTTGTTGCGCAGGTCATGCAGCAGGCCGGGGGCCAGCACGGTGCGCAGGGCATCCTGTTCGGCGGAGAGCGGGTTCATGATGGAGATGCGGCCTTCGGCGGGCAGGCCCAGCAGGTCCAGGTCCTTGTGGCCCACGAAGCTGTAGTTGACGGCTTCGTTGAGGCCCAGGCCGGCGCCCCAGTGGCGCAGGCGGGACCAGAACTGGAAGGTGGACATGGGTTCTCCGGCGCGGTCCAGATCCTGCAGGAAGGCGGGCAGCTCGGGGGCGATGGTGTCCAGGCCGTGCACGCGGCCCACCTCTTCGATGAGGTCGGCTTCGCGGGTCAGGTCGGGGCGCCAGCTGGGCTGGGTGACCTGCCAGCTGTCGTCGCTGGTCTTCGTGATGGCGCAGCCCATGCCGGAGAGCACCTTTTCGTCGAAGGCGGGGCTCAGTTCCACGCCCAGCAGGGCATTGGCGCGGGCGGGGCGGAACTCGATCTGCACGGGCACGAAGGGCCTGGGCTCGGCCAGGGTGTAGCCGGGGCAGACCTTGCCGCCGGCGGCGGCCACCATCATGGCGCAGGCGCGGTCCAGGGACCAGATGGCGCGCTTGTGGTCGATGCCGCGTTCGAAGCGGTAGGAGGCCTCGGACGAGAGGCCCAGACGGCGCGAGGTCTTGCGGATGGTGCCGGGACGGAACACGGCGCTTTCCAGGAAGACGTTGCTGCTGTTCTCGTCGATCTCGGTGTTCAGGCCGCCCATGACACCGGCCAGGCCCACGGCGCGCTCGGCGTCGCGGATGCAGAGGTCACGGGCGTCCAGGGTGCGTTCCTGGCCGTCCAGGGTGACGAACTTCTCGCCCTGGGCGGCGGGGCTGACGATGATGCGCCCGCCCTTGAGCTTGTCGAGGTCGAAGGAATGCAAGGGCTGGCCGCATTCGAAGAGGATGTAGTTGGTCACGTCCACGATGTTGGAGATGGGACGCACGCCCACGGCATGCAGGCGGTGACGGATGCGCATGGGCGAGGGCGCGATCTTGATGCCGGTGATGACGCGGCCGGCATAGAGGTTGCAAAGCTCGGGATCGCTGATCTCCACCGGGGGCAGGTCGCGGGCCGGGCCGTCCTCGCTCAGGGGCAGCTCGGGGATGGTCAGGGGCAGGTTGAAGGCCAGGGCGGTCTCGCGGGCCAGGCCCAGCACGGACAGGCAGTCGGCGCGGTTGGGGGTGATGGAGATGTCCAGCACCTCGCGGTCCAGCTCCAGGGTGTCCACCAGACGGGCGCCGGGCACGGCGCTGTCGGGCAGCACCATGATGCCGCTGTGATCCTCGGTGAGGCCCAGTTCGCGTTCGGAACAGATCATGCCGCAGGAGGGCGCGCCGCGCAGCTTGGCCTTCTTGATGACCAGGCCGCCGGGCATGGTGGTGCCCACCAGGGCCACGGGGACTTTCTGGCCGGCGGCCACGTTGGGGGCACCGCAGACGATATCCAGCAGTTCGCCCTGGCCGGCGTCCACCTTGCAGATGTGCAGGTGGTCGGATTCGGGATGGTCGACGCATTCCACCACATGGCCCACCACGATGGGGGCGATGGCGTCATAGGGGCGCACGATCTCTTCCAGTTCCAGGCCCAGCATGGTCAGCCGGTCGCCCAGCTCCTGTGCCGTACCTTCATACGGGACGAATTCGCGCAGCCACGAAAGAGAAAGCAGCATATGTCATCTCACTGGCCCCGCAGGGCCGGTTAGCAGTTGATTCAGTTGAAGTCCCAGGCCGGTTTGCCCGGTGTGTCGGCGTCGGGATCCGGCAGGGGGCGGCTCTGTTTGCGTCCGTAAGTGCCGTAAGCGCCGCCGCGGGGGCGCTTGCGGGGTTTCACCTCCTCGGGGCCGTAGTCCTTGAGCGGGCGGCCGTAGGCATCGGTATAGCCCATGCCGCGCTCGGTGGTGTTGCCGGCATTGCCCATGGCGGGCAGGCCCTCGATGGGCTTGGGCCCGCCGGGCGGCTCCAGGCCGCTGTGGCGCGGGCTCAGGGCCGAGGCGGCCCGGGCGTCGCCGGCGTCCAGCGCGGCGGAGCCTGCGGCGCAGAGCAGGGCCAGCAGCACGGGCACGCAGGCGCGGCGGAGGCAGACGGACAGGGACACGGGACCCACCCTAGGCGTACAGGCCGAACTGGCCGAGGAAACGCACGTCGTTCTCGAAGAACATGCGCAGGTCGCCGATGCCGTACTTGAGCATGGCCACGCGTTCCA
The DNA here is from genome assembly GCF_900116045.1 of Desulfovibrio piger. Classification (NCBI taxonomy): domain Bacteria; kingdom Pseudomonadati; phylum Thermodesulfobacteriota; class Desulfovibrionia; order Desulfovibrionales; family Desulfovibrionaceae; genus Desulfovibrio; species Desulfovibrio piger. Next base: position 2,518,613 of record NZ_LT630450.1, read on the forward strand.
CGCCCAGACCGAAGGCGAAGCCGCTCACGTCGGCGGGATAGCCCACGGAGGCGAACACGGCGGGGTCCACCATGCCGCAGCCCAGGATCTCCACCCAGCCGGTGGTCTTGCACACGCGGCAGGGCTCGCCGTCGATGTGGCCCTTGCCGCCGCACATGCAGCAGCTGATGTCCACCTCGGCCGAGGGTTCCGTGAAGGGGAAGAAGCTGGGACGGAAGCGCACTTCGGTATGGCCGCCGAACACGGAGCGCACGAAGGCGGTGAGGGTGCCGCGCAGATGGGCCATGCTGATGTCCTGGCCCACCACCAGCCCTTCCACCTGATGGAACATGGGGGTGTGGGTCAGGTCGGAGTCGCGGCGGTAGACCTTGCCGGGGGCCACGATGGCCAGGGGGGGCTTGCGGCCCAGCATGGTGCGCACCTGCACGGGGGAGGTGTGGGTGCGCATGAGCACGCGTTCGGTGATGTAGAGGGTGTCCTGCATGTCGCGGGCGGGGTGTTCCGGCGGCATGTTGAGGGACTCGAAATTGTAGAAGTCGTTCTCCACTTCCGGGCCGGAGGCGATGTCGAAGCCCAGTTTGCTGAAGATGCCGCAGATCTCTTCCATCACCAGGGTGGTGGGGTGCAGGGAGCCGCGCCAGGGGGCGCGGCCGGGCAGGGAGGCGTCGAAGCGTTTGAGGGCCTCGGCTTCGAGGGCCGCTTCCAGAGCGCTCTTGCGGGCGTCGAACAGGGCGGTGAGGCGCTCCTTGACGCTGTTGGCCTTCTGACCCACGGCGGGGCGTTCCGCGGGGGGCAGCTTGGCCATGGAACTCATGGCCTGGGCCAGTTTGCCCTTGCGGCCCAGAAAGTCCACCCGCAGTCCTTCCAGTTCATCCAACGAAGAAGCCCGGTCAAGACCTGCTTCGAGGTCTGTAACCAGGCTTTCCAGTACAGTCATCAAATCCATGCGAATACCCGGAGCCGCCGCAGGCGGCGTTACGGTCAAAGGAACGGCCCGGAGGGCCGCACACAACAGCGGCGGAGGAACACCATGTCCCGCCGCCACATGACAACAGGGGCGCATGCCGCCGGGGCCGCATGATGCGCGGCACCCGGGGCGCGCCCGATCTTACCGGAATCTCCGGCGGAAAAAAAGAGCGCGGCACATCCCGCACGAGGAAAAACCTCACGCCAAGACGTGCCGCGCGCTCAGGAAAGCTGTGGCGTGCCGGCTACAGGGCAGCCTTGGCCATTTCCACCACCTTGGCGAAATCGTCCTTGTGGTAGACGGCGAGGTCGGCCAGGACCTTGCGGTTCAGGGCGATGCCGGCCTTGTTCAGGCCGTGCATGAGGCGGCTGTAGGACAGGCCGTTCAGGCGCGCGCCGGCGTTGATGCGCAGGATCCACAGGGTGCGGAAGTCGCGTTTGCGGTGCTTGCGGCCGATGAAGGAATACTGGAGCGAACGCTCCACAGCCTCACGGGCGGTACGATACAGACGGCTGCGGCCACCACGGAAACCCTTGGCCGCGCTCAGGTACTTTTTGTGCCGACGATGGGCGGCGAGACCTCTCTTCACACGCATGGGGGGTACCCTCCTTTCGCCCGGCCAAGGCGGAGGTTTTGTGCCTGCCGGGGAAAAAAATTGATCCCAGATGGGGCGCAAATTGCTTGAAAAGAACGGCTTTGCGCTGGCCGTTGCCCCTGTGGGGCGCCGCGCCGCGCGGCGGTGCTGCGGCGGTCATGCCGCCTCCCGCATACGGGCGCGCAATCCGGACGGATCAGAATCCACACCGTCACGCTCCCGCGTGCCGGCGGATGCTCCGCGTACGGAGCTTTCGCAAGGGCCGCTGCGCTAGCCGTTGGGCAGCATGCGGCGCACGGCCTTCTCGTTGGTGCGGTCAACGAGGGCGGCCTGGCCCAGGCGCATCTTGCGGCCGGGAGCCTTCTTGGTGAGGATGTGGCGCAGATTCTGACGACGACGCTTGTACTTGCCGCTGCCGGTGAGCTCGAAACGCTTGGCCGCGGAACGCCGGGTTTTGATCTTGGGCATGTTATACTCCTTAGCGAATGGCCTGCCCGTACAGTACGGACAGGAACGGCATATTGCCTGAAAAAGCCGTGCGGCGCAAGTGCAAAAATGCAGGAGCGCGCAGGCGGGCCCGACGGCACAGGCCACCTGTGACGCCAGGCAGAAAAGGTTCTGGCGCGGGCTACTTCTTGGGCACCAGCAGCATCTGCAGGGTGCGGCCTTCGGCACGGGGCTCCTGGTCCACCTTGGCCACATCGGCCAGGTCCTGCACGACGCGTTCGAGGATGCTGACGCCGCGGTCCTTGTGGACGATCTCGCGGCCACGGAAGAACACCGTCACCTTGCAGCGGTCGCCGTCTTCCAGGAAGCGGCGGATGTGGCGCAGCTTGGTCTCGTAGTCGTGGTCGTCGGTCTTGGGACGGACCTTGATCTCCTTGATCTGCACCACGCTCTGGCGCTTTTTGGCTTCCTGCTTCTTTTTCTGCTGCTCGTACTTGAACTTGCCGTAGTCCATGATGCGGCAGACAGGCGGTTCGGAGGTGGAAGCGACTTCCACCAGGTCCATACCGGCTTCCTTGGCAAGGGCAACAGCCTCGTTGCGCTGCAAAATACCCAGTTGTTCCCCATCGGCGCCGATGACGCGCACTTCGCGGGCGCGGATCATCTCGTTGCGGCGCACGCCGTCCTGCGGCATGTCGCGCCGGGGTCTCATGTTAGGAGAAGCTATAGCGCATCCCTCCATTCTTGAAAGGCTCTTCGCTGTCCGTACGGATCAGGGCAGCCACTTCCGCCACGGACTTGAGCCCCAGGTTGTCCCCATTGCGCAGACGCACATTGACGCCGCCCGTCTGCGCTTCCTTTTCCCCAACCACCAGAATATACGGTACCTTGGCCAGCTGCGCCTCGCGCACCTTGAAGCCCAGCTTCTCGTTGCGCGTATCGGCCGTCACGCGGATCCCCAGAGCTTTCAGCTCCTCGCAGGCCTTGAGCGCGGCTTCGTTGTGGGCATCGGTGACCGTCAGGATCCGGGCTTGTTCGGGCGCCAGCCAGGTGGGCATGGCGCCGGCGTACTGCTCGATGAGCACACCGATGAAGCGCTCCAGCGAGCCCATGATGGCCCGGTGCACCATGACAGGGCGATGACGTTCGCCGTCCTGGCCCACATAGGTCAGGTCGAAACGTTCGGGCAGGGTGAAGTCCACCTGGATGGTGGAGCACTGCCATTCACGACCGATGCAGTCCAGCAGGCGCACGTCGATCTTGGGGCCGTAGAAGGCGCCGTCGCCCTCGTTGATCTCGTAGGGCATGCCGGCCTTCTTCACGGCCTCGATCAGGGCATTGGTCGCCAGTTCCCAGGCTTCGTCGGTCCCGATGCTGTCCTTGGGACGGGTGGAGATGCCCACCTTGTAGTCGAAGCCGAACAGGTGCATCAGGTCGCGGATCAGGTGGATGACACCGAGGATCTCGCCTTCCAGCTGTTCGGGCGTGCACAGGATGTGGGCATCGTCCTGGGTGAACTGGCGCACACGCAGCAGGCCGTGCAGGGTGCCGCTCTTTTCGTGGCGGTGCACCACGCCCAGCTCGAAGTAGCGCTGGGGCAGGTCACGGTAGCTGCGCAGATCGTTGCGGTAGATCAGCATGTGCGAGATGCAGTTCATGGGCTTGATGCCGTACTGATCGTCCTCGATCTGGGTGAAATACATGTTCTGGCGGTAATGGTCGTAGTGACCGGAGCGCTGCCAGGTCTCCACGCGCAGCAGCTGCGGGCCCTGCACCAGGTCGTAGTCGCGCTTGAGGTGCTCGCGGCGCCAGAAGTCTTCCAGGATGGTGCGCATCAGCATGCCCTTGGGCAGCCAGAAGACCATGCCCGGGGCCACGTCTTCATGGAAGGTGAAGAAGCCCAGTTCGCGGCCCAGCTTGCGGTGGTCGCGGCGCTTGGCTTCTTCCAGCTGCTTCAGATAGGCGTTGAGGGCCTTCTCGTCGGCAAAGGCGGTGCCGTACAGACGGGAGAGCATGGGGTTCTTTTCGTCGCCGCGCCAGTAGGCGCCGGCAGCGGAAAGGATCTTGCTGGCCCTGGAAAAGCCGGTGTGCGGCACGTGGGGGCCGCGGCACAGGTCGGTGAAATCGCCGCAGGTGTACAGGGAGACCGTGTCGCCCTCGATGCCTTCGATGATCTCCACCTTGAAGTTCTCGCCCATCTTGCGGAACTTCTCGATGGCGTCGGCCTTGCTCATGGTGGTGCGCACGAAGGGCAGGCGTTCGCCGGCGATACTCTGCATCTCTGCCTCGATGGCCGGGAAGTCCTCGCTGGAGAAGGGCTTTTCCACGTCGAAGTCGTAGTAGAAGCCGCTCTCCACAGCGGGACCGATGGTCACCTTGGCCGAGGGATAAAGCTTTTTCACCGCGGCGGCCATGACATGGGCCGTGGAATGGCGGATCATGCTCAGGCCTTCGGGAGAATCGGCGTACACGGGAGTGATGTCGGTACACTGGGCGGGCACGGTGGCGGAAAGGTCGCACAAAGTCTCCGTGCCCCCTGCGGTCACGCGCGCAGCCACCACGGATTTGAATTTTTTGCCGCTCAGCGCTTTCTGCAGAACAGCGGCCACATCACCCTGTTCGGGGGCGTCCACCACCTGTCCTTCCACGCGGACATCCATGTTTATACTCCTTCAGGCGCCCTGTCGGGCGTATGGTACAAAAAAAGGAATGGGGAGGCTGAAAAACCTCCCCATCTTCAAAAAACGTGCTGCTTTCATGCAGCTATCTGGCGGGCACCGCCCCTGTCGCCACGGGCTCATGCCCTTATTATTTTATTTGGTAGGAACGAGCAGACTTGAACTGCTGACCCCTTCCGTGTCAAGGAAGTGCTCTAGCCACCTGAGCTACGCTCCTACTCCAAGAGGCGAAGTCTTATCTAGCGAAAACCACCTTGCGAGTCAACAACTTTTTGGGGATTTTTTTTATTTTTGTCTTTTCAGGTGGTTATGGACGCACTGCGGCCCCTGTGCCTGAGCGTTTTGCGGCATGGGCGTCACAGGCGGCCGTCCGCCCCGGCACAACAGGGGCAAAGGAAGGCATGTCCGGCAGAAAGTTTTTCCCCGGCCCTCCTCACATCCCGGCCGTCAGCAGCCCCTGTTCCGCGCGCCAGCTGGCGAAGCGCTCGCGCGCCCGGGCCGAGTAGAGGGCCTTGCGGTCCTTCTTTCTGGCCTTCTCGTCCAGCTCCGGCATGAGGCCGAAATGGGCGTTGGAGGGCTGGAAGTGCTTCGCCGGGGTGCGCAGGTGGTTGAGCAGGGCGCCCAGCGCGCATTCCAGCGGCGGCAGGGCCAGCTCCCGCCCCCGGGCGCGCGCGGCCAGCAGCATGCCCAGCCACATGCCGCAGGCGGCGGATTCCAGATAGCCTTCCACGCCGGTGATCTGCCCGGCCAGGAACACCCGGGGCCGCGCCCTGAGCGAAAGGTCGGCGTTCAGGGCCACGGGCGCGTTCACATAGGTGTTGCGGTGCATGCTGCCGAAGCGGGCGAATTCCGCCTTCTCCAGACCGGGCACCATGCGGAACACCCGTGCCTGCTCGCCATAGGTCAGCTTGGTCTGGCAGCCCACCAGGTTGCAGGTCTCGCCGTTGAGGGTCTCGGCCCGCAGCTGCAGGATGGCCCAGGGGCGGCGGCCGGTGCGCGGGTCCACGAAGCCCACGGGCTTCAGCGGCCCGAAGGTCAGGGTGCGCGGGCCGCGCTCGGCCAGGGCCTCCACCGGCATGCAGCCTTCGAAATGCTTTTCCTTCTCGAAGTCCCGTGCGCCCACCTTCTGCGCTTCCAGCAGGGCGTTATAGAAGGCCTCGTATTCTTCCCTGTTCATGGGGCAGTTGAGATAGTCGCCGCCCGTCTCGCCCTTTTCCTGCCCGTAGCGCGAGGCACGGAACACGATGTCCCTGTTCAGGGAATGCGTCCAGACGATGGGCGCGATGGCATCATAAAAATAGCAGTGGTCGCCGCCCACCACCCCGGCCAGCGAGGCGGAGAGGTTTTCCGAGGCCAGGGGCCCGGCCGCCAGCACCACGGTCCCGAAGCCGTCCAGCGCGGGATCGTCCAGGGAGGTGATCTGCCGGTGGACCAGCGTGATGCCGGGCGTGGACAGGATGCGCCGCGTCATGGCCGCCGAGAAGGCCTCGCGGTCCACGGCCAGGGCCTTGCCCGCGGGCACGCGGTGGGCGTCGGCCAGCTCCATGAAGTCGCTGCCCAGTTCGCGCATCTCGGCCTTGAGCAGGCCGATGCCGGAGGTCAGCTCGTCCGAGCGCAGGGAATTGGAGCAGACCAGCTCCGCCAGCCCGTCACTGACATGGGCCGGGGAACGGAACGCCGGCTTCTGTTCGAACAGGGTCACCTGCAGGCCTGCCCGCGCCAGGCGCAGGGCGCATTCGCAACCGGCCAGGCCGCCACCAATAACCGCATAGCTGTGTTCAGTCACGCCATCTCCTTTTGTTGGCCGCATCTTTGCCTGATACGGGCCGGGAAGGCAAGGGGCCAGGAGCGGAGGGCCCGGGAAGGGAGCGGGGGAAGCCGGCGGGGCGCGGGCCTCCCTTGCAAGGAAGAAGGCTGGGGGAACACAGGCCGTCACAGGGCATCCGGCAGGGCGGACTGAAAAAAATTTTTTTGCCGGGGCTCCGCCCGGAGCTCTGCCGGCAATGGTTCCTGAAAATCCCGGCAGGCGGCGTGGTCCGCGCCGTGGGGAGGACATGGACAGGGCGCCGCCAGGGCTGTCCGGGGCCGCCGGCACGGCCTGTCCGTGAGCGCGGGCACGAAACGGCCGTCCCCGGGACGCGGCCTGCGGGCGTGCGGCGGCCTGCGCCTCTTGCCCGCTGCCCGCATGTGCGCTACATCTCACGCCATGAGCACTCTTTCCGTACCCGCCTGCCCCGTGCGCCTCGCTTTCGTGCGCGAAGGGGCCCGTTCCCTGTATGCCGGCCGGCTTGAACCGGCCACGGCCTTTTCGGCCGGTATCGACCTGCGCGCCTGTCTGGACGAGGACTGCGTGCGCATCCCTGCCGGGGGCCGCTTCTGCGTGCCCGCGGGCATCAGCGTGCAGCCCTGCGAGGCCGGTTTTGCGGGCTTCCTCTATTCCCGCAGCGGCCTCGGCGCGCGTGAGGGCCTGACCGTGGCCCAGGGCGTGGGGGTCATCGACCCCGACTATACGGGCGAGATCCTCGTCATGCTGCTCAACACCTCGGGCGAGGAGCGCGTCCTCAGGCGTGGGGAGCGCATGGCCCAGCTTGTTTTCCAGCCCTTTGTCCGCCCTGTCTGGCAGGAGGTGGAGAGCCTCTCCGCCACGGAGCGCGGTGCGGGCGGCTTCGGACATACGGGGCGCTAGCCGCCAGAGGGATGCCGCCGCCCGGGGCCGCGTGCGCCGCGGGCCCAGCCCGCCGGCGGGCCGGAGGCATGTGTTTCCGGCGGCCCTCCCGTTTTTTGCGAAGCCATTTCTGTTTCATCATTGCCGGGGCGCGTGCCCCGTGGGAGGGCGCAAGGCCTCCCAGCAAAGGAGTTGACCATGTCCGACGCATTTTCCGCCATCAAAGCCCAGGAAGAAGCACTGCTTTGCCGTTCCTACAGCCGATATCCCGTGGCTGTGGTCCGAGGCAAGGGCTCGCGGTTGTGGGACGTGGACGGCAAGGAATATGTGGACCTGCTGGCCGGTATCGCGGTGACCGCCCTGGGCCACTGCAACGATGAGGTCTGCGCCGCCCTGGAAGCCCAGGCCCACAAGCTCTGGCACGTCAGCAACCTCTTCTATCAGGAAGAGCAGCTGGAGCTGGCCCGCCTGCTGCTGGGCACCAGCCATCACGGCAAGGTCTTTTTCTGCAATTCCGGCGCCGAGGCCAACGAGGCCTGCATCAAGCTGGCCCGCCGCTACATGCGCAAGGTCAAGCAGCGCGACGCCTACGAGATCATCACCCTGGGCGGCTGCTTCCACGGCCGTACCTTCGGCGCCCTGGCCGCCACGGGCCGCGAGAGCCTGAGCGACGGCTTCACGCCGCTGCCCGACGGCTTCAAGCAGGTGCCCGCCAATGACCTGGCCGCCCTGGAGGCCGCTATCACGCCCGCCACGGCGGCGGTGCTGCTGGAAGTGGTGCAGGGCGAAGGCGGCATCGTGCCCCTGCCGGGCGATTACCTGCGCGGTGTGGAAGCCCTGTGCCGCAAGCACGACATCCTCTTCATCTGCGACGAAGTGCAGGCCGGTCTGTGCCGCACCGGTACCTTCTGGGCCTTCCAGCAGCACGGCCTGACCCCGGACGCCATCAGCATGGCCAAATCCCTGGCCAACGGCCTGCCCATGGGCGCCATGCTGGCCACCGACGAGATGGCCAGGGGCTTCGAGGCGGGCAGCCATGCCACCACCTTCGGCGGCGGCGCGCTGGCCTCAGGTGTGGCGGCCAAGTGCGTGGAGATCATGCTCCGCGACAAGCTGGCCGACCGTGCCGCCGTGCTGGGCAGGCATGTGATGGACCGCGTCCGCGCCATCCAGGACAAGCTGCCCGGTACCGTGCGTGAAGTGCGCGGCCTGGGCCTGATGATCGGCATCGAGCTGGCCGTGGATGCCGCCGCCGTGTGGCGCGAACTCATCTCCCGCGGCTTCATCTGCAACCTGAGCCACGGCGTGACCCTGCGTCTGCTGCCCGCCCTGACCATCGACAAGGCCGACCTCGACGCCTTCATCGACACGCTGGAAGACATCCTGCGCACGGCGAAGTAGGCACGCCTTCCCCAGAGACCCTCCGGGCCCCCGTGCCGCCGGCCGGCGCGGGGGCCTCTTTTTACCGTCTTTTGGGGGGCGGCCCCATCACGGCCGTCTCGGGGGCCCGCCATCCTGATTTTTTCTTTGGGCCTGCGGGCGGCCTCTTTACAGGATGGGGCGCCTGTGCTACACAGGCCCGCACCAATCCACTACGGCAATCCCGGCGTATGCGGGATTGCCGCTTGCTTTAAGGAGACAGATGCATGGATGTTTTTGACCAGGCCACTGAACTTGAACGTCTGGACCGTGAAGCTGCCCTCTCCCGCGCCCGCGCTGCCCTGGATCAGGGCGGTCCCGACTGGATCGACGGCGTGGCCTGCTGCCGCGAATGCGGTGAGCCCATCCCCCAGAAGCGTCTGGAGGCCCTGCCCGGCGTCGGCCTGTGCCGCGCCTGCCAGGAAGAACGCGAAAGCGGACGCTAGCATTTTTTGACAACGGACAACCGGAGGCCGGGGCCCTTGAGGCTCCGGCCTTTTTTGCTGGGCCCTGCCAGAGGGCGTACCGTACGGAGGCGGGAGGCCTTTCTGACAGGCGCGGCCGTGCCGGTAGCAGCCTGCCGGAGGAAAGGAGACCGTCCTGCTGCTGGGGCAGGCTGTCCCGGCCCCAGAGCCCGCAGGGCCTTCACGGGCGCTGCGGGCAGGGAGCATCCGCAGCACCGGGGCCTGGCGTCTCTGGAGAGCCCTCCACCCGCGGCCCCTCCCAGCCGCATTCCAGCAGGGCGCATGTCCGGGCCACCAGCGGCGCACAGACGGAGCTGAAAAGCCCCTGTGCACAGGCCCGGGCCAGTCCTTCGGGGGATGAGATGTCGATACCGAGGATGTCGCGGCAGAGCAGGCTGCCGTGCGCCTGCCGGAACAGCCCTTCGAAGCGGCGGATTTCTCCGGCCAGCCGTTCCGTACAGGCGGACGCCGTGGCGCTCTCATGCGGTCCGAAGCGCAGGCCGAGGACGAGCATGGCGCCGGTGAAGCAGCCGCAGGTCCCGGCATGGCCCATGCCGCTGCCGAAAGCCGCGGCCATGCGCAGGGCCAGGCTGTCGTCGATGCCCAGCCGGGGCGCGAAATGGCGGCATATCTGCTGGCTGCAAGCGATGCAGGCCGCGAACTGACGTGCGATCTCCTGATGATCCATGATGCCTCCAAAGTGTTTTCGGACGGCAGGAGGCCCGGGCCTGTGCGGATATCAGGAATGGTCGCCCCCGACCTTCCCGCGGCGCAGGAAGCTGACGATACAGGCTATGTCTTCCTGATAGCGGTCCAGCGTCCCGGCCCAGGTGGCCAGGCAGGCCTGCCCCCGTGCCGTCAGGGTGAAACTGCGCTTGCCCACGGTGCGGCCGGGCCCCTGCTCGCCGCTCACAAGGCCGTTGTCCTCCATCTGTTTCAAAAGACGGTACATCCCGGCCTGGTCCGGCGGGGTGTCGCGCAGGGTGGGAAAGTCCCTGAGCCGCTGCAAGAGCTGGTAGCCATGTTGCGGGCCATCGGCCAGAAGGCCCAGCAGCAGGGGCAGGACGAAGCGTGGCAGGTGGCAGCCGCTGCACGGGCAGCCGTCAAAAAGGGAACTTTCTTGCACGAACATAATATTGGAGTTAGTCTACTATAGGTTGAACATAGGCAGGGAAAAGGTTCCTGTCAAACCATTTCCCGGGAGGTGCTGTCATGACGGGCATCAAGAGAGAGGGGGACGCCCCTGCCGCTGGCCGGGAGGACGTCCTGCTGCTGGAAAAGGTACGCCGCCGCACACTGGAGGGCAAGTTGCCGGCAAGGGACGATATCCTGACCATGCTGGCCTGGAAGGCGGACTCGCCGCAGGCGGTCCTGCTGGGAAAGACGGCCCGCCATATGGCGCGCCTGCTGGCAGGCAACAGGGGAAAGGTCTGGGCAGCCATAGGTGTGGACTGCGTCCCCTGCCCCATGGACTGTGCCTTCTGCGCTTTCGGGCAGAGCCGGGGCATCGTGCGCCGGGCCCGGCGCTGGCGCGGTGAAGAAGTGGTTCGGGCCGCCGCAGCGTTTGCCGCAGCCGGGGCATCCTGGGTGGTGCTGCGCACGACGGAGGCTTACGGCCTGGAGGCCCTGTGCGGGCTGGCGGCGCGGGTCCGCAACGTCCTGCCGTCCTCCTGCTGCCTGGTGGCCAATACCCGCCAGCTTGACGGCCCCGGGGCCGCATCCCTGCGGCGGGCCGGCGTGGGACTGCTCTACCATGCTTTGCGGCTGGGTGAGGGGCGGGACACGCCCTTTGATCCCCGGGCACGACGGCAGAGCCTGCACAGGATCCATGCGGAGGGACTGGGCCCGGCCCATCTTGTGGAACCGGTGGGCAGTGAGCATACCGACGAAGAGATCGCGGACGTACTGCTGGCCGGTCTGGAGTCCGGGACGAAGGTCTGTGGCGTCATGGCCCGGGTCCCGGTGCCCGGAAGTCCGCTGGCATCCTTCCCGCCGGTGAGCGGTGGGCGGCTGGCGCAGCTGGTGGCGGTGACACGCCTTTGCTGCGGGCCGGGGACACCGGACATCTGCGTGCATCCGCCCGTGGCGCAGGCGGTGGACTGGGGAGCCAATGTCCTGGTGGTGGAGACCGGTGCCATCCCCCGGGACGAGGAAGGGGCGGTCCGGGGCCCCTGGCAGGGATTTTCCGTGGCCGAGGCGGCCCGCCTGCTGGCCTCTTGTGGCTATCTGACGGAGGCGGCGCAGGCCCGGCCCGCCACGTTGCCGGACGATGCCCGCCTGCGGGATGGGGGGCAGCCCGCCCCAGATGCGTGCAGGGCATAAAAAACGGCGCCCCCGTTCGGGGACGCCGTCGCGGGCATGCAGGAAAAGGCGGGCCTATTCGCCCTGGCACTTCTTTTTCAGGGCCTCGCCCACGGTCTTGCCCAGCTCCACGCAGGCGCGCAGGGCTTCGTGGCGCGGGGTCCAGTTGCACTTCACGAAATCGGCGGGCATGTCCATGCCCATGGAAGCCAGCATCTCGTGCAGGACCTTGGCGGATTCACCGGACCAGCCGTAGGAGCCGAAGGCGCCGCCCACGCGGTTCTGGGGGCGCAGGCCCTTCATGTAGGTCAGGGTGGAGGCCATCAGGGGCATGATGGTGTTGTTGTGGGTGGGGGAGCCCGCGATCACGGCACCGCAGCTGGCCAGTTCGGTCATCACGTCGCTGTGGTGGTTGCTCTTCACGGACATCAGGCGGGTGGGCACGCCCGCTTCTTCCAGGCCGCTGCACACGGCATAGGCCATCTTCTCGGTGGAATGCCACATGGTGTCGTAGATCACCATGGCGCGCTGCTGGGGCTTCTGCTCGGCCAGCTGGCGGTACATGTCCACGATGAACTTCACGGGCTTTTCGCCGCGGTGGATCAGGCCGTGGTCAGGGGCGATCATGTCGATGTCCAGGCTCTCCACGATGGGCAGGGTCTTCAGCACCTGGGGAGAGTAGGGCAGCACGATGTTGTAGTAGTATTCCTTGATGGCGCGCACGAAGTCGCCCTGGTCGTGCTCATCGGCATAGCGGTAGCTGGTGGCGATGTTCTGGCCGAAGGCGTCGTTGCTGATGAGCAGCTTGTCTTCGGGGATGTAGGAGACCATGCTGTCGGGCCAGTGCAGCATGCGGGTCTCCTGGAAGATGATGTTGCGCTTGCCGATGTTCAGCTTGTCGCCGCTCTTGACCACTTCGACGGGCCAGTCCTTGCAGTCGAAGTAACCCTGCATGGACTTGTAGCCCAGGGTGGAGACGAAGATCTTTTCGGGCTTCACGCGGGCCACCACTTCGGCCAGGCTGCCGGCGTGGTCGGGTTCCATGTGGTTGCAGACGATGTAGTCGATCTTTTCGGGATCCATGACCTTGGCGATGCGGCACAGCATGCTGCCGGCCCAGCCGGGGTACACGGTATCCATGAGGACGTTCTTTTCGTCGCGGATCAGGTAGGCATTGTAGGTGGAGCCTTCGGGGGAGCGGGAATAGCCGTGGAAGTCACGGTGATCGTAGTCCACGCAACCGACCCAGAAAATATCTTTTTTGATTTCAACGGGCTGCATGAAAAATCTCCATTGGGGGGATAGTGTTCGCGGTCAGGATGCCCAAAAGGGCATAAACGAGCCTGCCCTGCCGCAAGGCGGCAGGGCAGGCGGAAAAGGCGGAGGAAACAGGGCCTAGGCCTGTTCGAACTGGTCCTTGCTCACGCCACAGACGGGGCAGGTCCAGTCATCAGGCAGCTGATCGAAGGGCACGTTGTCGTTTTCGGCGGGATCATATTCGTAACCGCACACGCTGCAAACGTATTTCATGGTGTCTCTCCTTGTGGGCCTAGTTTTCGGCCTTCCAGTGGCCGTGAAGGTTGCAGTATTCGCGGGCGGTGACTTTTTCGGCGTCGGTCTTGAACACCGCTTCAGGCTTGTCGCCCGGCTTCAGGAAACAGGTCAGGCTCTGGTCGCCGGCCAGCAGTTCGATCCACTGGATGTAGTGGTTCTCGTCCATGGGGTGGGCCACGCTGCCCACGCTCACCTTGTAGCCGCCGTCGATCTTTTCGATCACGGGCACATGTTTTTCCATGGCGCCGTCGGTGGAGCCTTCCTTCATGAGCTTCATGTTCTCGCCACAGCAGACCAGGCTGGCGCCGCCGCCGTGGAGGACTTCAACGATATTGCCGCAATGGGTGCACTTATAAACTTCAAGCTGGTTCGGCATGATATTTGTCTACCTTTGTCCGCAACCGGACAGTTGGGAACCGTGTATGGGGGTGCCGGAACGTGTTCCGACGGGATTACTTTGAACCAAGACGGGCCCGCTGTAAAGGGGTTTTTAGCGTGCAATAGTAATTTTTATCAATAAAGAAGATTTTCACAAAAACGCTGTCCTTCCCGCAGCAGGCATCACAGATAAAAAAGCGAGCATGGCTGCCCTGTTCCGCGCGTCAGCGCCCCTCGGGGGAGGGGGCGGGCGCCTGCCGGGGCATGACGGGGCAGTCCGGCAGCGGCGGGTCATGGCGGCGCCGGATGCCCAGCACGTTGGGCAGCTGGGCCCGCACATTGCCCGTGACCCAGAAATCGGCCAGGTGGCGGCCGCGCAGCTCCTGGTGCAGCCCGGGGGAACGGATCACGAGGCCGGCCTGCATGCCGCCTTCCACATACATGACGGTGCGGACATCCAGGGGCAGGTGGAGCAGGGCATGGGCAAAGCTGTAGGCTTCCAGCGGTTCGCGGCAGTGCAGGAAGAGGATCTGGCCGTCACCGTCCTCGGCCACCGCCGAGATGGCGTACAGGGGACCGCCGGGGGACCAGAGGATGCGGCGCTCGTCATTGATCATGCGGTAGTTCTGGATGACCAGGCGGTACTGCCCCAGCAGTTCCTGCCACCGGGGATCCTCGCGGGTCAGGATGTCGGCGCGGGGCAGGCCCTCCTGCCGGGGGCCGGCCACGAAGAAGGCGCCGAAGCGGCGGACGAGGCGTTTGTTGTTGATATAGTCGTCCTGCCGCATGTAGCCGGTGCTGGTCACACCGTCAGGCAGGTACATGCTGGCATTGATGGCGGCCACCAGATCATGGCTGTCGGCCCACTGGCCCAGGGTCAGGGCCGGGTGGCTGTGGGCGGCGCTGGCATAGAGGCGGAAATCGAACCGTTCCGGGTCGATGCGCAGGACGGTCAGGGAGGCCTGCTGGCCGGCTTCGGACTGCAGGGAGAACTCCGCATACTCAAGCCCCGCTTCCAGGGCATTCCAGCGGGGGGCTTCCGGCAGGGCCGCATCGGCCCCGGCACCGGCGTCCGCTGCCGGGGCCTCTTCCGGGAGCGGCAGGGAGCGGGAGGCTGCCGCAGGCAGGATGTCGTCCTCGGCGGGCAGGGGCGGCAGACCGGGCAGACCGGAAAGGTCGAGCTGCTCCAGCTCCAGGGAGGGGGCAGGGGACGCGGGCGGGGCGCTCCCTCCGGCAGCGGCTCCCCAGGGGCAGCAGAGCAGCAGGCAGAGCAGCAGGCAGAGCAGCAGGCAGAGCGGACGGAGGCAGCAGGCGAGGCTGTCCTGCCGTCCGCGGCGGGGCCGGCCGGCGGGCAGGAGGGTGGCGGGGCGAAAAAAAACGGGTGCGACCGAAGCGTCCATACCTGCTGACATAGAGCGCCCTTGGTTTTTTGGCAAGCATCACGGCACGGCCGGGAGAGGAGGAGAAACTATATTGACTTATCAAGTTATATTGATATAGTTGGGGGCATCGAAACCGTTTTTTCCGATCCACCGTTCCCAGGAGTTATGTCATGCAGATCGCCCAGGCTCTTCGCCAGGCAACCAGGCCTTTTGTTTCTTTGGAATTTTTTCCCCCTGCCGAGGAATGTCATCTGCCGGAGTTCTACAAGACCGTGGAGCGTCTGCGTTCGGTCGATCCCCTCTTCCTGTCCGTCACCTACGGTGCGGGCGGCGGCAAGCAGCAGAACACGCTGGACGTCACGGCAGAACTGGCCCGGCGGGGCTTCACCGTCATGGCCCATCTGACCTGCGTGGGCGCCGAGCCGCAGGCCATCAGCGATTTCGTGGGCAAGCTGCGCCGTGCCGGGGTCCACAACGTGCTGGCCCTGCGCGGTGATGCGCCGCGCGGCGCGAGCGGCTGGGACTGGAACGCGGGGCATTTCCACAATGCCCGTGATCTCGTGCACTTCCTGCGCTCGGAGCATCCCGACCTGGGCATCGCTGTGGCGGGCTATCCCGCGCCCCATCCCGATGCGGCCACCTTCGCCTCGGATCGGGCCTATCTGGCCGACAAGCTGCGCGCCGGGGCGGACTTCGTCATCACCCAGCTTTTCTTCGACGTGCGCGAATACGAGTCCCTGGTCAGCTCGCTGCGCGCCGCCGGACTGGAGGCGCCGGTCATCCCGGGCATCCTGCCCATCCAGAGCTTCGACTCCCTGCGCCGCGTGCTGTCGCTGTGCGGGGCCAACATCCCGGGCAAGCTCTATCTGGAGCTGGAAGCGGCCCACAACAAGGGGGGCGTGGAGGCCGTGCGCGAGGCGGGCCTGCGCTTCGCCGTGCGCCAGATCCGGCAGCTGCTGGATTGCGGCGCGCCCGGCATCCATCTGTACAGCCTCAACAAATCCGAGATGTGCCTGCGCCTGGTGGAAGAAGCGGGCCTGTAGATCCCGTGCCGCATGGCGGAAGGCCGCGGCATAAGGGTGCCGCCGGGATCGTCCGCGGTCCCGGCGCCGGGCGGGAAGGGCATGTCCCTTCCCGTTTCTGATGGCCGCCGCGACGGGACCGCCGCAGGGACAGGGGCCGCCTTCGTGGCGGGCAGGGCTGCCCGGCGCGTGCAGGGCGTCCGCCTCCGGTGCGGCAGATCCGGGGACAGCCCCGCAGCCCGCGCAGCATAGCGCCCGCGGGGGATGTGCTTTTTTTCACGATACTCGTCTCCTGTTGACCGTCCCCGCCCCCGGGTTTTAGGGTTGCCCATGAGTATCGCAAAAGAACATCGCTGGTTGTTGCTGGCTGTCTGCGCGGCGCAGTTCTTCATGCCGTTCATGGTGGCCGGGGTCAACGCCGTCCTGCCGCCCCTGGGGGAAAGCCTGGGCGCCAGTGCGCGCGAGCTCAGCCTGCTGGGGGCCGTCTACACGCTGGGGCTGGTGGTGTTCCAGCTGGCCGGCGGCACCCTGGGCGACATCTACGGGCGGCGCCGGATCTTCCTTTTCGGCCTGAGCCTGTTCAGTGTGCTGGCCCTTGTGCTGGGCTTCATCCCGTATATCGACCTTTTCATCGGCCTGCGCCTGTTCCAGGGCATGGGGGCCGCCATGCTGAGCTCGGCCAGCCTGGCCCTGCTGGCGTCCGCCGCGCCCAAGGAGATGCGGGCCAGCTATCTGGGCCTCAGCAATGTGGCCGTCTACGCGGGCATCGCCTGCGGGCCGCCGGTGGGCGGCCTTGTGGCCGGCTGGCTGGGCTGGCGCTGGCTGTTCTGGGGCACGGGCCTGGCCGCCCTGGCCGCCATGTGCATCATGGTCTTCCGGGTGCCCCTGGAATGGCGCACCGCCGGCGAGGAACCCTTCGACGTGCCGGGCTGCCTGCTCTACGGCGGGGCCATGGCGGCACTGACCTTCGGCGCCTCCTGCATCGCGGACGACCATCTGCTGGGCGGGGGGCTCTTCCTGCTCTGCCTCGTGCTGCTGGCCTGCTTCGTCTGGCGGGAGCTGCGCAGCCCCTTCCCCATGGTGGACGTGCGCCTGCTGCGCAGCAACAGGGTCCTCAGCCTGTCGCTGGTGGCGGCCTTCGTCAACTACTGTTCCTTTTTCGGCATGGTCTTTTTTTTCAGCCTCTACCTGCAGGTGGGGCGGGGCTTCAGCGTGCAGGAAGCCGGTCTGCTGCTGGCGCTGCAGGCCGCCGTGCAGTCCCTGTCCAGTCCGCTGGCCGCCCGCCTCTGCGACCGCTATGACCAGGGCCTCATCAGCACCGCCGGGACGGTGTTCTGCGGCCTGGGCCTGCTGAGCGCCGCCTTCCTGGACATGGATTCCTCGCTCTGGGTCATCGTGGGCGCGCAATGCCTCATCGGCGCCGGCGTCAGCCTGTTCGCCCTGCCCAACACCACCATCATCCTCGAGGCGGCCGGGCCCCAGCGGGTGGGACAGGCTTCCGGGCTGGTGGGCACGGTGCGCACGGCCGGCATGCTGGGCAACCTGACCATCATCACCCTGACCCTGAGCCTTTTTCTGGGCCATGAGCCGGTGGGCAGGGACAATATCGGCGCCTTCCTGCACTGCATGCGGGTGGACATGGTGCTGTTCGGCGTCCTGAGCCTGCTGGCCGTGGGCTGTACCCTGGCCCGCAACCGCAGCGGCACGAAGGCCGCCTGAACCGGAGGAACGATGCCATGAAGATAATCGCCATCAACGGCAGCCCGCGCAAAAAGGGCAATACGGCCACGGTGCTGGATCATTTTCTGGAAGGGGCCCGCAGCGCCGGGGCGGACACGGAACTGGTCCACCTTTACGGCCTGCATGCTTCCGGCTGCCGCAGCTGTTTCGCCTGCAAGCGCCTGGGCGGGGCCTCGTACGGACATTGCGCCCTGAAGGACGATCTTGCGCCCGTGCTGGCCGCCCTGGAGCAGGCCGACGGCCTGGTCCTGGGCAGCCCTGTCTATTTCGGCAACGTGACGGGCGCCATGCGTTCGTTCCAGGAACGCCTGTGCTTCCCCTATGTGGTCTATGACCGTCAGGGCAGCACCATCGCGCCCCGCCGTCTGGCCACGGCCTGCATCTACACCATGAACGTGGATGCGGCCACCATGCGGCAGTACGGCTATCCCGCGACCCTGGCCGTCATGGAGGGCTATCTGGGGCGCATCTTCAGCGAGCCCGCCGTCCTCTATGTGAACGATACCTGGCAGTTCGACGACTACGCCAGATACAAGGCCGACCGCTTTTCCGTGGCGGACAAACGGCGCCAGCGCGAGGAGCAGTTCCCGCAGGACTGCCGCCAGGCCTTCGTCATGGGGCGGGAGATGGCCCGGAAGCTGGCGGGGCCGGCCGCGTGAGCCGGCACGACGCCCTGACGGAGGGGGCGGACGCCGGGCCGCTGTGCCGTCCCCTGTCCCCGGCAGGAGACGCCATCCCGGCGCAGTGGCAGTTCCCGGCCGGGCTGGCAGATTTTCCCGGTGCGCGGGCCTTCCGCTTTTGGCGCCGGGCAGCGGGGAGCCCCGTGGGCGTGCTGCACCCTGCCGGGCGGCCGGAAGAGGGCCTGCTGCTGGGCGAGGCCTGCGCCCTGGGCTGTGCCGTGCCTCTGCGGCTGACAGCGGCCGAGCAGGCCCTGCTGGGCGATCCGCCGCCCGAAGGCCTGGCCTTTTTCCTGTGTCTGGGGGCCCTGCCGGAGGAGCCGGGCCGGGCCTGGCTGCGCATCTGCGCCGTGCTGGCCGTGGCGCTGGCCGGGGGCCGGGCCTTGCGCCTTTCCCTGCCGCAGGAGCAGTTGCCGGAGCGCTTGCCCATGACGCGGCTGGCCTCGGCCTCCCTGGCCTGACTTCCTTGGGCCTGCGGTGGCAGGAGGCCAGGGGAGCCGTGCCGTGGGGTGGGGCCTCCGTCCCGCGCGGGCCGGCGGATTTCGGGCATGGAGGCGGCAGGCCGTGCCCGTGTGGCTGTCGGCCTGTCATCGCCGCTGAGCGCCATACGGCACTATTTTTATCAGTAACATACAGAAATATCTGTTGAATATGTCAATATGGGCAGGGCTGCACCGGTGTCGTGCGGCCCTGTTTTTTGTGCCCTCTCCAGGGGGAACGTGTCACGCCCGGCAGGCAAGGACGTGTGTCCGGGGGCGCACAGGTCGGGAAGATCCGATAATAAAACTATAAAACTAGTTTTTTAGTTGACATGATAAAACTACTTTTTTAGTTTGCTGTTGACAGCATACTTTCCCAGCGTCTACACCAAGGGCATGAATTCCTCGTACATCACCGCCCTGCCGGACGACTGGGAACGCGTGGCGCGGGTCTTTTCCGCCATGGGGGATGCCACCCGGCAGAAGATCCTTCTGCTCTTCGAACCCGGGGAAAGCATCAGTCTCAGCAGCCTTGTGACCACTGTGGGCCTGAGCCGCACGGCCGTGAGCCATCATGTGAACGTCCTCGTGCGGGCCGGGCTGCTGATCCCCCGGCGGCAGGGCCGGGAAGTGCTTTACCGGCGCGACCTGCCCTTTGCCCTGGAGATGCTCGACCGGGTGCGGGATTACGCGCTGGCCGAGCTGGCCGCGGAGCAGGGCGACCGTTCCTGAGCCGCCCGGCCGGGCAGGCCTCCGGCAGGGATCGCCGCCATGCACGGGTGCTGCAAGGAGTGCGCATGAGCAGGCGATTTTTGCGACAGACCGTCTCGCTGGGGGTGAGCTATACCCTCGGCACCTTCAACGACAATTTTTTCAAGCAGGCCATCCTGCTGCTGGCCGTGGGCATGGGCCATACGGCCGTGCAGGCCTGGGGCACCGTGCTTTTTTCGCTGCCCTTCGTCCTGTTCTCCGCCTGGGCGGGCTGGCTGGCCGACCGCTATGCCAAGTGCCGTCTGGTGCTGGCTGCCAAGGCCCTGGAAGTGTGCGCCATGCTGGCCGGGGGCTGGGGGCTGCTCCAGCTGCACTGGAGCGGCATGCTGGCCATGCTCTTCTGCATGGGGGCCAGCGCCACCCTGTTCAGCCCGGCCCTCAACGGTTCCCTGCCGGAACTGTTCGCCCGCGAGGACGTGCCCCGCGTCAACGCCCTGTTCAAGCTGACCACCACGGCGTCCATCCTGCTGGGCATCACGCTGGCAGGCGGGGCCCTGGAACGGCAATGGCTCGCCACGGAGATCCCCTTCGGGCGCTGGCTGGTGGCGGCCGTGGCCGTGGGCGTGGCGGTGCTGGGCCTGCTCTCCGTGTTCTTCATCCCCTGCCGGCCCGCCGCCGCCCGCAGGGAAGAGCTGCCGCCCTTCCCCTGGCTGGGGGCCCTGGATTCCGCCCGTGAGCTGTGGCGCCTGCGCGCCCGCAAGGGCATCTTTGGGTGCCTGTGCGCCGACGCCTTCTTCTACACCCTGTCCACCCTCGTCCTGCTGGAGATCAATGCCTACGGCGTGGCCCAGCTGGGCCTTGGCCCCACCCTGGCCAGCCTGCTGCCCGGCGGGCTCATGCTGGGCATCTGCGCCGGGGCCGGTCTGGCGGCCCGCCGTGCCCGCGCGGACTGGCGGCGGAGCGTGCCCCGCGCCTGTGCCGGTATCGGCCTGCTGCTGGCGGTCGCCGGTGGTGTGCCCGCCGCGCCCGGGGCCTTCCGTTTCGGCCTGCTCTTTGCCTGCTATGCGGCGGTGGGCATCTGCGGCAGCCTGTACATCGTGCCGGTGTCCAGCCAGATCCAGCTGCTTCCGGCAGCGGAGGAAAAGGGCCGCATCCTCGGCACCAGCAATTTCTTTTCCTTTTCCGGCATGGCCCTGGCCGGGCCGGTCTACGCCCTGTTGTCCTTCCTGCCGCCCTCCGCGGCCCACATGCTGCTGGGCGGCCTTGCCCTGATCTGGGCCGTCTTTCTGTCCCGCCGTCTCCGGGACGCTTTTCCTGATGGCGGCGACAGCGGACACAACGGCGGGGCAGGGGGCGGCGAGGGGGAGACTGGAGGGCCCCGGGGCCCGCACCGGGCCGGGAGCCGTGTCCGTATTCTGTTCTCCCGCATGCTGCTGGCCTGCGGCCGCGCCCTACTGTCCCTGCGCTACCGTGTCCGCCTGGAAGGGCTGGACATCCTGCAGGCCGAAGCGGAACGGGCACGCGAGCGGGGCAGGGGGGTGCTTGTCCTGCCCAACCATCCCGCCTTCATGGATCCGGCCCTCTTGTGTACGCAGCTCGCCGCTTTCGACCTGCGGCCGCTGGCGGACAGCCATCAGATAAGCCGTCCATGGCTGCGGCCGCTGGCCGCGCTGACGGGCTGCATCGCCCTGCCGGACCTGTGCCGTGACGGCCTCTCCGCCCGTGACCGGGTGAGGGAGGCGCTGGACAGCTGCGCCGCCGCGCTGGCCCGGGGCGAGAACGTCCTTCTGTATCCCTCCGGGGGCCTGAGCCGGGACGGCGGCACCCATCTGGGCGGCAACAGCGGCGCGTTCCGGCTGTTGCAGGCCGTGCCCGACTGCGGTCTGGTCCTCGTGCGCACGCGCGGTCTCTGGGGCTCGTCCTTCAGCCGGGCGGCGGGGGAACCCGTGCTGGGCCGGGCCCTGCTGCGCGGGCTGGTGTCGCTGCTCTGTCACGGCCTGTTCTTCCTGCCCCGGCGGGAGGTGCGCATCACCTGCGCCCTGCCGTCCCGCCGTCCCGTGGCCGGGGAGGGGGCCCGTGCGTACAATGCCCTGCTGGAAGCCTTTTATGATGCCGACGGCGGGGAAAAGGCCCGGCCGCAGATCCTTTTTCCCTGGCGCGCCGGAGTGCTGTCCGTGGCGGGCACGGGGGCTGCACCGGCCCGGACGGCCGCCACGCCGCCCCCGCTCGCCGCTGCTGACCGGGAAGCCGTGCTGCGGCTGCTGGCGGACGCGTCGCCCCTGGGCCCGGAGTGGGCCGGCCTCAAGGAAGACCAGCGCCTGGACACTGATCTGGGGCTGGACAGCCTGGCCCTGGCCGAACTGGCCGTGCAGCTGGAAGGGCGCTCCGGCCACGCGCCCGCCAGTCTGGAAGGCTTGCGTACTGTGGGGGACTGTCTGCTGCTGGCCGCCGGGCAGCTGCCGGAGGCCGCGCCGACGGAGGCGGAGGAAGCTCCCTCTCCCTGGCTGGATGCCGTGCGGGCCCGGCCCGCCCGGGCGCTCGGCCTGCCTGATGCTCCCCATTTGCCGCTGGTCATGTTGCGGCAGGCGCGGCGCGCCCCGTCCCGCCCCCTGCTGGCCGACAACGGCCGGATACTGACGGCGCGTGCGTTCTGGATACGGGCCGTGGCCCTTTCCCTGTATCTGCGCCGCCGTCCGGGCGGCGGGCAGCGGGTGGGCATC
Source organism: Desulfovibrio piger (assembly GCF_900116045.1). NCBI lineage: Bacteria > Pseudomonadati > Thermodesulfobacteriota > Desulfovibrionia > Desulfovibrionales > Desulfovibrionaceae > Desulfovibrio > Desulfovibrio piger. The sequence continues at coordinate 2,540,812 of NZ_LT630450.1, forward strand.
ATGCTGCCCGCCTCGTCAGCGGCCTGTGTGGCCTGGCTGGCCGTGCTGCTGGCCGGACAGACGCCGGTCATGCTGAACTGGACCACAGGCCCGCGCAATCTGTGCCATTGCCTGCGTCTGGCCGGGGTGCGCCATATCCTCACTGCCCGGGCCCTGCTGGATCGTCTGGAAGGCAGCGGCCTGCGCGAAGCCGCCGGAGAGGCCGGGGCCGCATGGCTGCCGCTGGAAGATGCGGCGTCCTCCCTGTCCCCCTGTCTGCGTCTGGAGGCCGCCTGCCGTGCGTTCCTCTCGCTGGCAGGGCTCGAAGGCTGCGTCGTGCCCCGGAAGCCGTCCCCGCTGGCGGCCATTCTGTTCACCTCGGGCTCGTCGGCGGCGCCCAAGGGCGTGCCGCTCAGCCATGACAACATCCTTTCCAACTGCCGGGACGTGGCGGCCATCCTGGCCCTGGACAGCCATGACGCCATGCTGGCCATGCTGCCGCCCTTCCATACGCTGGGCCTCACGGGCAACATCGTGCTGCCCCTCTGTTTCGGCATGCCGGTGGTCTTCCATGCCAACCCCACGGAAGGCGCCCGTCTGGATGCCGTGTGCCGCCAGTGGCGGCCGACCCTGCTGGTGGCGGCCCCCACCTTTCTGGACGGCATGCTGCGTCAGGCCCGGCCCGGGGATCTGGCATCCCTGCGTGTGGCCTTCGTGGGCGCGGAAGCCTGTCCGCGGCGCCTTTATGATGACTTCGCCCGCCTGAGTGGCGGTGGCCTGCTGTGCGAGGGCTACGGTGTGACGGAATGTTCGCCGGTCATCAGCCTCAACCTGCCCGGCGATGCCCGCGCAGGCACCATCGGCCGTCCCCTGCCTTCGGTGCGCACGGCCATCGTGTCTTTGCAGGAGCCCCGGCAGCGGCTGGCGGCCGGAGAGATCGGACTGCTGCTGGTACGGGGCCCCAATGTGTTCAGCGGCTATCTGGGGCAGGGGAGCGATGGCGGCCCGGCGTCGCCCTTCCTGCGCCTGGACGGCGAGGACTGGTACTGCACCGGCGATCTGGTGCGGGCGGACGGCGGCGGTCACATGACCTTTGCGGGACGGCGGGAGCGTTTCGTCAAGCTGGGCGGGGAGATGATCTCCCTGCCGCAGCTGGAAGCCGTGCTGGGGCGCCATTTCACGGCCCCCGCCGGACAGGAAGGCCCGGTGCTGGCCGTGGATGCGCTGGAAGAGGAGGGCCAGACCGTGCTGGTGCTGTTCACGACCCTGCCGCTGGATTGCGCCCGGGCCAATGCCGTGCTGCGGGAGGAAGGCCTCTCCGGCCTGCATATGCTGCGCCGGGTGCAGCGGCTGGCGGCCCTGCCCCTGCTGGGCTCGGGCAAGGTGGATCACCGGAGCCTGCGGGCCCTGGCCATGCGGGACGGACAGGGCAGGTAGCCGGGAGCGCGGGGGCAGGAGCCCGCGGCCCGGGCAGAGGACGGCACAGCGCCCGCTGCGTGCAGTGCGTGGCAGTGCGCGGAAGGGCGTTCCCCCGCTGTCTCCGCTTCCTCGATAGATTGCCGACAGTTCAGGGCGCATGGAAACGGCGGCCCGTGCCACGGAAAGCCAAACAAAAAAGGGTGACGGTCTTCGTGACTGTCACCCTTTCGTATGAGAGCTTGTCTGTAAAGGCGGAATCCCGTCCCCGTGCGCATCAGCGCCCTAGTCCAGGCCCATTTTTTTGCTCAGCTTCTTGCCAAGATTCTTGACTTTTTCCAGCGGGCTTTCGCTTTCCAGGCGCTCGAATTCACGCAGCAGCTCGGCCTGCCTGTCCGAGATGCGGGTGGGGGTCAGGACCTTGACTTCCACCAGCAGGTCGCCGCGGTTGCTGCGGCCGGGATAGGGCATGCCCTCGCCCTTGAGGCGCAGCAGGGTGCCGCTCTGGATGCCCTTGGGGATGTCCAGGGGCAGCGGGCCCTTGAGGCCGGGCACGTCCACACGGTGGCCGAGGGCCGCCTGCACGAAGCTGATCTCGCAGGTATAGATGAGGTCCTGGCCCTGGCGTTCGTATTTTTTGCTGGGCTCCACATGCAGGACCACATACAGGTCGCCTGGGGGCCCCCCGTGCTCGCCGGGTTCCCCTTCACCGCGCACACGCAGGCGGGTGCCGGTATCCACACCGGCAGGGACGCGCACCACGATCTCGCGGCGTTCTTCCACGATGCCCTGGCCCTTGCAGCGGGGGCAGGGCTTTTTGATGACCTGACCGGTCCCCTGGCAGGTGGAGCAGGGCATGGCGATCTGGAAGAAGCCCTGGGAATGGCGCACCTGGCCGGTGCCGTGGCACTGGGGGCAGGTCTCGGGCTTGCTGCCCGGGGCGGCGCCGCTGCCGGAGCAGTCGGGGCAGGTCACGTGCTTGGGCAGGGTCAGGGGTATCTCGTCGCCTGTGGCGGCCTGCTCGAACGTGACTTTCAGGTTGTAGCGCAGGTCGGCGCCCTGCATGGGACGGGGACCGCGTGCGCCGCCGGCGGAAGCAAAGCCGAAAAGGTCGCCGAAGATATCGCTGAAGTGGGCGAAGATGTCTTCGTTGCTGGTAAAGCCCGCACCGCCCATGCCGCCCTGCACGCCGGCATGACCGAAGCGGTCATAGCGGGCGCGCTTTTCGGCGTCGCGCAGCACGTCATAGGCCTCGGCGGCTTCCTTGAACTTTTGTTCGGCTTCGGCATCACCGGGGTTGTGGTCGGGATGGTAGCGCATGGCCAGCTTGCGGTAGGCTTTTTTGATCTCCTCTTCGCCGGCGTCGCGTTCCACCCCCAGAACTTCGTAATAGTCTCGCTCTACCATGACCTCTAGCCTTCGTTCTTGGCGGGCTCCTGACCTTCGGGCAGGGGATTGTACAGGCTCATGTCGTCAGGCAGCACCTTGCCCGCGGCGATCTCGCGCAGCGCGGTCACGGCTTCCTTGTTGCGGCTTTCGATGAGGGGCTCATAGCCTTCACGGTACTGGCGCACGCGCTTGATGGCCATCTGGACCAGCAAAAAGCGGTTGTTCACGCGTTCCTGGCAATCTTCCACAGTAATGCGGGCCATAGTTCCTCCGGCTTGCCCGCGAGACAGCGGGCGGAGTGTAAAAATGAATGCCGCCGTACCCGACAGCAGCGGGCGCGGCGCAAGAGGGGCAGAACTCTTTGCCTGCCCAAGCGAGTTATGCTATTGGTCTTTCGTGCGGCTGTCAAGGCCGGAGGCGCGGAAAATCGTCCCTGCCCTGCCTGCCGTCCCCAATCAACGCAACACATGCCCTGCGGGGCAGGAGGACATATGCGCGAAAAACGCTCCTATGCGCAGGAGGTCTGCGTCAAGAGCGCCGGCAAGGCCATGCAGCGGACAGGCATGATCCGGCCCGGCTGCCGCATCGGCGTGGCCGTTTCCGGCGGGGTGGACAGCTTCGTGCTGCTCAAGACCCTGCACATCCGGCAGGGCATCGTGCCCTTCCGTTTCGAGATCATGGCCATCCATCTCAACCCCGGCTTCGATCCGCAAAGCCATATGCCGCTGGCCGCCTGGCTCTCGCGGCACGGCATCCCCTCGCATCTGGAGGTGACGGACTTCGGCCCGCATGCCCATTCGGCCGGGAACCAGCGCCGTTCCCCCTGTTTCCGCTGCGCCTGGCTGCGCCGCAAGCGCCTGTTCGAGCTCTGCGCGCGGTACAGGCTCACCCATCTGGCCCTGGGGCACAATGCCGAGGACCTGGTCTCCACCTTTTTCATGAACCTGTGCCGCAACGGCCGCGTGGACGGCATGAGCATGAACGAGCCCTTTTTCGGCGGCAAGCTGCATCTGATCCGGCCGCTGCTGCTGGTGGAGAAGAAATACATCATCAAGGCCGCCAAACAGTGGGAGCTGCCCCTGTGGGCCAATGCCTGCCCTTCGGCCGGCCATACCGCCCGCAGCGACATGGGCGAGACCCTCAAGGCCCTGTACGGTGTGGCCAGGGATTCCCGCCGCTGCATCCTCAACGGTCTGAGCCGCTGGCAGCTGGAAAAGAACAGTCTGCCCGATGTAGTGGATGCCGGAGAGCAGGAGAGCGGGGCTGTCCGGGGGGAAGGGACCCCCTTTAGCTAGCGCGAAAAGGGGGTCCCTTCCCCCCGGGCCCCCCATCCTCCCCCAAACGCGCTTTATTACAGGAAGCGGGCAGCCGTACGGCTGCCCGCTTCCTGTTTTCAGGCGGGATAATGACGTCATTCGGTGGCGTGCTGTCTGTTGGCGGGGCAGTGTGCGGGCCGCTTGATGCGAAGGAATCGGGGCGGGGCTGGCTTCGTGCGAAAAAGATTTTTCGGAGGCGGCAGGCGCGGACGGGTGCTCACTCCCCCAGTCCGGTCATGTCTGCCCCTTGGCGGTCAGGGGGGATGTCCTGTCCGTCATCCGAAGACGGGGACCCGCCATACAGACCAGAATAAAAGTTTTTGGGAGGAGCGGGGGAGCAGGAGGGGGAGAGGAGACCTTTTTGGAAAAAGGTCTCCTCTCCCCCTCATCAAAAAAACACTGCCCCAGGGCAGCGGTGGCGCGCGTCGTGTGCTAGACGCCCTTGGCCCTGAGCTCTTCCAGGAAGCCTTCGGGCACTTCAAAGCCCAGCTCGGCGGCCTTGTCGGCGGACTGGCGGGCTTCGGCGTACTTGCCCAGGTCGAACTGGGCAAGGGCCATGTTGTTCCAGGCGGGAGCGAAGCCGGGTTCCTTGTCCAGGATCTCCTTGCAGAGCTTTTCGCAGGCTTCGAAATCGCCCTGCATGTAGTAGGCGGTGGTCAGGGCGTTCTTGGCCTGCACGAAGTCGGGATCCCACTTGAGGGCCTTCTTCAGGGCGGTGATGGCCTTGTCCGGCTCGCCGCGCTGCAGGTGCACGAAGGCGATGTTGCTCCACGGCACGGGGAACTTGGCGCGGCACTGGGCGGCTTCTTCGTTGTAGCGCAGGCAGCCTTCCAGGTCGCCGCGTTCCAGGCAGATGCCGCCGAGCTGCACATAGGCCTCGGCCAGGTGGGGGGAGTTGCGCACGGCGTTGAGCAGGGCCTCTTCGGCGCCCACGAAGTCACGCTTGCTCAGCAGGGCCAGGCCCAGGTTGTAGTGATGGTTGGCGCACTGCTCGTTGGCCGCGATTTCCATCTTGAGGTCGGCAATATATTCGTCGATATCGTCGTAACGCTGTTTCATAGGATGTGGCCCTCTTTTTTCAGCAGATCATGATACCAGAGGCAGAAGTCGGTGATGCCCTGGAATTTTTCGTCACGGTTCACAATGCCCAGAGCGCATTCCAGCACGCCGCGGCCGTAGTCGTTGCCGTACTGTTCGTTCCTGGCGGCCTTGAGCTGGAGGAACTCGCGCACCAGCTGCTGGGTGGTGCGTTTGGTCACGTCCAGGCGCACGTCCAGAGGATCGTTGGGCTTCTGGAAGGGGTCCCAGTTGTCGTAGCCGATGCGGTCCACGAACTTGCGGCGGCGCGGGTTCATGCGCTCGTAGATCTCACGCTTGAGCTGTTCCTGTTCTGCGTTGAGGCGCTGGGGCGTGCCGTCGCGGAACACGGTAGCGGGAATGAAACTGAGCTCGGAAGGCATGGTGCGCTCCCTATTTTTCAGGCTTGGCCGGGCCGATGCCCAGGTAGGCCTCGTCGTAATTGGTGATGAGTGCCATGGAGAGCGGCACGTAGACTTCGTGCAGCTCGCGGAAGCGGCTGTTGACGGCGCGTCCGATCTCGCGGCTCAGGTCTTCCAGGCGGCTCTGGATCTTGTCCAGATAGACGGTGGGGTACTGCTTGCCCTTTTCGAAGGCGGCGAAGCCGCAGACGTGGCCCTGGCCGGCGATGGCGGTGGGCACGCCGTAGAGGCGGCAGGTGATGGGACGGGCCTGGTAGAGCAGGCAGCGGTCGTCATCGCCCAGCAGGGGGCAGCGGCACTTGATGCGCGCGGCTTCTTCCATGATGGCTTCGGGGCTCTTGCCGGACTTTTCTTCCCGGAAGAGCTCGCGCTTGAGGCGGGTCAGATGGCGGTCGGTCTCGGCGGCCCTGGTCAGGATGGCCGAACGCTGCGGACCGTAGTCGAAAGCCTGCTGGAAAGCCCGGTTGATGTACATGGCCTCCACCAGGGAAAGGTCGAACAGGGCATGGCAGCAGTCGCTGCAGCCTTCCTTGCAGGTGACGCACTGGGCATGGTCGTGCCGGATACGTTCGAACACGGCGTCACAGCTGGCGCGGAGTTTTTCGTATTCGGCAAAAATGGGCTGAAGATCAGGAATCATTGGGATCGTTCCGCTGGTTATGAAAGTGCCGCCAGACGAAACGCCCGGCGGCACTTTGATTTGCAGGTGCTTGGGCACCCTCAGGGCTTAGGCTTCTTCAACGGTGATGGCGCTGGTTTCACAGACTTCCACACAGGATTCGCAGCCCAGGCACTCTTCGGAGTTCACGGGTTCGGACTTGCCGTCCTTGATTTCGTAAACTTCCACGGGGCAAACGTCCACGCATTCGCCACAGCCCACGCACTTGTCGGTATCGACATTCACATTGTAGCCCATTGTGTCCTCCAGATGTTGAAACGTACGTTTCTTGTAGTCCTCGGGGGGAAGGGGCTCCCACCCAAAGGAATGCATAGCGTCCCCCCCCTGGGCTGTCAAGGGAAGATTTTTTTTGCACAGGTGCGTGGCGTGGCCCCCCGGCGCGTTTATTGCAGCAGCACGCGCGCGTAATACGGGCGGCCGTCGCGGACGATCTGCATCAGTACCTGATTGGCCAGGCGTTCCCGGCGGAAGGCATTGACCAGGTCGGCGGTGGAGCGGATGCGCATGCCGCCGATGGCCGCGATGACGTCGCCGGGGCGCAGGAAGTCCGTGGGGCCGGGGCGGCGCGTCTCGCGCACCAGCATGAGGCCGTCGGCCTCGCGCACGCGCAGGCCCCAGATCTCCTGCATGAGGGAAAGGGCCGTGGCATCGTCGAAGGAGGTGGGCTTCACGCGGATCTTTTCCGGCGTGTCCCCGCGCAGCACGCCCAGGGTCAGCTCGGCGCCGGGCACCTGGTTGCGCAGGATGTTCACATATTCGCGGCGGTCGCGCACGGGCGAGCCGTTGATGCTGTCGATGACGTCGCCGGGCTCGATGCCGGCCTTGCCCGCCGGGCTGCCGGGGTAGAGGCGGGTGACGATGATGCCGCGGGGCTCACGCAGGCCCAGGGCCATGGCCATGCGCTGGTCCACGTCGTCGGCGGCCAGGCCCAGCCACAGGGGCGCCACGCGGCCCTGGCCCACAAGGTCATCCATGACGCGGCGGGCCTTGTTCACCGGGATGGCGAAGCCGATGCCCTCGCCGCGGGCGTGGACAGCGGTGTTGATGCCCACCAGACGGCCTTCGAGGTTGAGCAGGGGGCCGCCGCTGTTGCCGGGATTGATGGCGGCATCGGTCTGGACCAGGTCGGTGAACACGCCGCTCTCGCTGCGGATGGTGCGGCCCAGGGCCGAGATCACGCCCGTGGTGACGGTGTGGTTGAAACCGAAGGGGTTGCCGATGGCGATGACGGTCTCGCCGGGCATGAGGTCGGAGGAATCGCCCAGGGGCACGGCGGGCAGGTCATGGGGCCCCTGGATCTCCAGCACGGCCAGGTCGAAGTCCGGCTCCGCGCCCTTGACCACGGCGGGGAACTGGCGGCCGTCCTGCAGGTTGATCATGACCTCGTCACCACCGGCGATGACGTGGGCGTTGGTCAGTACCAGGCCGCGCTTGCCGTCCACGATGACGCCGGAGCCGAGGCTCACGCGTTTTTGCCGGCGGGGCTGGTCGAAGCCCGGGCCGAAACCGAAGAACTGCTCCATGGGCGAGATGCGCTGGCGCTCCACCACATGGGTGCTGGTGATGTTGACCACGGCGGGGGCCGTGGCCTGGACGGCGCGCACCACCGGGGTCATGCGCGGGCTGGAATCCGGCACGGGCGCGGCGGCGGGGGACGTGGCCGCGCAGAGCAGGGCCAGACAGGCCAGGGTGCCTGCGGCGCGGCGCAGGCCGGGGAACAGGAAAAACGACGGATGCATGGTCAACTCCGTGATCGTTGCGGATGGAAAAAGGACGGGAAGGCCGGAAAGGCAGGGGCGGGCCGCCGCGGACGGACAGCGGCGATGACGTGCCGCTGCCCGGGCAGGCCATGCCCGGTGCGGCTTTCCCGTCAAGACCCGCCCTTTCTAATACAGGCCGCCACGCAGGTAAAGACGGGCCATGCTTGCGCCGGACCGGGCAAGACGTTACACAGAAAACATGAAACACGTTCCCGTATATCGTGAGGCTGTGGAAGTGCCCGCCCTGCCGGGCCTTTTTGTCCGTCCTCTGGAAAGCTCCCTGCTGGAGCAGGCCCGGGCCCATCTGGACAACCTGACCAAACCGCGCGGCAGTCTGGGCCGCCTGGAAGAGCTGGCCCGGCGTCTGTACGCCATGGCCGGGGGCGTCACCCCCCTGAGCGTGAGCCCGGCCCTGATGCTGACCGTGGCCGGGGATCACGGCGTGGCGCTCCAGGGAGTCTCGCCCATGCCGCAGGCCGTGACCCGCCAGATGACGCGCAATTTCCTCAATGGCGGCGCGGGCATCAACGTGCTGTGCCGCAGCAGCGGCATGGACCTGCGCGTGGTGGATGCCGGTTGCGCCGGCGGCCCCTATGAGCCGCACGAGCTGCTCATCGACCGCCGCCTGGGTGACGGCACCGCCGACATCAGCAAGGGCCCGGCCATGAGCCGGGAGACCTGCCTGCGGGGCCTGCGCCACGGCATCGCCCTGGTGGAAGAGTTCGCGGACAAGGGCTACCGCTGTTTCGGCACCGGCGAGATGGGCATCGGCAACTCCACGCCGGCCACGGCCATCAACTGCGCGCTCTTCGGTTTCGACCCTGACGCGGCCACGGGCCCGGGGGCAGGTTCCGATCCCGAACGGGTGCGCCACAAGGCCGCCATCGTGCGCCGCGCCCTGGAGGTCAACGCCGAGGCCCTGAAGGGCGACGGGGTGGACATCCTGGCCGCGCTGGGCGGTTTCGAGCTGGCCATCATGGCCGGCATCATGCTGGGGGCCGCGTCGCGTTCCCTGCCCATACTGGTGGACGGCTTCATCTGCAGCGCCGCCTATGCCGCCGCGGTGCGCATCTGCCCGCTGGTGGCCCAGTACGCCATCCTGTCCCACGCTTCGGCCGAGCCCGGCCATGTGCCCGCCCTGGGCGCGCTGGACGGCGGCACGCCCCTGCTGCATCTGGACATGCGGCTGGGCGAGGGCACCGGCGGTGCCGTGGCCTATCACCTGCTGCGCTGCGCCGTGAACATCTTCAACGAGATGGCCACCTTTGCCGAAGCCCAGGTGGACGAAGGCCTGTGATGGAGACCGGGAACAGGGACGATGTGCTGGCGCTGGAGGATGTGCGCTGCCACTTTCCGGTGCGCCAGGGCATGCTGGGCGAAGTGCGCCATCTGCGGGCCGTGGACGGGGTGGACCTTGTCCTGCGGCCCGGCCAGAGCCTCGGGCTGGTGGGCGAATCCGGCTGCGGCAAGTCCACGCTGGGGCGCCTGGCCTGCGGCCTGCAGCGTCCTACCGGCGGCCGTGTCCTGTTCAGGGGCGAGCCGCTGCCGCCTGCCGGCGCGGGCAGCATGGCGGCCGGACGCATCCAGATGGTCTTTCAGGACCCGTTCTCTTCCCTCGATCCCCGCTGCCCCGTGGGGACCTCGGTGGAGGAGAGCCTGCTTGCCGGGAAGCGCCCGGCCCGCAAGGAACGCCGGGAGCGGGTGCGGGACATGTTCGCCACCGTGGGCCTGGCCGGCCTGGAGCGCCGTTACCCGCACGAGTTCTCCGGCGGCCAGCGGCAGCGCATCGCCGTGGCCCGGGCGCTCATGACCCATCCCGATCTCATCGTCTGCGACGAGCCGGTCTCGGCGCTGGATGCCTCGGTGCAGGCGCAGATCCTCAACCTGCTGCGGCAGGTGCAGGAGGACTTCGGCCCCGCCTATCTGTTCATTTCCCACGATCTAGCCGTGGTGGGCTTCATGTGTCCCCGCATCCTGGTCATGTATCTGGGCCGCTTCGTGGAAGAGGGCCCGCGCGAGCGTCTGCTCCGGGAGCCCGCCCATCCCTATACCCGCGCCCTGCTGGCCTCGGTGCCTTCCTTCGAGGATCTGCGTGACGGCAAAAGCCCGGTGCGCGCCCCCCGGCAGAACATCCGGGGCGAGCTGCCGAGCCCGCTGGATCCGCCGTCGGGCTGCCGCTTCCATCCCCGCTGCCCGCAGGCCACGGAACGCTGCCGCGAGGAAGCGCCGTCGTGGAAGGAGCTGGAGCCGGGCTGGCGGGTCCGCTGCCATCTGTATGCGTGAGCGCTGTTTCAGGGCAGGGGGAGGGAAGCGGCCCTCGCGCTGCTGCCCGTGTCCGTAGCTGCCTTCATCGCACGGGCACGGCCCTGCGGGCCGCCGTCTGGTCGCCAATGCGTGCGCAACGCGCCCTCCCCCTGCATCTTCCTCCCCGGGCGTATTTTATCGGGAGAGGCGGGGACGTGGCGTGTTCCGGGATGCCGTGCGCGTCCACCGGACACCGGGATGGGGATGCGCGGTCGTTCCGGGCCTTCCTGGCTGTTCGTGGCGGCGGGAAGCGTTGTCTTTGTCCGTGCTGGGAGATTTATATTGAAAATGAAATTCTTTTTCTATAAATTGGAGCAAATCCCCAGCAAAGGAGACCGTATGGACAATCGCTTCGGCACCACCTCCGGCATGGTCATCCAGACCGTCATGGAAAACGGGCAGGAACTCTGTCTGGCCATCGACGAGCGCGGCCTGTATCTGACCAGCGCCCGCTATCTGGACAAGAACCTGGCCGACCCCCACCGCTATTCCGGCAGCCGGGCCACCACCAAAGCCCGCCTGCTGGCCCTTGATCTGGACCCCGTCCGTCTGGCCGAGGCCAATGCCCACCGCATCCCGGTCTATACCGACGAGACCAGGAAAAAGATCAACCCCCTCAAGGCGTCCAAACGCGGTCTGAAGGGCTAGTGATGGCCGCGCTTCCTGCGATGCCCGCATCGGGAGAGCATGCTCCCCGGAGCTGAATCCGGTCTGCGATGGCCGCATGCGGCCATGCGTGCAGCGCGCGGTGCATCCCTGGCGGCAAAACGAAAACGCCCGGCAGGAAATGCCGGGCGTTTGATGTTGCAGGAAAGCGCTTTTGGGGGCCGGGCCACGAGGAGGCGGGGCCTTTCAGCGTCAGGAAAAGTCCTTCCCCTTGAGGCCTCTTTTCCTAGCGTTCAAAATAGGTATAGCCGCGCAGGCCGTCTTCAAAAGCCTGGAGCACGGCAAAGCGGTCGCTGGGCGTCAGGCGTCCGGCCCGCACGGCGCGTTCGGCCGTGGCGCGCAGGTCGTCCAGGATGCGGCGGGGGTCGTATTCCACATAGCTCAGGATGTCGGCCACGGAGTCGCCGCGGATCTCGCGCACGTACTCATAGCCGCCGTCGGGATTGACGCGGATGGAGACCACGTTGGTGTCGCCCATGAGGTTGTGCAGGTCGCCCAGGGTCTCCTGATAGGCACCCACCAGGAAGACGCCCAGGTAGTATTCCTCGCCGTCCTTCAGGGGATGCAGGTCCAGGGTGGTCTTGAGGCCCTGCGGGTCGATGAAGTGGTCGATGCGGCCGTCAGAGTCGCAGGTGATGTCCGAGATGATGCCCTGGCGCGAGGGGAACTCGTTGAGGCGGTGCACCGGCATCACCGGGAAGAGCTGGTCGATGGCCCAGCTGTCCGGCAGGGACTGGAAGACGCTGAAGTTGCCGTAGTAGATGTCGGCCAGGCTCACGTCGATGTCCTGCAGGTCGCGGGGCACGGTCTTGAGTTTCACCTTCTCCTGGGCGATGCGCATGATGATGGCCCAGAAGAAGCGCTCCGAAAGGGTGCGCTGGCGCAGGTTCACCCGGCCCGTGGAGAAGAGCTTGCGCATCTCGTCACGGTAGTAGATGGCGTCGTTGTAGCATTCCTGCAGGTTGCGCAGGCTGATGTTGCCGTAGACCTCGCGCATGTTCAGCACGGGCTCGGGCGTGTCTTCGGGCAGTTCGGCGGGCAGCTGGGCCTCTTCCACGGCGCTCACGTCCAGCACATTGAACAGCAGCACGGAATAGTAGGCCACGGTGGCGCGGCCGGATTCGGTGATGATGTGCGGATGCGGCACCTGCTGCTCGTCGAGGATGCTCATGATGGCTTCCACGATGTCGGCGCTGTATTCGTCCAGATTGTAATTGCGCGACGAGATGTAATTGGTGTGCGAGCCGTCGTAGTCCACGGCCAGACCGCCGCCCAGGTCAAGGTAGCCCATGGGCGCGCCTTCCTGCACCAGGCCCACATAGAGGCGTGCGCCTTCCATGACGCCGGTGCGGATGTCGCGGATGTTGGAGACCTGCGAGCCCAGGTGGTAGTGCAGCAGACGGAAGCAGTCCAGCATGTCGCAGGCCTTGAGCTTGTCCACCACGTCCACGATCTGGGCCGGGGAAAGGCCGAAGGTGGAGCGCTCGCCGCCGGAGTCGGTCCAGTGGCCGCTGGCCTTGACCGAAAGTTTGGCGCGCACGCCGATGTGGGGCCGGATGCCCAGTTCACGGCTGCGGGAGAGCAGCACGTCCAGTTCGCCGGGCATCTCCAGCACGAAGAAAAGGTTGAGGCCCAGGCGCTGGGCCTGCAGGCCAAGGTCGATGAACTCCTCATCCTTGTAGCCGTTGCAGATGATGCAGGCCTCGGTGTCGCGCATCAGGGAGACCGCGGCGATGAGCTCGGCCTTGGAGCCCACTTCCAGGCCGTGGTGATAGCGGGCCCCGAACTGGGCGATCTTTTCCACCACCTGCTGCTGCTGGTTGACCTTGATGGGGAAGACGCCGCGGTATTCGCCCTGATAGTTCAGGTTCTTGATGGCCTTGCGGAAGGACTCGTGCAGGCTGGCGATACGGGAGTCCAGGATGTTTTCCACGCGCAGCAGCACGGGCATGTCGTAGCCGCGCTCACGCAGGCCGGAGATGACCTCCGGGATGGATATCTGCGGTCCCTTGGGGCCCTGCGGGCAGACGACCACGTCCCCTTCGTCGGACACAGTAAAAAAGCCGGCCCCCCAGTTGCGGATACCGTACAGCTCGATGGAATCCTCCACCCGCCACTGCTGCAATGCGCGGTTTTTTGCCAATTCTTGTGCCTCCAGCATCGGAAATTTCAGATGGGTCATGCGGGCGCTCCCGCCGCGGGAGTATTATGCCCGCACAGGGGGGAAAGTCAATTGTCCCGCCTTCCGGTCAGGTCCGGGAAGCCAGGGCGGGCAAGCCCTCCCGGGCGGGTCCCCCACTTGTTTTCTTGACGCGGTGTGTCGGGTGTGCAACGTTTTTGGGGCATCATCCAGAAAATCGTGAGGACTGCCATGAAACATCTTGTCATCTTCCTGCTCCTGCTCGTCCCCGTGCTGGCCTCCTGCTCCGGCGAAAAGGACGGAAAGGGCGGCAGACAGGCCGCCCCCGTGCATGTGATGACGGTCCAGCCGCGGGACGTGCCGCGCGTGCTCGGCGCCGTGGGCAATGTCAGGGCTTCCGCCAGTGTGGGGCTCACCCCCCGCGTGACCGGAGAGATAGAAAAGGTGCACTTTACGGAAGGGCAGGACGTGAAGGAAGGCGATGTGCTGCTGACCATCGATACCCGCCCCTTTGAAGCCACCCTGCGCGAGAAGCAGGGCCAGCTGGCCAAGTCCGAGGCCCAGCTGCGCAAGGCCACCAATGACGCGGGCCGCTACGGCAAACTGGTGGGCAACGGCTATGTGAGCCGCGAAGCCTACGAACAGACCGCCACCGAGGCCGCGGCCCTGCGCGCCACCGTGCAGGCCGACAAGGCCGCGGTGGAAAGCGCCGCCCTGGATCTTTCCTACTGCACCTTGCGGGCCCCCATCAGCGGCCGCGTGGGCGGGCTCAAGGTAGACAAGGGCAATATGGTGCGCAGCTCCGATACCACGCCCATCGTCAGCATCGACACCCTTTCCCCCATCTATGTGACGTTCTCGGTGCCGGAACGGCATCTTTCGCTGATCCTCGACCGCATGCACGCCGGGCCGGTGGAAGTGGACGTGACCCCCACGGGCGGGCAGGCCGAGAAGGGCCTGCTGACCCTGGTGGAAAACAGCGTGGATACCACCACCGGCACCATCCAGCTGCGTGCCACCTTCGCCAACGAGAACCGCCGCCTCTGGCCCGGCCAGTTCGTGACCGTGGAACTGCCGCTGGGCATGGCGCGCCAGGCCCTGGCCATCCCCAGCCGGGCGGTGCAGAGCGGGCGCGAGGAACATTACCTCTATGTGGCCGGTGCTGACGGCAAGGCCTCCTACCGCAAGGTGGACATCCTTTTCGAGACCGGTGACACCAGCGTGGTGGAAGGCGCGCTCAAGGCCGGGGAAAGGGTCATCATCGACGGCATCGTGCGTCTGGCCCCCGATGTGCCGGTGGAGGTGCTGCCCTAGGGACGTCCGCCTCCACCGCCCGCAAGGGCGTCATGCATCACGCGTCCCCGGCCGGCGTACAGCGGGCGCGGCCGTCGGTGCGGCCGGCAAGGGCTTCCTCAAAGGGGCCGCGCAGGGCCTCGGGCAGACGGATGCGCACCCGGGCGGCCTGGTCATAGGCCTCGGCGCTGACGCGGGCCTCGAAGGCGGGCAGCAGGCGGTGCAGGCGGTCCAGATGGGCATAGTCCAGCTGCACGTCCAGCTCCACGGTGGGCACTTTTTCCGCCAGCGGCAGGGCGGCCAGGTTTTCGCGCACCGAGTCCTGATAGGCCCGCACCAGGCCGCCGGTGCCCAGTTTGACGCCGCCGAACCAGCGCGTGACCACCATGGTGATCTCGCCCACGCCGCAATGCAGCAGCACCTGCAGCATGGGGCGTCCGGCCGTGCCGTGCGGTTCGCCGTCATCCGAAAAGCCCACCTGTCCGCTGTGCCCCGGAGGCCCGGCCACGAAGGCCCAGCAATTGTGGGTGGCGTCGGCGTGCCGGGTGCGGATCTGCTCCACGAAGGCGCGGGCGGCCTCCATGCCTGGCGTATGCGCGCAATGGGTCAAAAAGCGGCTGCGCCGGATGATGATCTCGGTCTGGAACGGGGACGCGGCATCGGCGGCAGGGACGGGAAAGCGGCTCATGCCTGCCCGCCTTCCCCGGGCGCGGGACAGCCGTCAGGCAGCCGGCAGAAATGTTCGATGCGCTCCCTGGCAAAGGGGTAGCGGCGTACCAGACAGGCCGCCCGGGCCAGCTCGAAATCACGAAAGTCGAAGCCCGGCGCCACCGTGCAGGAGACCAGGGAAAAGGCCGTCCCCGGGCAGGGCTCGGCGCCGAACCAGCAGCCGCCGGGCATGGGCAGCAGCAGATGCTGCCCGGCCAGGATGTCGGCCCCCAGCACCCGGTCCAGTTCCCGGCCGTCGGGCGTCAGGCAATAGAGGCGCAGGGGCCCGCCCAGATGGAAATGCCACAATTCATCCTGCCGTATGCGGTGCAGGCGGGAGCGCTCGCCCGCCTGCAGCAGATACAGGATGCTCGTGCTGCACGGACGGCTGCCGCAGATGCCGCAGGGGAGGCTTTCCGGCTGCAGGTCCTGCGTGCTGCACCAGACGCGCCGGTAATGGCCGCCTTCCACATGGGGCATCAGGTCGTAGTGCCGGATGATCTCCTGGGCCGAAAGGGCGTGTACATGGGATTGGATCACTGTCATACCTGTTTTTTAGCCTGCCTTGGCCCGGCCCGCAAGCTCTGCGGCCACGGGAACGCGGGCCCGGCCCCTGTCCGCCGGGAAACGGGCCGCCGGCACGGGGAGGCGCCATTGACGCCGGCCGTTCCCGTCTTATCTTTTCTGGAGGCAGGAAAAGTAAAAAAAGATGCCAAAAAGTGCTTTACAAAGGCAGGGCTTTCCAGTAAATAGGAATCGTTCCTGATTGAGCAAGATTTTTTGAACATATACCTTCCAAGGAGAACCATGATGAGCAAGACCCTTGAAAATCTGATGGCTGCTTTCGCCGGCGAATCCCAGGCCAACCGCAAATACCTCGCCTATGCCCAGGCTGCCGACAAGGAAGGTCTGTCCGGTGTGGCCAAGGTGTTCCGCGCCGCTGCCGCTGCCGAGACCATCCATGCCCACACCCACCTGAAGAACGCCGGCAAGATCGGTGACACCGCTGCCAACCTGCAGGACGCCATCGGTGGTGAGACCTACGAATTCACCAAGATGTATCCTGAAATGATCAAGGAAGCCGAGGCCGAAGGCCAGACCGCCGTGGCCAAGTACATGGAAATGGTGAACAAGGTGGAAGAAGTGCACGCCAACCTGTACAAGAAGGCCGCCGCTGACAACCACGCGTTCGACAACGTGGACTTCTATGTCTGCAAGGTCTGTGGCTACACCCACGAAGGCCCCTGTGATAGCTGCCCCGTGTGCGGCGCCAAGGCCGCTGCCTTCATCAAGGTGGACGATGTCTGCTGCCTGAACAAGTAAGTTCGCCTGTCCGGGTTTTCCAGGCGCTGCCCTTCGGGGTGGCGCCTTTTTTTGTGCCCGCCGGACGGGCACGATGCCCTTGCCGTGGCGGGAAGCCTGGTTGACGGGGGCAGCCGCCGCCTGGCGCCCGGACCGTTCGGGGCTGAGGCAGGGGGCGGCGCGGGCAGGTCGACGGGGCGGCGCCGTGGCGCGCCTGTGGCCGGGGCGGTCTTTGCCGTGGAGCGCGCGCGGGGAGTACCGGGCAGGCTGTTGTGCCGGGCAGGCGAAAAAAGAGGTCCGCCGGATGGCGGCAGGGCCCCGGACTGCCGCAGATGACGGACGGCGAGGCGCTTTTGCCCCGGTGGCCTCATTCGTCGCTGATGCGGGTCTCGATCTTCAGGCCGTATTTTTCCATGCGGGCCAGCAGGGTGGGGCGGGAAAGGCCCAGCAGGCGGGCGGCCTGCGAGCGGTTGCCCCCGCACTGGCGCAGGGCCTCGCGCACCACGGCCCTGCCCATGATGTCCATGCAGGTGTCGAAGGGCGAGGGATCGCCGGACCGGAGGCAGGCCGTGACGATGTCGTCCAGGCTGCGCTGCCCGTCGCTGTGGCCTGCGGCGGGAGCGGCAGGGACGGGGGCAGCGGTGTCCGCACCGGGGCTTTCCCTTTCGGGGATGGCGTTCCCGGTCATGCCGGCGGGGGCGCGGCGCATGCCCGGGGCAGGAGCGGCATCGCCGTTGCCGTTGGGGCCGGGGCCCGCGGCGGGGGGGTGCCCTGCCGGGGAGTCCAGCACCAGCTGCAAGTCACGGATGCTCACCGGGGCGCCGCTGTTGAAGACCAGGGCCTTCTGCAGGGCATTGGAAAGCTCGCGCACGTTGCCGGGCCAGTCCAGACCGGCCAGATAGCGCAGGGCCTCTTCTTCCAGACCGGGGTCGGGCCGGTGCAGCCCGGCGGCCTGCCGGTGCAGCAAAAAGGCCGCCAGGGCCGGGATGTCCTCACGGCGTTCGCGCAGCGGCGGGGTCCAGAGGGTCACCACCTTGAGGCGGTAATACAGGTCCTCGCGGAAGCGCCCGTCGGCCACGGCCTGTTCCAGGTTGGCGTTGGTGGCGGCGATGATGCGCACGTCCACGTCGATGGAGTCGTGCCCGCCCAGGCGCTGGATCTGCTTTTCCTGCAGCAGGCGCAGCAGTTTGGCCTGGATGCCCGGCGGCATGTCGCCGATCTCGTCCAGGAAGATGGTGCCGCCCGCGGCCTGCTCGATGCGGCCGATACGGCGGTGCTGCGCGCCGGTGAAGGCCCCGCGCTCATAGCCGAAAAGCTCGCTCTCCAGCAGGGTGTCGGGGATGGCCACGCAGTTGATGACCGAGAACGGGCGGCGGGAGCGCGGGCTGTAGCGCCAGATGGCATTGGCCACCAGTTCCTTGCCCGTGCCGGATTCGCCCCGGATCAGCACCAGGGCATCGGTGGGCGCCACGCGGCCGATGGCCTTGTACAGTTCCTGCATGGGGGGCGTGTGGCCCACCAGGCGGATGTCGTCCTCCTCGCCCAGCACCTCTTCGGCGGACCGGGCCTCGTGGCGGCGCCGGCTCTCGCCCGCGGCCAGGGCCCGTTGCAGCAGCTCCAGCACCTGCGGGATGTCGAAGGGCTTGAGCACGTAGTCGAAGGCCCCCAGGCGGGTGGCTTCGATGGCGGTCTCGGTGGTGGAGTAGGCCGTCATGATGAGCACCGGCGGGCAGCCCTCTAGATAGTGTCTACACGAGTTTAAGTTAATACCTTAAGCCATATCGCTATACAGCGTATTTGTGCAGCAGCCTCAAATGAAGTGAGCATCTTCGCATATCTTGTAGCGATACCGCGCCACCGTTTGAGATGGAGAAAAGCATTCTCCACCAAGTGCCTCACTCGATAGAGGCTCTTATCATACCAACGTTGCGTCTTACGATTCCTTTTGGGGGGAATAACAATTTCGCAACCAGTCTCAGTTGCTTTATCTATGAGCTCATTGCTGTCATATCCGCGATCCGCCAACAAACATTGAGCGGTAATACCGTCAATCAAGGCTACGGCTTGTGTGCAATCCGCTGTGGTACCAGCTGTAACAGCAACTCTGACCGGCATACCATGCGCATCCACGGCCAGGTGTATTTTACTGTTGAGCCCCCTTTTGTGCGGCCCATACCCTGATTACCGCCTCTAGCCCCTGCCGCATGGGGGTGGACTTTGCAATGGCTGGCATCGATCATCAACCATTCAAAATCTGGCTCATCAATCAATATTTCAAGGAGTTTTTCCCATACTCGTTTGTCTCGCCAACGAATAAAGCGTTGATGAACGGTTCCCCATTTGCCATATTCCGGTGGCAGGTCTCGCCACGGCGCACCAGTACGCAATATCCAGAAGACGGCATTGATAAAGAGGCGATTATCCTTTGCTACACCTCCCCATTGCCCGCTTTGCCCAGGTAGATGAGGTTCCAATAAGGCCCACGCAGCATCCGAAATGTCATGGCGGCGTTGAGGATTCGTCATAAGCACATCCTTGCAGAATTGATGCACTCCTCATAATATAAATCTCGTGTAGACACTACCTAGGGCCCGCATCCGCTTGAGCGCCTCCAGGCCGTCCATGCCGGGCATGCGCACGTCCATGACCACGCACTGCGGCATCCTTTCCCGCATGAGGTTCAGGGCCTCCTCGGCCGAGGCGGCGGTGCGCGTCTCGTAGCCTTCGGCATCCAGCAGGCGCTGGAAGCCCTGCCGCAGGTGGTGGTCGTCGTCGACTATGAGGATCTCAGCCATACGTCGTCCCCTTTGCGGACAGGCAGCACCATGACGAAGCTGGCCCCGTGGCCCGGCGCGTTGTGCAGGTGCAGCCAGCCGCCGTGTTCCTCGAAGATGCGGCGCGCGATGGGCAGGCCCAGGCCCGTGCCTTCCACCTTGGTGCTCATGAAGGGCTGGAAGATGACCTCGTGCAGCTCCTCGGGCACGCCGGGGCCGCTGTCCTCGATGCGGATGACCACCACGGGCCCCAGCGGGGCCAGGCGGCCGCGTTCTTCGCTGATGCGCACTTCCCCGTCGGTACCGGCGGCTTCGCAGGCATTGATGATAAGATTGGCCAGGGCCTCGCGCAGCTGTTCGGCATCGCCGTCCACCCGCGGCAGGGGGGCGTGGCGCGTGCGTCGCAGGGTCACCTTGTAGGCCTCCATGCGCGGTTGCAGCAGGATGAGGGTACGGTCCAGCACCTCGCTCATGTCCAGCGGTTCCTTGCTCAGGCGCGGACGGCGGGAAAATTCCAGGAAGTTGCTGGTGATGGCTTCCATGTGCCGCACGGCCTCGTTCATGGCCTGCACGTCCTCCTGCCGGGCCGGGGAGAGTTCCATGCCCCGGGTGAAGGAGAACAGGCGCAGCTTGAGGCCTGTCAGCGGGTTGCGGATGGAGTGGGCCACACCGGCGGCCAGTTTGCCCACCAGGGCCATCTTTTCGGTCTGGCGCAGGTTCTGGCGCAGGTTCTCGTGGCTTTCCTCAAGGGCCAGACGGGTGCGCTGCATGTTCTCGTGCATGCGGCGGATGCGGCGGGTGATGGCGGGCACGGGCGCGCCCTGCGGCATGCGGCCGTCGGCGTCCGGGCCCAGTTCGCGCAGGGCCGTGAGCAGGGGCAGGTAGATGCCGCGCCACAGGCAGGCGCCCAGGCCCAGCAGCAGGATCAGGGCGAGCAGCAGCAGGCACATGAGGATGCGCTGGCGCGTGCCCAGCGGCCAGGTGAAGATGTCGATGCACAGCCAGACGCAGAGCAAAAGGCACAGGGCCAGGACGATGCCTCCCGGCAGCAGCAGCCGGGTCGGGTCGAAAGCGTGTTTTTCCGCAGGGGCGGGAGCCTCCTGGACGGGTGGGGAAGGGGTCTCGTTCATGGGATGCACGGGTCAGAAGGGGGGAAAGGGCCCGCGCTGGCGGCAGCGGCGGGCCCGGGACGGTCAGGGGACGGCAGGGGGACTAGAACATCCGCATCACCTGCAGGAGCAGGAACATCTCCAGCAGGAAGACCGGAGCGTAGCCCGCCAGCGTCTGGCCCCAGTCGAGGCGCAGGACGGTCTTGTAGCCCACAAGGGTGCAGGCCAGGCTCCAGACCAGGCCGGTGAGCGCGCCCACCACCGGGATGACGCACAGCAGCATGGGGGCCGAGCCGTAGGCGCTCACCTGGAAGATAAGGTCGAATTCCGGCTTGTCGCGCAGGATGAGCCTGTACATGAGGTAGAGCAGGGCGCTTTGTCCGTACAGTTGCAGGGTCACGAAGGCCACCTGCTTGAGCACGAACAGGGGCATGCTCTCATGGATGGTCAGGGTGCTGGCCATCATCTGCTGCATCTGCGGGTCCATGCCGCCGTCCATGAGCATGGAGGTCATGCCGCGCATCCAGAGCAGCTGCACCACGGAAAGGATGACGCTGACGATCAGGTAGAAGCCCAGGGCGCGCAGGGAGCGGCGGTGCGGCCGCAGACAGCTGAAAAAGGCGGGTGCGCCGAACATGACACGTGTGGCCGTGCGGTAGAAGGCCACCATCCAGCCCGAAGGCGCGGGCGCCATGTCCCAGGGGTTGCCGGAAGGCAGGCCGGGGCGGTCGTCGCCGTCCTCATCCCGGACCTCGTCGTCTTCGGGCGGCTCGTGGTCCGCCTGCGGCGCGGGCTCTTCCTGCCGGTCACGGGGACGGAAGGGGGGGAGCTCCTCGCGGGGAGGTTCACGGCGGCAGGGGGCCCCGCCTGTCCCGTCGTCACCCGTGCCGGGGATGACGGCACCGGGGGGCAGGTCGCCGGCCGCCGGGGCGGCGTCGTGGCGGACGGGCGAAAGCTGCTCGCTGCTGCCGTCCTGGGGATGGAAGCGGAAGCGGCAGGAACACTGGGGGCAGGTGGCGATCACCGAATGCGCCGGGGCACGGTCGGGAGGGAAGGGACGGCTGAAGCCGCAGTGTGGGCAGATGATGTTCATGACGCTACTCATAGCAGAGAGGCACCAGCCCTGCAATCCGGCGGCAGGGGGCGCGGGGCGGAAAAGGCGGTGCGGGCTTGACAGACGGGAGGAGCGCGACTATCCTTTACCGTACCTGAGGGGAGTAACTGGGTCCTTGAGACCCTGGCAGCATCAACAGCCTGACATCACGTCTGGTGCTGCCGTTGGCCCTGCCGACTAGTGAGACCTTGGCCGCATGACTGCATGCAGCCAGGGTCTTTTTTTATGTGCAACCCCCAACACCGCCAAGGAGACCGTCATGTCTTTGCGCGACCTGCGTCCCTATCTTCTGGCTGTCCTCATGACCCTGCCGGGCCTGGCCCTGCGCCTTGCCCCGGCGGATGTTTCCCCCATGCTGGTGGCCGTGCTGGCCGGTCTGGCCATCCTGGGCGCGTCCTTCCTGCTGACCTGGGCCTGTGAGGTGGCCCAGCTCGACATCCCCCAGGCCGTGGCCGTGGCCGTGGTGGCCTTCATCGCCGTGCTGCCCGAATACGCCGTGGACATGTATTTCACCTGGATGGCGGGCCAGCACCCCGAGAGCGCCTACTCGCATTATGCCATCGCCAACATGACAGGGGCCAACCGGCTGCTCATCGGTATCGGCTGGACAGCCATCGTGCTGATCTTCGCGGGCCGTTTCCACAATTATGTGGCCCTGCATGAGGAAAAGCGCACCGATGTCCTCTTCCTGGGCCTGGCCACCCTCTATGCCCTGCTGATCCCGCTCAAGGGCTCCCTGACCCTGTTCGACGGCGTGGTCTTCCTGGGCATCTATGTGGGCTACATGTGCATCATCGCCCGCCGTCCCTGCGAGGAAGAGGAGCCCGAAGGCCCGGCGGCCACCCTGGCCAGGCTCTCGCGTCCCGCCCGCATGCGCACCGTGGCCGGTCTTTTTCTTTTCGCGGCCCTGGTGATCCTGTTCAATGCCGAGCCCTTCAGTGAAAGCCTGGTGGCCAGCGGCAAGATCCTGGGCATCAACGAGTTCCTGCTGGTGCAGTGGCTGGCGCCCATCGCGTCCGAAGCGCCGGAATTCATCGTGGCCCTGATGTTCGCCTTCCGCGGCAATGCCGGTCTGGCCCTGGGCAGCCTGCTGTCCTCCAAGCTCAACCAGTGGACCCTGCTGGTGGGCATGATCCCCGGCGTCTACGCCGTGTCTTCCGGCGGCACCGCCCCCATCAACCTCGACCCGCACCAGTTCCAGGAGATCTTCCTCACCGCCGCCCAGTCCATCTTTGCCGTGGCCCTGCTGCTGGACCTGCGCCTGGGCCTGCGCGAGGCGACGGCCCTGCTGGTGCTCTTCCTGGCCCAGCTGTTCTCGCCCTTCTATGACGTGCAGCTGGAAGCCCTGCTGGGCCTGCCCCATGACCCGCTGCGCCTGCACAACTTCTATGCCTGGACGTACCTGATCCTGGCGGGCCTGTTCCTGCTGCGCCACTGGCGCCTGGTGGCCGAGCTGCGCTACGGTTTCCATGTCAAGGTGCGGGATATCGTGCATCATTAGCTTCCCTTCCTCCGTTCGGAGGAAAGGCGCCGCACGGCCGGTCTTCCCCCTGTTCACACGGGTTGGGGGGACCGGCCTTTTTATTTGGCCCCGTAAGGCTTGACAGGGCCGCAGGAGCCCTCTACAAGCAGCTTGCGGCACCATGCCGCCATCTCTTTTTTTGTCGTCTGGGGGAAATGATGTCCAGCTCCGGGAATCTTCGTCACCTGCCGGGATCCTGCCGTCCCGCCCGCCTGCTTGCGCTGGCGGCCCTGCTGTCGTGCTTTGCCCTGTCTCCCGACCTGTGCCCCACGGCCCGTGCCGCGCACGGCTACGGGACCATGATGGCCGATTCGCGCCCCGAGCCTGCCCATGCCCCCATCTCCGTCACGGAGTGCAATCTCCGCCGTGTCTCCCGGCCGGGCAAACCGGACATCACCGTCAGCTATCCCATGCTGGGCCGCAAGGACGTGGACCGCGACGTGGCCGGCTGGGTGGAGCGCATCGCCTCGACCTTCGAAGCCGAGCTGGCGCCGCGGTCCCTCGAGCTGGAGCAGCAGGATCGCCCCCCCTGCGAGCTCATGGGCTCCTATACCCTGACGCGCCCTTCGGCCAATGCCCTGAGCATCGTCTTCGAGATCTGGACCTACACCGGCGGCGCGCACGGCAACCTGGACGTGATCCCGCTGACGTACAGCCTGATCTCCGGGCAGCGCCTGGGGCTGGTGGACATCTTCGAGAACGTGGACAAGGCCCTGGAGATCATGTCCGACGCATCCCGCAAGGAGCTCGCCATCCGTCTGGGCGGCGGCCGGGAGGACAGCATGATCCATGACGGCACCGTGCCCGTGGCGGAGAATTTTTCCGCGCTGGCCCTGGTGCCCGGCGGGGTACGCGTCTATTTCCAGCCCTATCAGGTGGCCCCCTGGGCCGCGGGGGCGCAGCGCGTCTTCATCCCGCTGGAAAAACTGGCCCCGGCCGGTCCCCTGCGCCTGCTCTGGGACGAATGATGCCGCCACAGGAGGCCCTGCTGCGTTTCCCCGGCCACGCGCCTTTGCTGGCCGACCATTTCCCCGGGGCGCCCCGCGTGCCCGGCTCCTGCCTGCTGGAGGCCATGCGCCGGGCCGTGGAAGAGGCCTTCCCGCCCTGTGCCGTCTGCGCCGTGCGCCGTGCGCGCTTCCGCCGTTTCGTCCTGCCGGATCGCGATGTGCTGTGCCGCATGGACCCCGGGGACGGGGGGGACGCCCCGCCTTCGGAGGTCCGCTGCCGCCTGCTGCACGGCGGGGATTGCCTGGCGGAAGCCGTGTTCGTGCTGGAGTGAGCGGAAGGCGGCCATATTTTCGAGGGGGCCTTGCCAAAAGGGACGAAGGAGACTTTGGGGAAAGCGCCCCTTTTCGCCTTCCGGCTCTCCCATCCTCCCGCAAACCCCTTCCTTCCGGTCATTGGCGGGTCGTGCGATGCGCAGCGCATGCGTGCGGCTCCGGTCTCCCGTTTTTGCCGTGAGCCCGATGGGCCTCATGCCCGGCGCATCTTCAGGCCCTATCCGGGCCTGCCCACGGGCTGGCGCAGGCCGCATGCGGCAGGGCCCTTGCGCCCGGACCGTTTTTTTTTCACTATGCGGCCATGCGATTGACGTTCCATGGTTCCGTCCTCATCCTTGGCGGCAGCAGCGATCTTGGCCGTGCCCTGGCACTGGCCTTGTGCGCCGAAGGGGCGCAGGTCTGCTGTGTCTGCCGTGACGACGCCGGCTGCGCCCGCTGCGCGCAGGACGGCCTGCCCGCCCTCGTCCTTGCCGATCCCGAGACCCTGCCCGCCCGCTGCGAAGCCCTGCTGGGCCGGCCGGTGGGGCATCTGGCGGATCTGCTGCATTCCCGCTTCGAACAGCTGGTGGCCCTGGCGGCGCCCGGTGCCATAGAACGCTGGGCGGATGATGACATCGCCCTGCGGGCCCGCTGCCTGCGTGCCGTGGGCCGGGCCATGCTGGCCCGCCGTTTCGGCCGTTGTGTCTTCGTCTCGTCCAGTGCCGCGCAGCGGCCGTCGCCCGGGCAGGGCTGGTACGCCGCGGCCAAGCTGGCCGGTGAGGGCCTGTACCGCAGCCTCGGCGTGGAGCTGGCCGGACGCGGCCTCAGCGCCTGTTCCGTCCGTCTGAGCTGGCTGGATGCCGGGCGCGGGCACGAATTCCTTTCCCGCCACGGGCAGGTGGCCCGTGCCATGCCCGCCGGGCGCTGCCTTGGCCCGGACGAGGTGCTGCCGGGCCTGTGCTTCCTGCTGTCGGCGGAGGCCGCGGCCATCAACGGCAGCGTGGTGACTCTTGACGGGGGCCTCGGGGCCCTCAAACTCCCGGAGCTGTGATGCCATACGACGAGATCAGCCTCAAGGTGCGCGAAATCGTGGCCCGTCTGTTCGAGCGCGATGCCGCGACCCTGAGCGACGAGACCCTGCTCATGCAGGATCTGCCCTGTGAATCCATCGACCTGCTGGAAGTGAGCGTGCAGCTGGGCGCCACCTTCCATATCTTTGTGGACGAGGAGCGCGCCTTCCTGCGCTCCCTGCGTTACCAGCTGGCCGGCGCCCCTGATGCGGCCGCCTTTTTGCGCGAGCACTACAGCCATCTGGACGAGGCGCGGCGGCAGCAGCTGGCCGCCTATTATACGGATGCCGACGGCATGGCCCTGCAATCGCCCCTGACCCTGGGCGATATCGCCCGCTGGGTGGAGCAGGCCCTTGACGCCACGCGGCAGGGGGCCTGATGGCCGTGCCCGGGCGGGTCGTCATCAGCGGTGCGGGCTGCTGCACGGCGCTGGGCCATGATCTGGACAGCGTGGCCCGCAGCCTGCGCGAGGGCCGGGATGCCTTCCGGGCCTCCACCGTGCTGGAAGGCCTGGCCGTCTGCCCGGCGGACGACTGGGGCCGGGACGAGGCCCGGCAGCAGTTCGAAGGCTGGCGGCACCGCCATTATCTGAACCGGGGCAGCCGGATGGCGCTCCTTTCGGGCCTGCGGGCCCTGCGCGATGCCGGTCTGGAAGCGGGCCTGCCCCCGCGCTCGCAGATCGTCGTCGCCGTGGGCCCCATGCTGGACGTCACCGGCGAGCCGGGCCTGCCGCCGCAGGATACCGCGACGCTGGGCGCGCTCTGGCTGCTGCGCTGGCTGCCCAATACCGCCGCCGGGGCACTGGCGCGCTTCTGCCGCTGTCATGGCGAGGCCCTGACCGTCAACACGGCCTGTTCGTCGGCCTTGCAGGCCCTGGGCGAAGGCTGGCGGCGCATACGCTGCGGCCTGGCCGATGCCGTGCTGGTGGCGGCCGGGGACAGCCGTCTTTCGCTGGGCGGCCTGCTGGGCTATCACAAGGCCCGCGCCCTCAGCCTCTGTGCGCCCGGTGCGGGCCCGCGTCCCTTTGACATTGACCGGGACGGTTTCGTGCCCGGAGAGGGCGGCGCGGCCTTCGTGCTGGAGGGCCTGTCGTCGGCGCAGGCCCGGGGCGCCCATGTCCATGCGGAGATCCTGGGCTACGGGGCGTCCGTGGACGCCGAGAGCCTCACCGCGCCCGAAACCCGGGGCAGATGGGCCGAACTGGCCGTGCGGGGCGCTCTGGAAGAGGCGGGCCTCGATGCCGCGGGGCTGGGCTGGCTTTCGGCCCACGGCACGGGCACGCAGCTCAACGACCAGGCCGAGGCCCTGCTGTGGGAACGCCTGCTGGGCGATGCCCCCGGCGGTCCGGCCGTCATGGCCTTCAAATCCTGGCTGGGGCACGGCTCCTCGGCCTGCGGGGCGCTGGAGCTGTGCTGTGCGCTGGCCGCCTGGCGTGACGGCAGGATGCCGCCCGTGCGCCATCTGGACCGGCCCTGCTCCGCCCGTCTCGACTTCGTGCGGGAGCCCCGTCCCTTCCCGACCTCCCGCGGCCTGCTGGAGAATTTCGGCTTTGGTGGCCAGAACGCCGCCCTTGTGGTGGATCTGCGTCCATGAGCACGGATTTCTTTCTGGACGCGCCGTCGCCCTTCGTGCTGCTGGATGCGGCCCGTGGCCTGTCGTCCCCGCCGGGGCTCACGGCCTGGCGCCGCTGTGAGGGCGTGCCCTTCTGGCAGGTGCTGGAGGCCGCCGCTCAGGCGGCCGCCCTGCAGCAGCGCGTGGCGCGGGACTTTTCCTGCCATGCCTTCTTGCTGTCCGTGGAGCGCGCCCCGTGGCCTGCCGGGCCCCTGTCCGGCACGGCGCGGCTGGACGTGCGGGTGACGGCACAGGGCGGCAGTGTGGCGGCCCTGCTGGTGCGCGTGCGGGGCCTTTGCGGGCCTGACGGCCCCCTGCCGCCGCTGGAGCTGGAACTGCGCGTGGGCCTGGTGCCCTATGATGCCTCGTTTTCCCGTGAACTGCTGGAGAACCGCTACAGGGAACTGTATTTATGCCTGTCCCGCAACGCCGAAGCCTTTATGACTGTCTGAACGACCGCCTGCGCGCCGATGCCCGTCTGGGCCTTGCCCGTCACAGCGCCGCCATGTCCGGGGGCGCCGCCGGGCCGCTGCTGTACCGGGACGGCCGGGAATACATCTCCTTCATGAGCAATGACGGTCTGGGCCTGGCCGCCGACGCGCACTGGCAGGCGCGGGTGGCCGCCTGCTTCGCCGCCCATGCGCCGTCGGCCTCGGCCTCGCGTCTGGCCGGGGGCCGCAGCGAGGTGGTGGACTTGGCCTGCCGGGCCGTGGCCGACTACTTCGGTTTTGCGGAATGTCTGTTCCTGCCCAGCGGCTACCAGGCCAATCTGGCCTGCGTGACCACTTTGCTCCAGCAGGGGCAGGAGGCCTTCGTGGACCGGCGCTGCCACGCCAGCGTCATGCGGGCCCTGCCGCTGGCCGGGGCGCGCATCCGGGCCTGGAACCATCTGGATTATGACCATCTGGAGCGCCTGCTGTCCTCCCTGCCGCCGGACGCGCCGCAGCCCGTGGTCATGGCCGAGTCCCTGTACAGCATGGACGGCGCGGCCCTGGATCTGGAGCGCATGGCGGCCCTGCGTCACAGATACGGATTTTTCCTCTGTGTGGACGAAGCCCACGCGCTGGGGGCCCTGGGCCCCGGCGGACGCGGCCTGTGCGCCGCTCAGGCCCTGCGGGATGACGGCCGGGCCCCGGCCGATCTGGTGGTGGGCACGCTGGGCAAATCCCTGGGGCTGTGGGGCGCGTTCCTGCTGCTGCCCCGGGGCTTCTCGCCCCTGTTCGAGCATCTGGCCTCGGCCGTCATGCACAGCACGGCCCTGCCGCCCGCCCACGCGGCCTGCATGCTGGCGCTGGTGGAGGAACTGCCGCGCCTTGGGGAGCGGCGGCGCACGCTGGCCGCGCGCGTGGCCTTCTTCCGCCGGGCCCTCAGGGAACGGGGGCTGCCGGTCATGGGCGATGCGCACATCTTGTCCGTGCCTGTGGGCGACGAGACGCGCTGCCGCCGTCTGGCCGCCCGTCTGGCCTACAGCGGCGTGCTGGTGCTGGGCGCCCGCTGGCCCACGGTGCCGCGCGGGCAGGCCCTGCTGCGTTTCGGTCTCACCGCCCGCCATACGGAAGAGATGCTGGCCCGCACGGCTGATGTGCTGGCCGGACTGTGGGAAGAATAGGATATGGCGGGGGAGGAAGGGACCCTTTTGGAAAAGGGGCCCTTTCTCCCCCGTGCCCCCTCCATCCCCCGAAAACTTTTGTTCTGGTCTGACCGGCAGGTCTCCGGCATCGGATCACGGGGAGGGCCATCGTCTCCTGACCGGAGTACAGGGTCTTCAGAGGAGAAGAGTTTTTTGAAGGGGCTACCGCTTCGCTGGCTGCGGTCTGCGGCAGGGGATATGCGGCCGGGACCGGCAGATATGCGGGAAGAAGAAAGGGCCCGTCCCATGAGGGAACATGCTGGCGGGGCCGGGAGATTTTTCGATGGCCTGCATGGGGCAGGTGCAGGACACAAAAAAAGAGGAACGCTGCGGAGCGTCCCTCTTTTTTTATGCCTCATGCGCGGGCAGGGAAAGGCGCTTTCCCGCACGGCCCGCAGGCGTCGCGGTCAGGGCCGGATGACCTTGCCGGCCAGGGAAAGGCTGGTCACCACATCCATCATGTTGGTGGTCTCGCCCACCTGCTTGGCTTCCAGCAGGTGGAAGAAGTTCAGGCAGGTGCCGCAGACCAGGATGCTGACGCCGCTGCTTTCCAGCTGCTTCAGGGTATCCAGGCACTTGCCTTCCGTGGCCGCCAGTTTGACGCCGCCATTGAGCAGCACGATGCGCCACAGGGACGGCCCCAGTTCGGGCAGGCTGGCCAGGAAGTTCTCCATCAGGCGGGCGCCCAGCTCGTCATCACCGCGGCCCAGGGTATCGGTGGTGATGAGGACCAGGGTCTTGCGGTTTTCCGTGTCCGCTGCCGGGGCGGCGGCCGGGGCCTGTTCCGGGCTCTCCACCTGTGCGGCGCCGCCCAGGCCGCGCACTTCCCACAGGCTGCTTTCGGGCTGGCTGATGCTGACCTCGAAGCCGCTGCGGCGCAGGAAGCGGCTCACGTTCTCGCTGGCGGCGGCGTTGTCCACCAGGACGAGCAGCTCCTGCGGCCGCTCCTGTTCCAGGGCGTCGCGGGTGCGCATCACAGGCTGGGGGCAGGCAAGGCCCCGGCAATCCAGGGTTTTCATTTGTGACCTCCTTGCGTTTTCGTTCCGGCCTCATGCCGGTGGCGCCAGTATGCCAGATGCGGCACGCAGGGTCGAGAGGGGAGGCCGCGCCGGACGGCCGTGCCGGTCGCGAGCGGCGGGGAGCTGGTTTGCGGCCGTCCCGCCTTCCCCGTCAGGGGGACCTGTGCCGCGGCCTGTGCGCGACGCCGTTCGGGGGCGCTCGTGCCCGGACGGGGAAGGGCCAAAGCCCCCTTGTCGTTCCCGGTAAGTGTTTTTGGTGGCCTGCCCGGACAGGGAAGGGCAGGCGGCAGGGCACAGGGATCGCCGGGCCGCGGTCCTTTCTGCCCTGTACGGACTGGCCGGGACAGGTCGCGAGGCTGCTGCGGCCACGGGGAAAGAAAAAATTTTTCTTCAGCGTCGGCAGGACGTAATCCGGCTGCCGCACGCCTGTCCACTGCCGGAAATCGTCAGGAGCGGTTGACCTGATGGCCGTGGCAGGATAAGATGATCCCCAATGGCGGAATCCTCCGCCACAAGGAGGCATCATGTTCATTGTCCGTTTGTGAAGTAGCCGGCTGAAGACGCGGGTTCGCGTCAGTTCCGGCTGCGGCGCGGGCAATGGATGGCATGCCCACGCATAATCCCACCCATCCCTTCCCCTCGCCGCATACTCCCCATTCGACCATGCATGGCCTTGGTCGTCCTTTGCTGTGGCATGCACCTCATGCAGTGGACGGCAGTCGGGGGAAGGCTCCGTGGCTGGAGCCTTCCATTTCATCTTGTACTGTCCTGATTCTTGACTATCTCATCCTGCAGACAGGAGGCACGTATGCGTATTGCCGTTGGTCTGGGCAAAAAAGGCGGGGAGGAACGTCTGGCGCAACAGGGCGTCAGCCGTCGCGACTTTTTGAAATTCTGTACGGCCGTGGCCGTGACCATGGGCCTTGGACCCAGCATGGCCACGGAAGTGGCCGCGGCGCTGACCAATCGCCGCGCCTCCGTGGTCTATCTGCATTGCGCTGAATGCACGGGCTGTTCCGAGGCCCTGCTGCGTACCTGCAAACCCTTCATCGACAGCCTGATCCTCGACACCATCTCCCTGGATTACCACGAGACCATCATGGCCGCCGCGGGCGAAGCCGCCGAAGCCGCTCTGGAACAGGCCATCAGCAATCCTGAAGGCTTCATCTGCGTGGTGGAAGGCGCCATCCCCCTGGCCCTGGACGGCAAATACGGCTATGTGGGCGGCCACACCATGCTGGACCTGTGCAAGCGCGTGCTGCCCAAGGCCAAGGCCGTGGTCACCATGGGCACCTGTGCCGCCTATGGCGGCGTGCAGGCCGCCAAGCCCAATCCTACCGGTGCCGTGGGCGTCAACGAGTGCTTCGCCAGGCTGGGCATGGACGTGAAAGCCATCAATATCCCGGGCTGTCCGCCCAACCCCCTGAACCTGGTGGGCACGCTGGTGGCCTTTTTGCAGAACAAGGAGATCAAGCTCGACGATCTGGGCCGTCCGCTCATGTTCTACGGCCAGTCCGTGCATGATCTGTGCGAACGCCGCGCCCATTTCGACGCGGGCGAGTTCGCGCCTTCCTTCGACTCCGAAGAGGCGCGCAAGGGCTGGTGCCTGTACGACCTGGGCTGCAAGGGGCCCAGCACCTACAACAACTGCCCCAAGGCCCTGTTCAACGAGACCAACTGGCCCGTGCGGGCCGGACATCCCTGCATCGGTTGCAGCGAGCCCAATTTCTGGGATGACCTGTCGCCTTTTTACCAGAACTAGGGAGCTGCCAGCATGAGCCAAGCTATGAAAACGCCCCAGAGCAATTTCTCCGGCCCCATTGTCGTTGACCCGCTGACCCGTATCGAAGGCCATTTGCGCATCGAGGTGGAAGTGGAGAACGGCCGCATCAAGGATGCCCGCAGCTGCGGTACCCTGTATCGCGGTCTGGAAGTGATCCTCAAGGGACGCGACCCCCGCGATGCCCAGCATTTCACCCAGCGTACCTGCGGCGTGTGCACCTACACCCATGCCCTGGCCTCCACCCGCGCCCTGGAAGATGCCATGGGCCTGAGCCTGCCCGCCAATGCCACCCATATCCGCAACCTGGTGCTGGGCCTGCAGTTCATGCACGACCACATGGTGCATTTCTACCACCTGCACGCCCTGGACTTCGTGGACGTGACCGCCGCCCTCAAGGCCGATCCGGCCAAGGCCGCGGCGCTGGCCTCGTCCATCTCGCCGCGCAAGGCCACGGCCGATGATTTCAAGGCCGTGCAGGCCCGTTTGAAGGCCTTTGTGGACAGCGGCCAGCTGGGCCCCTTCACCAATGCCTATTTCCTGGGCGGGCATCCGGCCTATTATCTGGATCCCGAAGCCAACCTGGTGGCCACGGCCCACTATCTGGAAGCCTTGCGCGTGCAGGTCAACGCCGCCAAGGCCATGGCCGTGTTCGGCGCCAAGAACCCGCATCCCCAGTTCCTGATCCCCGGCGGCGTGACCTGTTACGAATCCCTGACGCCCGAGTGCATCAAGGAGTTCCGCGACCTGTACGTGCAGGCCCGCAAATTCATCGAAGAGGTCTACATCCCCGACCTGCTGCTGGTGGCCGGCGCCTACAAGGACTGGGCCGCCCTGGGCTGCGGCTGCCGCAACTTCATGGCCTTCGGCGA
Organism: Desulfovibrio piger; assembly: GCF_900116045.1. Taxonomy (NCBI): domain Bacteria; kingdom Pseudomonadati; phylum Thermodesulfobacteriota; class Desulfovibrionia; order Desulfovibrionales; family Desulfovibrionaceae; genus Desulfovibrio; species Desulfovibrio piger. Next base: position 2,573,023 of record NZ_LT630450.1, read on the forward strand.
ATTCCCCGAAGTGGGCGGCGAACGCGACCTGACCAAACGCTGGCTCAAGCCCGGCGTGCTGCTGGACGGCAAGCTGGATGCCGTGCAGCCCTTCGATCCCGCCAAGATCGCCGAACATGTGCGCCACAGCTGGTATGAAGGCGAGGAGGCCCGCGCCCCCTACGACGGCGAGACCAAGCCCGCCTTCACCCGCCTGGGCGATACGGACCGTTATTCCTGGCTCAAGGCGCCGCGTTATGACGGCCTGGCCGTGGAGACCGGTCCGCTGGCCCAGGTGCTGGTGGCCTATGCCCAGGGCCATGCGGCCGTGAAGCCCGCGGTGGACACGGTCCTCTCCGCCCTGGGCGTGGGACCGGAAGCCCTGTTCTCCACCCTGGGCCGTACCGCCGCCCGCGGCGTCGAGACCCTGGTCATCGCCCAGCAGGTGGAAAAGTGGCTGGCCGAATATGAAGCCAACATCGCCGGCGGCGACAAAAAGATCGCCATGGAATGCAGCGTGCCCAAGGAAGGGCGCGGCGCGGGCTTCGTCAACGCTCCGCGCGGCGGCCTGTCGCACTGGCTGCGCATCGAAGACGGCAAGATCGGCAATTTCCAGCTGGTGGTGCCCACCACCTGGAACCTGGGCCCCCGGGACGCCAGGCATGTGCTGAGTGCCGCCGAGCAGGCCCTGGTGGGCACGCCCGTGGCCGATCCCAAGCGGCCTGTGGAGATCCTGCGCACCATCCATTCCTTCGACCCCTGCATCGCCTGCGCCGTGCATGTCATCGACGGCGAGACCAATCAGGTGCACGAGTTCAAGGTCCTGTAATCCGTATCCGCTGGCTGGGGGAAGGGCTGTCCGCAAGGGGCCCTTCCCCTTTTTCATGCGCCGTCCCCGGGGCGGCCGATAACCGAGGAGGCTCCATGAGCGAGACAGAGGCCGCTCCCCGCATCCTGATCCTGGGCGTGGGCAATATCCTGCTGCGAGACGAGGGCTTTGGCGTGGCCGCCGTGGACTATTTGAAAGAGGCCTATCACTGGCCGGAGAACGTGCGCTTGCAGGAAGGCGCCACCCAGGGCCTGTTGCTCATGTCCGAACTGGAGGCCTGCGACCTGCTGGTGGTGCTGGACGTGGTGCTGGGCGGCAAGGAGCCGGGCACGGTCTATCTGCTGGAAAATGAGGACCTGAGCCGCAGCCTGAGCTTTCAGGGCTCCATGCACCAGACGGATCTGCTCCAGACCCTGCAGGTCTGCGAGCTGGCCGGGTGCCGTCCGCAATGCCTGGCCTTCGGTCTCCAGCCTTTTGACTGGCGCACCATGCAGGTGGGCCTTTCGCCCGGAGCCCAGGCCATGCTGCCGGTCTTTGCGGAAAAAGTGGTGGCCGAACTGGCCCGGCGCGGCATCGTGGCCCGCCGGAAAGCAACGGCCTGAGTGGAGTCCCCGGGGGGAAGGGGAACCTCTTATTGCTGCTCTCGATGCCGACGCGGGAGGAGGGCGGGCCTCCTTTTAGCGGGCGGATGCGGCGCCACGGCAAAATCGCCATTGCACGGGCGGCGGTCGCCGTGCGGCGGGTAAAATCCCTGCCGCCCCGCCCGGACCTGCTTTCGTTGCGGGCGCTGCGGCCGGAAGCGGCAGCGCATGAAAAAAGCTCCCTGAAAAGGGAGCTTTTTCGCTTCGGCGGCAAAAACATGCTGCGACAGGCACAGCGCGTCCGCAGACGGCAAGCGGGGGGAAGCAGGCAGGGCGGACATCCTGCTCCCTTGTCCTTGTCTCCGGGCTGCCCTGGCCCCCGCCCGTCTTACCAGCCCCGGCCCGGTCAGGGGGCGGAATCCCTTCCCGCGAGGCAGCAACGGGGACCGTCAGAGCGATCAGCGGAAAAGTTTTCGGGAGGAAGGAAGGGGCGCGGGGGAGGAAGGGCGCCCCTTTTTCAAAAGGGGCCCTTTCCTCCCCCGTGATGACAGCCCCTCAGCAACAGGCCCGCAGCAGCAGGCGGGCCGGAAAAAACTAGTCGTCCAGTTCCAGATAGGTGGCGGTCTGCGCGCCCTTTTCGCTGACGCTGACGCTGTGGACGCGCACATGGCGGGCGCTTTCATCGGCGGCCAGGCGGCGGGCCACGTTCTGGAAGATATGGCGGGAGATGTTCTCCGACGAAGGATTGAGGCGGTCGAAGGGCGGCACCTCGTTGATGATCTGATGGTCGAGGGCGGCCAGCTCTTCCTTGAGGGCGCGCTTGAGGACCTTGAAGTCCAGCAGCAGTTCCACGTTTTCGGTGAGTTTGTCACCTTCCACGGTCAGTTCCACGGCAAAGTTGTGGCCGTGCAGGCGTTCGCATTTGCCTTCGTAATGGCGCAGGGCGTGGCCTGCGGATATCTCGTCACGCACCGTGAGGCGCCAGATCTTTTTGGGCATGGGCTTTCCTTTGACTGTCATGCGGTCAGCCAGGGTTCGTACGTGATCCTTTCCCGGAGGGATGCCGTCCAGGGAAGGCGTATAGCATACCGTCCCCGTCAGGTTTCCTTTTGTGAAAAGCGCATTTGGGGGAGGATAGGGGGTCCTTCCCCCCGGAAACGTTTTTTACCCGGCCCAGGCGGCCAGGGCCCTGTCCAGTTCGGGGCCGGGGCTGACGCGGAACTGCGGCCCCAGCGTGAGGTGGCAGCGCACGCCGTCCAGCAGGATCATGGCTTCGGCCTCCACCGTGCCGGGATGGGCCTCCAGGATGGCCTTGAGGGCCAGGATGTCTTCATCGCCCAGGCGGTGGGCCGGTATCTGCACGCAGATGGGCGTATCGCTCTGGCCGCAGGCTTCGGAAAGCAGGGTCACGCTCTGGCCCAGCAGCTTGACCTCGCGGCTGGTCTCCTCGCCGTCCTCGTCGCCGTCGCGGCTCTCGTCCACCTGACTGTCCACCGTGGCCCGCAGGCAGAGGGGCTGTTCGCTTTTGAGCAGCTCGCGGGCCTCGGCATAGGCGCGGGGGAAGAACGTGACCTCGGCATGGCCGGTCAGGTCTTCCACGCCCACGAAGGCCATGCGCTCGCCCTTGGACTTGGTGATGACTTCCTTGAGGCTGACCACCAGCACGGCGGTGCTCAGTTCGGCCTTGGGGTAGAGGTCGCGGGCGTCTTCCAGCGTGGTCAGACGCAGGCGGCGCATCTCGCGGCTGAAAGGCTGGAGGGGGTGGCTGGTGAGGAAGAAGCCCAGGGCCTCTTTTTCGTTCTTGAGGCGCTGGTCCTCGTCCATCTCGGGGATGCCGGACTCGGGGCAGTCGAAGCCGATGCCGGGCTGGGGCCTGGTTTCCACCTGCGGGGCCATGGCCAGCAGGGAGATCTGGTTGGAGTTCTTTTCCCTGGCCTTTTTCTGGGCGCGGGCGACCACCGTGTCCAGGGCGGCCAGCAGGGCCGCGCGCGAAACGCCGAAGCAGTCGCAGGCGCCGCCCTTGATGAGGGCTTCGAGCACGCGCTTGGTGACCTTGCGCAGGTCCACGCGGCAGCACATGTCGAAGAGGGAGACGTATTCGCCGTCCTTGCGGGCCTCCATGATCTCGGTGATGGCGCTGTCGCCCACGTTCTTGATGCCGCCCAGACCGAAGACGACCTTGCCCTCGCGGGCCGAGAAGGAACGCTGGCTGGCATTGACCGAGGGCTGCACCACGTCGATGCCCATGTCCTTGCAGCAGGAGATGTACTTGAGCAGCTTTTCCTGGTTGCTCATTTCCGAGGTGAGCAGGGCGGCCATGAACTCCACGGTATGGTGCACCTTGAGGTAGGCCGTGAAGTAGGAGATCTGGGCATAGGCGGCGGAGTGCGACTTGTTGAAGCCGTATTCCGCGAACTTTTCCATCAGGTCGAAGATCTCGTCGGCCTTGGCCTTGTCCACGCCGTTCTTCTGCGCGCCTTCCACGAACTTGACGCGTTCCTTGGCCATGGCTTCGGGCTTTTTCTTGCCCATGGCGCGGCGCAGCAGGTCAGCGCCGCCCAGGGTGTAGCTGGCGATGATCTGGGCGATCTGCATGACCTGTTCCTGATAGACGATGACGCCGTAGGTATCGCGCAGGCAGTCGCTGAGGGACTCGTGCGGATAGACCACGGGCACCTGCCCGTGCTTGCGCTTGATGAATTCGTCCACCATGCCGGAGCCCAGCGGGCCGGGGCGGTACAGGGCCAGCATGGCGATGACGTCCTCGAAGCACGAGGGCTTGAGCATGCGCAGGTACTGGCGCATGCCCGAGCTTTCCACCTGGAAGATGCCGTCGGTGTCGCCGCGGGCGTAAAGGTCGTAGGTGGCGGCGTCGGTGAGGGGCAGGTTGTCCAGGTCGGGCGGCGTCCTGCCCTGCAGGGTGATGTTGTCCAGGGTGTCCTGGATGAGGGTCATGGTCTTGAGGCCCAGGAAGTCGAACTTCACCAGACCGGATTTTTCGGTCATGGGGCCGTCGAACTGGGTCACGAGTTCGCCGCGTTTGCCGGTGTAGAGGGGCAGGAACTCGTCCATGGGCCGGGGCGAGACCACCAGACCGGCGGCGTGGGTGGAGGCATGGCGCGACAGGCCCTCCAGACGGCGGGCCGTATCCAGCAGCTTTTTCACCTGCGGGTCGGTATCGTACAGCTTCTGGAGGTCTGGCTCGGCTTCCAGGGCCTTGTTGATGGTCATCTTGAGGTCGTCGGGCACCAGCTTGGCGATGCGGTCGGTCTCGGCAAAGCTCATGCCCAGGGCGCGGCCCACGTCACGCACCACGCCCTTGGCCTTCATGGTGCCGAAGGTGGTGATCTGGGCCACGCTGTCCTTGCCGTAGGTGTCCACCATATGCTGGATGACCTCGGTGCGGCGGCGTTCGCAGAAGTCCACGTCGATATCGGGCAGGGAGACGCGCTCGGCGTTGAGGAAGCGCTCGAAAAGCAGATTGTAGGGCAGGGGGTCCAGGTTGGTGATGCGCAGCGACCAGGCCACCAGCGAACCGGCGGCCGAACCGCGGCCCGGGCCCACGGGGATGCCGTGGTCCTTGGCCCAGTTGATGAACTCCTGCACGATGAGGAAGTAGCCGGGGAAGCCCATCTCAAGGATGACCTTGAGCTCGTACTGCAGGCGGTCGCGGTAGGCCTGCGGGTCGATGCTGGCGCGGTTGGGGTGCTTTTCCAGGCGGCGTTCCAGACCTTCCTCGGCCAGGCGGCGGAACTCGGAATCCAGGCTGGCGCCTTCGGGCAGCTTGTAGACCGGGAAATAGTGGTGCCCCATGTCCAGTTCCACGTTGCAGCGCTCGGCGATCTCGGCCGTGTTGCTCAGGGACTGGGGCAGATGGCCGAACACGGCCTCCATCTCCTCGCCGGACTTGTAGTAGAGGTCATGGGTGCCGAAGCGCATGCGCTTGGGGTCGTCCATGGTGGTCTGGGTCTGGATGCAGAGCAGCACCTCGTGGGCGTCGGCGTCGTCGGCGTTGAGGTAATGGCAGTCGTTGGTGGCCACGATGGGCAGCTTGAGATGGTCGGCTATCTCCAGCAGGCCCTTGTTGGCTATCTCCTGCTCGGGCAGGCTGTTGGACTGCAGCTCCAGATAGAAGCGGTCCGGGTAGATGTCGGCGTATTCGCGGGCCAGGGCGATGGCGCCGTCCATGTCACCGGCGTTGAGGGCGCGCGGGATCTCGCCCGCGATGCAGGCCGAAAGGCAGATGAGGCCCTCGGAATAGCGGCGCAGCATGGCCTTGTCCACGCGCGGCTTGTAGTGGAAGCCCTCCAGGTAGCTGCGGCTCACCAGCTTGACCAGATTGTGGTAGCCCTCGATGGTCTCCGAGAGCAGGATCAGGTGGTTGCGCTTGCGGGCCAGCTCGGAGGTCTTGTCCAGATGGTCGTGGCAGACGTAGACCTCGCAGCCGATGATGGGCTTGATGCCGAAGTCCTTGCAGGTCAGGAAGAACTTGGCCGCGCCGAACAGGTTGCCGTGGTCGGTGATGGCGCAGGCGGGCATGCCGAAATCCTTGGCGCGGGAGCAGAGATCCTTGACGCGGATGGCGCCGTCGAGAAGGCTGTATTCGGTGTGGCAGTGCAGGTGCACGAAATCGGACATGCGGGAACTCCGGGCCTCGGCGGCCGATGAAGGGAAGGGGCGCCATGCGCGGCCGGGGCGGTGCGGACGGCCGTGTCCGGCACCGGGAGGCGGATGCGGACGCAGGGCCCGCACACGGCGGAGCAAAAGTATAGCAGGTTCGCGGGCGGGCCTCAAGGCGGCCCGCTGCCCTGTCCCGGGGAAGGGGCGACAACGCGCCGCCTTTCCCGCAGGAGCGGGAGCGCGCAGGCGGCAATGGAGACGGGGCGGCGATCGGCGGATCGTCGCCCCGTGACGGATGGGGAGGGTCAAAGGCCCGTCCTGCGCGGCAGGCCTCGGGGCGCCGGACGGGCGCGGCAGGGCCGGGAAGGCCGCCTAGATGCGCAGCATGCCGCCCATCAGGGCCGGATCCACGGCGGGTGCTTCCGGGGTGTCGGCGGCGGCCTCGTCACAGGCCAGGCAGCGTTCCTGCCAGTGCTCGGCCACGTTGACGAAATTGCCCACCCAGGTGCCCACATTGGTATCGGTGAGCGCGGCCAGGGGCAGCGTGCCCTGCAGGGTCACGCCCGTATCTTCGCGGGCGGCCAGGGTGAAGCCCTGGGTCTGGTGGAAGAAGGTGTTGGCGTCCAGCAGCGCGGCGTAGAGCTCGTCGCGTTTGCGCGCGGGCAGGGGGGCCACCACGGTGAAGATCATGACCTGCTCCGCAGAAAGGCAGCGCAGACTGACCTCGAAGTCATCGATGCCCAGCAGGCAGGAGGGATCGCCGTCGCGGATCTCGATGCCGGGCAGGTCCAGTTCACGGGCCAGGGCGGCCAGCAGGGAAGAAAAAGCGGGGTTCATGGCAGGGGCTCCTTGTTAGGGGATCAGGCGTCCTGGGGCTGACGGGCCTGCATGCGGCAGGCCGTGAGCACGCCCCGGCCGTCCGGGGTGACGGTGTAGGTGAAGTCCGCATCCAGCGGCGACTGGGGCGGCGTGTGGTAACGCATGGTCACATCGCCGCTGGCCTCGCGGCGGATGTCGATGTCCAGGGGCGAGTGCTCGTCCAGCAGCACGCCGGTCTGGTTGCTGAGGGTGCGCAGCAGGAAGGCGCCGGACTGGCCCATGCTGAGGAGGACCTGCCGTGCCTGCGCGTCATTGCCGCCGCAGAGCAGCTGGGCCCGGATGGCCAGATTGTGCGACATGGTGGACGGCCGGCCATGTTCGAAGTCGTTCCTGTCCTCGGCGGTCATGTAGGCGACATCCTGGATATGGACGGTGGCCGCCGCCTCCGCCGGGATGCCCGTACCGCCGAAGCTGATGGTGGGCCGGTAACCGGGAAGGGCGTGTTGCGTGCCGCGCCGGAACAGGTCTATGGACACTTCCCTTTCCACCTCGGCCATGTCGCCCAGGCGCGCCAGAGGCGTCAGGCTGGGCGGGAAGGCGAAGTCCTTGAGTTCGAAGCTGGCAGTCGCGCTGGTGGCTTCCAGGGCCTTTTCCAGGCGCACACCGGCACTGAGCAGGAGCATACCGTTGAAGGGGGCCGCGGGATTCTCCGAGCGGGCCCGGAACATGCCCAGGAGCTTTTCATACATGGCGCTGTTGAAATCGCGCTGGCTCCTGGCAGCCAGATCCTGCGGCATAGGCTCCTGGAAGCAGCCCTGCCACAGGGTCTCGCGGCTGAGGGGGCCCTGGGGCTGCCGGGCGCGCATCTCGTCCATGTGCCGCATGGCCACCATGATGAGGGCGATACCGCCGCCCACGTTCAGCTGGGGAGCCAGAGTGGCCATCTCGCCTATAGACTGACGGGGGGTCAGGCTCATGGCATCACGGAGCGTGGCGTCCCCTAGGCCCGGCTTGCCGCAGGCAAAGGCAAAGCATTGCAGGGAGGTCTGGCCGGCCGTGGAAAGATCGCGGAACAGGTCCGCGGGCGTGCCCTGACGCCCCGCCGCGCTTTCTTCCTCCAGCACGCGGTCCATGAGCTGCCCCAGCTGGGCCTTGAGCTCGCCGTCCACACCAAGATGGGTGGCGCAGGCATCCAGGGCGGCATCGCGGGTCAGCTGCGGATCGATGCCGGAGAGGATGTAGTCCGCGGGCCGGGACCGGAGGGTCTGCATGGTCACGGCATCGGCCATGTCCTGATAGGAAAGCAGCTTCCGGCTGTGGGCCGCCATGTCGCTGATGATCCGCTCGAAGGCCTGGCGCAGGGCCGGGGAGGGCTGGAGGTTGTTCTTCGCGCAGAAGCCCTGCAGCGCATGGTCCAGATTGCGGGTATCGCCCGCGCCGTTGTTGCCCAGCAGGAAACGGCGGGCCATCTCTGCGTTGGCCGGGCCCAGGGCCTGCGACATGTCCGATGCCTGGGCCAGGATGTCGCGGGCCACGCGGGCCTTGAGCGGCTTGCCCTGCCGGCGCATGGCACTGAGCTGCGGGGCCAGGGCATCGGCGATGCCGTCACCGTACCTGTTGCGGATGGCGCCGAGGAAGGCCTCGGCAGTGGCGCGGTGGGTGGCCTTGGCGGTGAAAAAGGCGCTGACCCTGCCGGAGGTCTGGATGCCGCCTTCCGCGGTGGCGACGAGGCGGTCATGGGTGCCGGCCACATTGGCCAGCTGGGTCAGAGAGGCAACGTTGACGCGATCGATCTGGGGCATGGGATCCCTCCCGGGAGATGGTCGACAGGTGCGGTACGGGATGAACAGGCAAAGGTGTCCTGGATAAAGCAAGCTTCGTGCCAGTCCCTTCCAGACTACAGGGGAAAGCCGAAAGTGTCCATTTTTCTTCAGCCGGAAGCGCCCGGGCCCGGATGGAGCGGGAGATGACGTCCCCGGACCGGCAACGATGTTGTCAGCCCGGGTAACGGCAGGTGAGCTTATGGAAAAAAAGTGTCATGGCAGCCTGAAAGACTGCCATGACAGATGTGAGGACGGGCTTCCCGGACGGGCGGGGAAAGAGCGCGGCGATCAGCCTTCGTAGACCTTGTGGCTGTCCAGCCACAGCCAGCCCAGCAGACAGGCCAGACCCACCAGGATGGCCATGAGGGCCTGGGCCGCCACGGGGCCGGGCCAGACGGGCAGGGCGCAGAGCAGCATGGACAGGCTGCCGAACAGCAGACCGCCGCTGTTGATGAGGGCCGTCAGGCTGCCGGTATCGTTCTTCATCTGGTTGAGCATGAGCACCGTGGCCGGGGGGCGCAGGGCGCTGCCGCAAAAGCTGACGGGCGCGCAGAGCAGGGCGAAGGTGAAGGGCCCCTGATCCCCCACCAGCAGCAGGCCCAGCCCGGCTACGGCGACGATGCCCAGATAGGCCGAAAAGAAAAGGCGGCGGGGCGCGGTGCGGAAAAAGCGTTCATGCGCCAGCGGGCCCAGCATGCTCATGCCCGCATTGAAGGCGAAGAACAGGCTGTAGGCCTGGGGCGAGAGCCCGAACAGGCCCTGGAAGATATAGGAGGAAAGGGCCAGATAGGCCATGAAGGGCATGCTGGTGGCGGAAAAGAGCAGCAGCAGGCAGCGGAAGCCCCGGTGCCGCAGGACGACCAGCAGACGCCCCAGGGTGCGGAAGGCGTTGCCCTGCACCGGGTGGTGCATGGTCTCGCGCAGCAGCAGCGTCCCGGCACCGGCCAGCAGGCCGCAGAGCAGCAGGCAGACGAAGATGCCGCGCCAGTCGGTGACGGCCAGCAGGGCCCCGCCGATGACCGGGGCCAGCATGGGCGCCAGGATGGTGATGGTCTGGATCCAGGTGATGACTTTTTCCATGGCCCGGCCGCGCAGCACGTCCTTGACGATGGCCAGGGCCATGGCGCTGATGCCGCCGCTGCCGACGGCCTGCACGGCGCGCCAGAACAGCAGGGGCCAGATGGACTGGGCCAGGGCCAGGAACAGGCTGGAGACCACATAGAGCAGGGCGCCCGTGTAGAGCACGGGCTTGCGGCCGTATTTGTCGCTGAGCGGGCCCCAGAAGAGCATGGAGGCCCCGAAGAGCAGCAAAAAACAGGAGATGCTCAGGCTGGAGAGGGCGTCCGTGGTCTGCAGGGCCTGCGTCATGTGCGGCAGGGCAGGCAGATACATGTCGGTGGAAAGGGGGGCGAAGGCGCTCAGGAAGGCCAGATAGGCAACCAGCCAGCGGTTGCCGGGAGCAAAGACTTTTTGGGGCATACGGAAACTCCATGCTTCCGCCGTGAGCGGAAGCGTGGTTCCGTGCTACCCAAGATCCGCCCGATGTGCAACAGGGGCCGTTCCTGTCCGCAAGGCGGGTCCTGTTCCTCATGCGGCAGCGGACAAGAAAAGGACAGGCCCCGGCATGCGGGAAGCCTGTCCTTCAAAATGTGGAGAGAGTGCGCCTAGCGCAGGGCGGACACTATGTCCTGGGCCGAAGGCGAGGCCAGCACCCTGCCGTCGACGATGACCGCCGGGATGCGCTTCACGCCGTAATAGCGGGAGATCTGCACGGCCTGGTACATGTTCACGTTGCCGGCATTGTAGCAGTAGCGGGCCACGTCCAGTTCCTGGCTGGCGGGCACGGCCGGGCGCAGCTTGCCCATGAAGGCATAGTGGATGGGCAGGTCGGTGGACGTGACGGTGGCGTCGTACTCGTTGGTGAAGGGCACGCTGCGGCCCTGCTTTTTCTGGGCGGCCTTGATGCGGTTCCATTCGCTGAGGGCGTGGCTCATGTAGTCCATGGCCTGGCCCTTGCGCTCATAGCTGATCCAGATGCCCATGCCCATGAGGTCGGTACCGTAGTTTTCCGAATTTTTGGCAAAGACGGCGATCTTGACATCCGCGGGCGAAAGCCTGGCCGAGGCATCACGCACGGCCTGCCAGACACGGGCGCTGTCGGGCGCGGCAAAGTCCAGCAGCACGATGATCTCGTGCGGGGCCGTCCTGTTGCCGAAGAACACGGGGTAGATCTCTTCGCGCCAGTGGGGACGGTGGGCGGCCTCGTCCTCGATGCTCTGGCGGTCGGCGCCCATGGCCTGCACCATGGCCAGGCCCTCGGCCGAAAGGGTACGGGTGTTGGGCAGGCTCTTGTTCATCCAGGGGTTGAAGGCATTGGCTTTGGCGGCGGGGGCCGCCTGTGCCGCGGGCGTCAGGCCGGCGCTGCCGTTGCCCCCCATCAGACCACAGGCAGAGATCAGGCCGCAGACCAACAGGGCCAGCGGCAGGCGCAGGAGATTCTTCACTTTTCCTCATCCTTTTTGACGGTTGGCAAGGCGGCCACGGCATCTTCCAGATGCCGCAGCCAGATAGCGGCAAAAGCGCGGTATTCGGCCGTGCCCCGCACCACGGGAGCGCAGGTGTGGCCGGCGGCTTCGATGCGGGAACGCCAGGAATCCGGCGCGTCCCCGGCCATGTCTTCCAGGGTGTGGCGCCCCACCACCGAAAGCAGCGGCATGAGCCAGACACGGCGGGACGTGAGGCGCGGCAGCAGGGCCTCCAGTTCCAGGGCGCCGCTCATGGTGCCCACATGCACACGGGCGTCCAGGGCCCGCACGGCCCCGGCAAGGGCGGCGTATGCGGTCACGGCCTGCCTGCGGCTGCCGTGGCCCATGAGCACCACATCCTCGTCGGCCCGGCGTTCCCGGGGCAGATGGGCCAGCACGGCACGCGCGGCGGCCCGGATATCCTCGTCACAGGCCAGCAGGGGCATGCCGATGCTCACATGCAGGCCGTCCAGGCGTCCGGCCTCGTCGGCATCGGCGCGCACGTCGGTATGTTCGCTGCCGGGGATGATCTGCAGGGGCTGCACGGCCACATGGGTGAAATTTTCCAGACGCAGACGCTGCAGGGCCTTGAGCACGGAATCGTTTTTTTGCCGGGCACGCGTCAGACGGGTGCGCAGCAGCTCCGAAGAAAGGGCCCAGCGCACGCAAATGCCGGGAAAACGTTCGCGCACCCAGGTGTCGAACTGGCGCAGCGAGCCACGCCCCTGGGGGCTGCTCGTACCGTAGGCGACCAACAGGATAGCGGTTTTCATCCCTGTTGGTGTACGTCACTTGCCGCACGCTGGCAAGACGGCGGCCCCCCACGGTTGACCGTGGGCAGCGGGGAGGCTACAGTGCGTTATACGTTGGAGGATTGTTTGTGAAAGCACTGGTTCTGGAGGGCCGTACCGGACTTCTGGGGCAGGCCCTGCGCCATGTCCTTCTGGGGCGCGGCTGGTCGGTGGAATCGCTGGAACGCTCGGACGGCGATATCCTGGATGCGGGTTTCCTGCAGGCCCGGGTGGAGGGATGCGCGCCGGACGTGGTGTTCAGCTCCCTGGGCTGGAACACGGTGGACGATGCCGAGGACCATCCCGACGAAGTCCTGCTCTACAACCGCACCCTGCCGCACACCCTGGCCTGCCTGCTCAAGACCCGCGGGCAGGGGCATCTGGTGCATTTCAGTTCCGGGCTGGTCTTTTCGGGCCGGCACGGCGGTCCCTGGCGGGAAGATGATGCCACGGCCCCCCTCAACGTCTACGGCAAGACCCGCCTGGCCGGGGAAAAGGCCGTGCTGCAGACCCTGCCCGAACGGGCCTGCGTGGTGCGCACGGGCTGGCTGTTCGGGCCCGGCAAGCGCAATTTCGTGGACGACATCCTCAATGCCTGCCACCGGCGCGACAGCATCACCATCGTGGATGACCGCACGGGCTCGCCCACCTATTCGCTGGATCTGGCCCTGTGGAGCATCATGCTGGCCGAACGTGGGGCCACCGGCCTGTGGCATGCCGTCAACAGCGGGCAGGCCACCTGGTGCGAGCTGGCCTGCGAGGCCGTGGGCCTGGCGGGCAACGAATGCCGCGTGGAACCCATCCCCTCGTCGCAATGGCCGCAAAAAGCGCCGCGCCCGCCCTATACGGTACTGGACTGCGGCAAGCTTTCCGAGTATCTGGGGATGCATCCGCGCCCCTGGACACAGGCCCTGCGGGAGCATTTCTTCTGCGACCCCTTCGATGCCTAGAGGGGGCCTGGAGCGGGGACCGGCAGTTCCCGGCATATTCCCGGAGGAAGAGGCACGGGGAAAGGGATTTCCCCGGTGAGGAGGAGGGGCCGTTCCCCCTGCCCGTCGGGCAGTGAGGTCCGGCAGATCTTGGGAGGCTCTTCAAGGAATGCGGGAGCCCGGCGCTCCTGTGCCAGATCAGAGACGCAAAGCCCTTCATGGAGCAGAGGGACGACATATTTCCGGACTTGCATGGTTTGGACGCGAAAGGCCGCCTTCGGGCGGCCTTTCGCACGGACAGGGGGCTGCGGCTCCCTGTTTTTTATCGGTGGGGCTGAACGCGGATATGCCCGAGCCGTCAGCCGGGGAGGGCCGTGTCTTATCCCGTACAGGACGGGAGCGGCAGCATTGTCCCGCCGATGGTGGTTTCGGAGGCTGCGTGGGGCCTTGCTTGCGCAGGCAGGGCGATGACGTTCGGTTTTCCGCAAAGGGGAAGAGGGGCGCAGCTCTGTCTGCAGGGGCGACCTGCCTGTCCACAGAATACCGGGGGCGCGTTGGACGCGGTGCCGCCTACGGCCGGACAGGCGCCACCCGTATCAGGGCGGCGGCCCCGGCCAGCAGGGTGCGGCGCTGTGCCGCCGCCAGTCCGGCGTCACGCAGGCAGCCTTCCAGCCCGCCGCGCCGCAGCCAGATGCGGGCGGGCGTCACGGGCCCCCAGGGCTGGAAACCGGGCAGGAGGCGCCGCAGCAGGGCCGCGGGCAGGCCCAGATTGCGTTCGGCCAGGATGAAGTCCGCCAGCCAGAGCTGCCCTGCCGCCAGGGCGCAGGCCCGCAGCAGGCCCACCGCATCGGGCCAGGGCAGGGCAAACAGCACATAGCCCAGACGCAGCCCCTGCAGCGAGCCCGCGGGCAGGTCCGGCAGCGGGGCAAAGGGGGCCTGTACCGTCGCTGCGGGGATGCCGGGCAGGGCATTGCAGGGCAGGGCAAGGCTGCTGCCGGGCCAGGGCACCCGGCGGCACAGGGCGGCATACAGGCCGGGAGCCGGTGGCGCCGGGCGCAGGGTACGCAGGCGGGCCACGTCGGCAGCGGGCAGAAGATCGCGCAGCAGGGGCGCGCTGCCCGCCGTCTCCGAAGAGGGGACGGGGGCGCTAGGACAGGTCGTCACCCGAGGCCTCCGTGGTCGTCGTGGCAGCATCCAGGCAGCGCAGCAGATGTTCGCGGGCGGCGGCATAGGCCGGTGTGGCGGGCAGGTCCGCCAGCAGGCGGCGGGCATGGCCTTCGGCCACGAAGCGGGCGCGACTGGCCGGGAAGTGCATGTCGTAGAACCATGTCCCCAGCAGCACGCGGAAATCATTAACGCTTTTCAGGTCGGCATAAGCCGCCACCCGGCCGGCCAGGGCATCGTCCAGGACCTTGTCGCTGTGGAGGGCGGGATCATCGGGCAGGCTCAGGACCACGGTGGGGCAGTAGGGACGCGGCCCGGAAAGGTGCTCGTCCATGACGCGCAGGATGTCCAGCTTGTCGGCGTCGCGCACGGCATGGCAGATGCGGGCCATCCCCTCCGGCAGGCCCGGGGGCAGGGCAAAGCGGTTGTGCAGGCCCACGGCAACGAGCACCAGCGTGCGGACAGCGGGGGCTTCGTCCTCCAGGCGCTGTTCGCGCTTGAGGATGCGCACGCCCCACTGGCCGTGGTCGCAGGATTCCCGGTCGCGGAAGGTATGCCAGCGCAGATACTGTTCGAAGCGGGCAACGTCATGATACAGGGCCGCCAGCAGGCAGGCACGGTCCAGCGGCGGGGCGAAACGGCCGCCCGCGACGATGGCACGGGCATGGGCCAGCACCTGCATGGTGTGGTGCAGTTTGAGGTCCATGGGCGAGGGATCGCCGCCGTCCCGGCGGCATTCCTTCCCGCGCTCACGGGCCGCGTAGGCGGCGAACCAGGCTTCATGACGGCTGATGTCCGGCAGGACGGGGGATGCGGTGTTCATGCTTCTGGATGTACGCCCCGGCCGCAGGCGTGGCAAGGGGCGGTGGGTGCAGGAAGAAAGGTCATATTATACGACAGGTAAAGCTGATGATCCTGCTAAGTTAAATGAGGTAGGATATATTTATATTGGATATATATTGTATTAAGATATAAAATTGTTTTTATTATTCGTAAGTAGTATTTTTTTTACTTATATAAAATAACTTTACATTTTACTTTGATAAATGTAAATTTTTTAAAAAATGGGAGGGAATACATGCTTCGTAAAGTGTTTCACATAAAAGCAAATTCTATCGATTTGAAATATATAGAAAATATATGTTATTTTATGTTGTTGTCTATTTGTTGCATATTGCTAATTAATTTGATGTCATCGTTTTGTGAAATACAAGCATTTCGCCATGATGAATTGAAGTACATCGATTCATATTTTACTAAACTGGTCACAGAAGGGCGATGGCTTAATTATTTATTTTTTTCTACTTTAAAAATATCAAATGTGAAAATAATGGCAGTGGTAAATGTTATATCTTTTTTTATATTTTCCTATATATGTTTTTTAAATATACTAGAGAAAAAATATGCTGTGCTATGTGCAATAGTTTCTCTTTTTATTCCTCCCATACATCTATTGAATGAATGGGCTCAGACTAGCATGATATCATTTTTTTTGTTGGCTCTTGCAGCAATAGTATATAAAAAAATATCTATGCCGCTATTCTTTTTTATTTTTTCTATATTGTTTAATGGATGCTTAAGTCATTTCTATTTTTTGTTGCCTTTATTATTTATAGGTGATGGAGAAAATATTTTCCGTATCATTTGTTATTGGTGTATTTTATTTATTGTGGGATTCATTTTTGCAGAATTTATGGTTTTAATCTTATCGAATAGGTTTATAACAATTGCTGATTGGCGTAATCCAAATTATATAAATGATATTTTTGATTTTATGCATAATTTAGAAAAAGTAATAAATTCATTTATTATGATAGTAAAAAAATTCGGTGTATTTTTATGGGGGGCATTTGGGATTGCGTTAATTGTATTTTTATCTGCGTGGATGCAGAAAAAAAGTAAAGAAAAAATTTTGCAAATTTTATTGATCTGTATGGTTGCGGCAAGTATTTTTGCTTTAAGCTTGTCTGCGGGCTTGAGAGTCGACATACGCTCTGCAGCTTGTCTTTTTATGGCATTTTTATTTTTTATATGTATTTCATTTAAATACAACAAATTTTTGCTTTTCTTATTTATACTTGGATTTATTGTTCAATTTTATGTTCATAATATGAATAATATAAATTATATTAAAACAATTTCGGATATATGGATTTCTGAGCTGAAAAAAGTTTCTCCTGATCCGAGAACCCTCTCAGGGGTAATACTTCTTTCATCACAGGAGGAATTTAAAAATCATGAGAGAAAATTGTTAAAAAATAATATGTTGAAATATGATTCAACAGAATATCTGGGAGAGCTGATGCGATGGGCTCCTGCAGCTTATGAGTTTGGTTTTCGTCATATATATCATGCACAATGGAAAAATGATTATTTAAAAGATATAAATATGGATATTAAATATGATAATTTTTTGTTTAATAAGGGATTTATATATGAATATATAATTATTAATAATTACCTTGTCCTTAGGGTAATTTGATATATATTCAATGTGGCATATCTGTTCCCCTACTACTTTTTATGAGAAAAATACTCGGCCTGGCGCCAGGCGGCGGCCTGTTCGGCGGCCTCGGCCACGCGGGCGTCCACGATGGTCTTGCCGATGGGGCACAGGGCCAGGGCCGCCAGCTTGACGTGCTGCCAGGCGAAGGGGATGCCGATGATGGTCACGGCGCAGGCCAGGGCCGAGAGCAGATGGCCGCAGGCGATCCAGATGCCGCAGAACAGCAGCCAGACGATGTTGCCCACCGTGCCCAGCGGGCCGGTGCCGATGTCGCCTTCACCGGTGAGGACGTCACGGGAGACCGGCATGCGGCCGAAGGGCATGAAGGCGAAACCGGCCATGACGAAGCAGGCCCGGCCCCAGGGGATGCCGATGATGCTGATGAAGCAGAGCACGCCCGCGATGCACCAGAGCAGGCCGGTGCCCAGACCGAAGGGGAAAAACCAGAGGATATTGCCGAGACAACCCAGAGCTTGCATGGAGGACTCCTGAAAAGACGTGGCTGGAGCATCCATGCTACACGGGGGCGGGGCCGCTGTCCATGTATCGGACCAGGAAGGGGCGAAGCGTACGGGGAGAGTGCCCGGGCGGTATCCCTCTCCCTGGCCCCCTGCATCAGGGAGGGGACGCGCTGCAGGACGGCTGCCGGGCAGGAGGGCAGGCAGGAACAGGCAATGATCCCGCACGGCCCGTCCCGCTGCGGGGTCCGGTCGCGGGAGGGGCGAAAGGCTAGGGCAGGAAAAAGTGGAACGAGGCCAGCATGGCGGCCAGCAGGCAGAGCTGGACCAGGACCACCAGCCAGCAGGTCCTGCGGAAGGCGGCAAGGCGGCCGCGGGCACGTCCGCACAGGGCGCGGGCCTCGTCCCGTATGCGGCAGAGGCCTGTCCGCTCCTGTTCCGGGAGGGCGGCGGCCGTCGCCTCAAGGGCCCTCCCCAGGGCTTCGAGCCGGGCCCGGAGCGCGGCCTGTTCCTGTTCCAGCTCCCGCAGCGGTGACGCCGGGCGGCGGGATGCCTTGCGCGTGGCCCCGGTGGGGCGCGGAGCCTTGCGGGGCAGGAAGCGCCCCAGCCATGCTTTCCCGTTCATGGATGTCCCCTGCCCAGAAAAAAGGGGAAGGCGCGTGCCTTCCCCCTTGAGGAGCGGATGCAGGACGAGGCTAGGCCTTGTCGAAGTTGACGACCACCTGTTCGCCGTCGCCGGTGCGGCGGGCGATGGTGCCGATGGACCAGGCGGACATGCCGAAGGCCTGGATGCGGTTGATGGTCTCTTCCACCTGCTCTTCGGGCAGCACCAGCACATAGCCGATGCCGCCGTTGAAGATCTGCAGGATCTCGGGCCAGGAAAGTTCGCCCGCTTCGTGCAGCCACTGGAAGACCGGGGGCATCTCCCAGCTGCCGAAGTCGATGTGGGCTTCCACCTGATTGGGCAGCACGCGCGGGATGTTGTCGTAGAAGCCGCCGCCGGTGATGTGGGCCATGCCGCGCACGTCCAGGTCGCGCAGCAGGGAGCGGACCACTTCCACATAGATCTGGGTGGGGGCCAGCAGCACGTCACGCACGGTGGCGCCGTCGGCGCCAGGGAAGGGATCGTCCGGGCCCAGGCCGCTTTTGGCCAGGATCTTGCGGGCCAGCGAGAAGCCGTTGGAATGCAGGCCCGTGGAGGCCAGCCCCACGATCTTGTCGCCCACGCGGATGCCGGAGCCGTCCACCAGCTTGGCATTGTCCACGATGCCCACGCAGAAGCCGGCCAGGTCGTATTCGCCATCGCCGTACATGTCGGGCATTTCGGCGGTCTCGCCGCCCAGCAGGGCACAGGCGGACTGGCGGCAGCCTTCGGCCACGCCGCTGATGACCGTGTGGGCGGTCTCCACATCCAGCTTGCCGGTGGCGAAATAGTCAAGGAAGAACAGGGGGGTCGCCCCCTGGACAAGGATATCGTTGACGCTCATGGCCACAAGGTCGATGCCCACGGTATCGTGCTTGTTGAAAGCAAAGGCCAGCTTGAGCTTGGTCCCCACGCCGTCGGTGGACGAGACCAGCACGGGGTCGCTCATGCTGCCGATTTCAGGTCTGAACAGGCCCCCGAATCCCCCGATGTCGGAGATGACCCCCTTGGTATGCGTACGCTGCACCAGATGTTTGATGCGCGCCACGAGATCATTGCCGGCCTGGATATCGACGCCGGCTTCGGTATATGCTTTTGCGCGATCTGTGGACATGAATATCCTCCTTGGTGGGAGACACCCTAGCAAAAAATTTGCCGAATCCCAAGCGGCTTTTTGGACCAAATCCCGGCAGGGGAGATTTTCGGCCACTTTTTTGCCTGTGGCGGCGGGCATGGCTCCCTGCTATGCTGGGACAGGCCGGCTGTCCGCTCCCTGCCGGACGCGGGGCGCCGCAGCGCGGGGAGATGCCGCCCGGCCGCGCTGGGCCGTCTGCCCCCGGCCGCAAAGGAGGGACCTATGGAAAGCATGTTGTGGACGAAGCTGGCACAGGACAGGTGGCGCTGCGGGCTCTGCGCCCATGCCTGCGTGCTCTCGCCGGGGCAGCGGGGACGCTGCGGCGTGCGCTGCAACCACGGGGGCCGTCCCCTTTCGCTGGTGGACGGTCTGGTGACGGGCGTCCAGGCCGACCCGGTGGAAAAGAAGCCCCTGTATCATTTCCTTCCCGGCAGCCGGACGTTTTCCGTGGGCAGCGCCGGATGCAATTTTTCCTGCCTGTTCTGCCAGAACCATCATATCTCCCGTGATCCGCTGGAGCAGGAGCGCATCCGCGGGCACGAGGCCACGCCGGAGATGCTGGTGGCAGCGGCCCTGCGCACCGCCTGCCGCAGCCTGGCCTTCACCTACAACGAGCCCACGGTCTTCGTGGAGCTGGTGGCGGCCACGGCCGCGCTGGGACAGGAGCGGGGCCTGCCGTCCATCCTGGTGAGCAACGGGTTCATGAGCTCCGGCTGCCTGGAGGTGCTGGGGCCTCTGGTGCGGGCGGCCAATATCGACCTGAAGGCCTTCAGCGAGGATTTCTATCATCGGTATTGCGGTGCCCGCCTGCGGCCCGTGCTGGACAATCTGGTGCGGATGCGCGCTCTGGGCTGGTGGCTGGAAGTGACGACACTCATCCTGGAAGGCCTCAATGACGGGGAGGCCGAACTGCGGGCCCTGGCACGCTTCGTCCGCGACGAGCTGGGAGCGGACACGCCCTGGCATGTGACGGCCTTCCGTCCCGCCTACCGCATGACGGATCATCCGGCCACGCGGGCGGCGGCCTTGCGGCGCTGCCGGGACATCGGTCTGGAAGAGGGGCTGCGCTTCGTGTATACGGGCAATGTCTTTTGCGCGGGCGGCGGCGACACGCTCTGTCCGCAGTGTGGAGCCCCCTGCCTGGAACGGCAGGGCTGGCAGGTTGTCATGAGGACGGACACGGGTGTCTGTCCGCGATGCGGCAGTCGGCTGCCGGGAGTGTGGGAACTATGATCATCGTCTATACGGGCAACGGCAAGGGCAAGACCAGCGCCTGCATCGGGCAGGCCATGCGGGCCCTGGGCCGGGATTTTGCCGTGGGTTTCGGCCAGTTCATGAAGCAGCCGGGCTGCGCCGGGGAGCAGACCGTCCTTGCCCGCCTGCTGGGGGATGACTTTCTGGCCGGCGGCAAGGGCTTTTTGCGGCGCGAGGAAGACCGCCCCGCCCACCGGGAAGCGGCCCTGGCCACGCTGGACTGGGCCCGGCAGCGTCTGGAGCGCCTGGACCTGCTGGTGCTGGACGAGACGCTCTATGCCCTGAAGGCGGGCATCCTGGAGCGCAGCGAGGTGGAAGGGCTCATGGAGGCGGCGCGCCGTGCCCGGTGCCATCTGGTGCTCTCCGGCCGGGACGCGCCGGACTGGCTGGTGGAAACCGCCGACCTGGTCACGGAGATGGGCGAGATCAAGCATCCCTGGCGGGCGGGCATCAAGGCCGCGCCGGGCATCGAATTCTAAGGCGGGGCGTTCCCGGTATCGGCCGTCCCGCAGCGTGCGCATTGAAAGGAAAGGGCCCGTTCCATCCCTGGAGCGGGCCCTTCGTATGAAGGAAGATCGTTCATGTCGGGGCGTGGCCCCGAAGATCCTGGGGAGTTTGGGTTAGACGGCCCCGGCGGCCTCCTCACCTACCGGCGGCGGGGGCGGTGCCGTGGGCGGGGTCAGCTTGTGCGAGGAGTTGGCCGGCGGCATGGTGGGCACGTTCTGGGCCGCCGGCTGGGCGGCCGGTGCCGTGGAAGGAGCCGCGGCGGGCGTGGCCGCCGGTTGCGTGCCCTGGCCCGCGCCGGGCACCACCTGGCCCCTGGGCACGGGCATGTCGGCCTGCTTCTGGGGCAGCATCAGATAGCTGATGACCTGCTTGACGCCCTCCACCTGGCGCGCGGCACGGATGGCCAGCTTGCGTTCGGCCTCATCCTTGACCACGCCCAGCAGCACCACGCGTCCGGCATTGACTTCCGTATCGATGCGGGTGGAGCTCAGGCCCGAGGTGCCGATGAGTTCCGTGCGCAGCTTGGTGGCCAGGACGAAGTCGCCGGTATCGCTCTTGGCCGGAGTGAACCAGTGCGAGGTGACGGAGCGCACGCCCTTGTGGCGGCGGGCGATGCGGATGGCCTGGGAGCGCATCTTCTCGGGGGCCTCGCCCACCAGGAAGACGTGGCCGTAATAGCAGTAGACCTTGATGCCCCAGCCCTGGGAAAGGTTGGCGTCCATGAGGTCGGACTTGATGCCCAGGGAGATCTCCTTGTCATCGCTGATGGTGCCGCCCAGGCGCTGGTCGTCGTAGACGCCGTACAGCATGCCGCAACCGCTGCTGAGCGTGAGGCAGCAGAGGAGCAGCAGGGGGACGAAGTAACGCATGGATCCTCCTTGCGCCGGAGCGCTATTCCTTTTCACGCCGGATGCGGGCGCCCACGGCGTTGAGTTTGTTCTCGATGCGTTCGTAGCCGCGGTCCAGATGGTAGATGCGCTGCACGTGGGTCGTGCCGCGGGCGGCCAGACCGGCCAGCACCAGCGAGGCGCTGGCGCGCAGGTCCGAGGCCATGACCGGCGCGCCGGTCAGACGGCTGACGCCGCGCACCATGGCCGTATGGCCGGAGATCCTGATGTCCGCGCCCATGCGCACCAGCTCCAGCACATGCATGAAGCGGTTCTCGAAGATGCTTTCCTCCACCATGCTGGAGCCTTCGGCCAGGCACATCAGGGCCATGATCTGGGCCTGCATGTCGGTGGGAAAGCCGGGGTAGGGGCGGGTCTTCACGTCCGCGCCGCGCAGCACGCCCTGGTAGCGGGCCAGCACGCCTTCGGGGCGCTGTTCGATGGCCAGGCCCATGCTTTCCAGCTTGGCGATAACGGATTCCAGCTCGGTGAAGGGGCAGTTTTTGAGCAGCAGCTCGCCGCCGGTGATGCCTGCCGCCACCAGAAAGGTGCCGGCCTCGATGCGGTCGGCCATGATGGCGTATTCCGTGCCGCGCAGGCTGCTGACGCCCCTGATGCGGATGGTGCTGCTGCCGTGGCCCTCGATCCGCGCGCCGCAGGAGATGAGGAAATTGGCCAGGTCCACCACCTCGGGCTCGCGGGCCGCGTTTTCCAGCGTGGTCTCGCCGTCGGCCAGCACGGCGGCCATGAGCAGGTTCTCCGTGCCGCCCACGGTGGGCATGTCGAAGGTGATGTGGGCGCCGCGCAGCCTGTCGCAATGGCCCATGATGTAGCCTTCTTCCAGCTCGAAGGTGGCGCCCATGAGCTCCAGGCCCTTCAGGTGCTGGTCCACCGGACGCGCGCCGATGGCGCAGCCGCCGGGCAGGGCCACGCGGGCCTGGCCGATGCGGGCCAGCAGCGGGCCCAGGCAGAGCACCGAGGCCCGCATGGTGCGCACCAGATCATAGGGGGCCTCGGGCAGCAGGCTGCCGGGCGCCAGCTCCACGCGGTGCCCGCTGTAGCCGCAGGTGCAGCCCAGCACGTTCAGGAGCTTGATGGTGGTATGGATGTCGCGCAGGTCGGGCACGTTGGTGTAGACCAGGGGCGCGTCCAGCAGGATGCCGGCAAAAAGAATGGGCAGGGCGGCATTCTTGGAGCCGCTGATATCTATGGTCCCTTTGAGCGGCGTACCGCCTTCGATAATGAGCTTGTCCATCAGGATCCTCGTGCGGCCTGCGGCCCGGGGCCACGGCGCATGCTGGGGGTTGCGGCACAGTCCTGTCCCCGCCGGGGACGGCCCGTGGTCCGGCAAAACAGGTGTTTTGAGCCGGTATGGGATGCTAGTTTTTTTTCTAAAAAAAATCCAGAAAGAGAATTGCAAATTTTTGCTTGCATATTTCCCGCGATGTGCGTATACACGTCTTCGTCACGGCGGAAGTAGCTCAGTTGGTAGAGCACCTGGTTGTGGCCCAGGTGGCCGTGGGTTCAAGTCCCATCTTTCGCCCCATAAGAAAATCCCCCCGCTTTCGAGCGGGGTTTTTCTTTTTCTGCCGCCAGCTTACGGGCTACAGGCCATCAGCGGCCCCGTACTGAAACCCGAGCCGGGAGGAGGACAGGTCCCGCTTTGGGGCTGTGTGCACGGAAGGGGATGTGCCGCGTCCGCAGGGGAGCAGCGCCCCTGACGGTCCTTTTCCGGCGCTGACGGAAAGGGACGGATCCCTCCTGCCCGTCCCTTCCGGTCCTTGTCTATGGATGGGCCCCTGTCCGCGGCCGGCAACTGCCCGGCGTGCGGGAAAAGCCCGAGGTCCTTTTCCCGCAGGAGTCGGCCTTTTTCCCCAGGGCAGCCAGGGGCCCTTGCGGCCTCTGGACGGGCCGCCCTTGCCAAAGCAGGGCCTTTTGCGTACAAAACATTCCGTCACGGAGCGTGGCGCAGCATGGTAGCGCACCTGCTTTGGGAGCAGGGGGTCGCTGGTTCGAATCCAGTCGCTCCGACCATAAAAAATCACGAGGTCATACCACAGGATGTGGTGTGGCCTCTTTTTTTTTGCCGATGGGATCAGGCCCGCGGGCCGTCCGCGGACGTTGGGCCCCCGCCGCATGCCTTTCCCGCATCCGTGCGGGTGCCTTTTCCGGCGGGAGGGCCCGGGGGACCGGTGCGGGAGGCCGTTCCGGCGCGGGGAAAGAGGGATGCGGCAAGGCCGTCCCCCCTGCTTGCGGCAGGGGTTTCCCGCGGGGGCGGCCGCCACGGCAGCGGGCGGGCCATGCCGGGCTAGAGGCCGGCCGGCTTCTTGCGCCCGGCGATGATGCGGTAGAGTTTCGCGCGGGAGATGCCGAGCGAAAGCGCGGCAAGGGCCTTGTTGCCCTTGTGCTGCTCCAGGCTGTCCATGACCGTCTTGAACGCGTAGTCCGCCACCATGTCGTCCAGTGTCCGGGAGCCGCCGGAAGGGGCGGTCGAGGCGTCCAGGAGGTATTGGGGAAGATGGCGGCTTTCGATGATGTTGCCGTCGATGATGTTGAACGCGTATTCGATGATGTTGCCCAGTTCCCGGACATTGCCGGGCCAGTCGTAATTCATGAACAGATAGTAGACTTCCTTGGAGACGCCGCTGATATTTTTTTTGAACACCTGCGCATAGAGCCGCAAAAAATAAATGATGAGCGACTTGATGTCTTCTTTCCGCTCGCGCAGCGGCGGGATGGTGATGGAGACGACGTTCAGCCGGAACAGCAGGTCGCTGCGGAAGCGGCCCTGCTTGACCAGCTGGAGCAGGTCCCTGTTCGTTGCGGCGACGATGCGTACGTCGAGCTGCTTGGAGCTTTGCCCGCCGATGCGCTGCACCTCGCGTTCCTGGATGATGCGCAGCAGCTTGGCCTGAAGGGAAAGGGACATCTCGCCCAGTTCGTCAAGAAAGATGGTCCCGGTATGCGCCTGTTCGAACAGGCCGGGGTTCCCGCTTTTCTTGGCCCCGGTGAACGCGCCGGAATCATAGCCGAACACTTCGGCTTCCAGCAGGGATTCCGGCAGGCTGGCGCAGTTGAGCTTGATGAACGGGCCGCCGGCCCTTTCGCTGAGTTCGTGGAGCGAGCGGGCCAGCAGCTCCTTGCCCGTGCCGCTTTCGCTCTGCAGGAGCACGGTCGAGGAGGAGGGCGCCACCTTTTTGATGATGGCCTTGATGCGCAGGACGGATTTGCTCTGGCCGACGAAAGACTGGATGGAGGTCTTTTCCGCCTTCCGCCTGTTCGCGGCGGGCGGGCAGTGCGGGTCCCCAAGCGGCGCGGGGGCTGTTTTCAGGCTGCTTTTCAGGGGCTGCCCGTCCAGGGCCGAGACGGCGGAAAAACAGATGAGGAAGCCGTGCAGCCGCTCCCCTGCCAGCATGAGCTTTCTTTTTTCGGCCAGGAAGGTCCGGCCTGTCTTTTCGTCCCTGCAGAAGGATTCCGGCAGGGACGCCCCCTCTTCGTTCTCGGAAAAGATCCCCAGCAGCAGTTCAAGATCCTTCAGGGTCCTGACCTCGTATTTTTTGTGCTGCGACGAGAGGATGTCGTGCATGGTCGCGTTCATGAAGACGACGCGCTCGAAGGCATCGGTGATGACGATGCCGTCGGTGATGCACTGCATGGACATCTTGAAGCGCAGCAGATGCGTGAACTGCTGGCTGAGGTCTTCGGCCATCTTCTTGACGTCGGTGATGTCCGAGAGAAGGAGGACGAGATCTGCCCCGTCGAAAAAGGAGTCGATGAGATAGGTGTGGTCGGCGATGTTCAGCTTGCGCAGCCGGATCTCCGTGGCATCCCCCGCCTCAAGGACCCTGGGCAGGGAAAGCTCGGAAAACAGGATCTCCTTCAGCTTCTTGACGGATCTTCCGGTCAGCGCAAGGAGCTTCAGCCCGGCATTGTTGACGGGGAAGATATCTCCCTTGCGGGAGACGGCAAGTATGGCTTCGGAAAGATGGTCAAGCAGAGCGCTTTTCCGCAAAGCGACATGACGAGGAACAGTTTCATGCATGGCCGTCACCATCCGCAAACAGCATCATCGGCCCGGCGGGACGCCATCCCTGATCCAGGGCCCGGCCATGCCGGGGCATCCGCGGGGCTCCCTCCCGGGGCAGTACGCCTTGGCGGATTATTGCATAGTTGTCTGTGATGACAAACAAAAAATTCCGTCCTGTCCGGCGGGGCAGAATGTTTCATATCCGCGAAAAAACTGTCTCTGAAATGAATATATAACATACCGATATAACACAATTTTTTCGATCAATAGTTTTTGCCATCTCAAAATTGAGACAATATTGGTTAGCTTATTCAATATCAACTTGATATTATTGGATATTTTCCGTGGCATGGCTCTTGCTATTTAAATCACAAACGCAAGGAGCTGTCATGGAAGACACCAGCCCTCAATTCATAGTGATCGGAGCCATGGACGGGGTCTCCTCCGGGGCCCTGTGTTCCGCGCTGGAGGAAAGTGGCCATACCGTGATCTACGCCATCAACCAGTTTTTCGTTTGAATGACCGCAGGCGCTATGGATCTGGAAGATCAATGGAAGCTGGCCAGGGTCATCGAACATGGCAACCATACCAACCTGTGTGTCCTTATCGGCTGCCCGGATGCGGAAAGCAGCCAGATCCAGGCGGAAACGGTCTCCACCGGGGACCCCTCCCTTTCGGGACCGCTGACGGGGAAGCCGTTGCGGCTCAGGGTGATGCATATCGTGGAGCCTGAGGCCGCGGCCTTTTTTTCTCCCCGGGCATTCGAAAAATACATCCTGCCCGCCATCCACCGGCTGGACAAGGAGGCCATCTGCCAGCGGATGCATGATATCCGCAAGAAAAATGGGTGACATATACGAGGATCGTTCATGCATGCGTCACGTGAACATGACTGTGCATTTTGGTAAAGGAGTCTGTGATGGAATTGGAATTGTTGGATTTTCCTGTTCAGAATGTCGTATTTGGTGAAAAGACGGCCCTGGAAGGGGCAGTGCTCACCATCAACAGGGAGGAGATGGCCCGGGCCATCGACCCGGACGGATTTTTCGCCGACGTGCAGATAGACATAGCCCGCCCCGGTGAGCCCGTACGCATCATCAACATCATGGATGTCATGCAGCCGCGCTGCAAGGAAGCGGATGAGGAAAGCCCCTATCCGGGCATGTTCTCGCCCATGCGGCTCGCCGGCACAGGTCGCACCCGCGTCCTCCGGGGCGTCAGCGTCATGCAGACGGGCAGGCGCCAGGGCATACAGGAAGGCATCATCGACATGTCCGGGCCCGGCGCGGCGTATTCGCTGTTCAGCTCGCTCTGCAATGTCGTCCTGCGCTGCACGCCGGCAGACCCCAATGCCGGCAACGGTGATTTCGACGCCGCCACGCGCAAGTCCCTGCTGGCAGCCGCCCTGTATCTGGGGCGGACGGCACGGGGGCAGCAGCCGGGGAGCGTGCAGACCTTCAGCACGGACGCGCCCGCGGATGCCCGCCTGCGCAAGGTCGTCTACATCTATTACCTGCAATCGCAGGGCCCGCTGCGCAACACCTTCCTTTACGGCAAGGACGTCACCAGCCTCCTGCCCACGCTGCTCCATCCCAACGAAGTGCTGGATGGCGCCATCATCAGCGGCAACTACATCATCGCCTGCCAGAAGAACCCCACCTATCTGCACCTCAACAATCCCGTCATCCGGGAGCTCTATGCCCGCCACGGCAAGACGCTGGATTTTGCCGGTGTGGTCATCGCCAACGAGCACAGCACGCTTTTCGACAAGCGGCGTACGGCCGAGTTCGCCGCCAAGCTGGCCCGGCAGGTGGGCGCCGAGGGCGTCGTCATGACCCAGGAAGGCGGCGGCCACGCCGACTCCGACCTCATGTTCTGCACCCGGGCCTGCGCTGCCCAGGGCATCCCGTCGGTGATGCTCATCAATGAGCTGGCCGGCCCCGAGGGGGACCAGCCCTCGCTGGTGGACACCACGCCCCTGGCCCGTCATGTCGTCAGCACGGGGAACAACGACCAGATCATCGACCTGCCCGGCATGGCCACGGTGCTGGGAGGGGACTGCCTGCTCAGGGTGCCGGACGCCTCCCGGCCGTTCTCCACGGCGCTGGGCCGGATGTACACGGCCACGAACCAGCTGGGGGCCTACAGGCTTTCCGCCACGGCATTCTGAGGCCTCGGGGAGACGCGCTCCACGGCTCCCGGCCTTTTTCAAGGCAACCCTTCAACCCACTGAGAGAACGCCATGATAAAGATCGTCCACTATCTCAACCAGTTCTTCGGGCAGATAGGGGGAGAAGACAAGGCGGACATCCCTCCGCTCGTCAGGCATGAGCCCGTCGGCCCCGCCATGGCTTTTGCCGCGCAGCTCAAGGACATCGCCACGGTCTCGGCCACCATCATCTGCGGTGACAACTACATCGCGGGCAACCAGGAACAGGCCATCGAGACCATCATGGGCTTCATCCGCGAAGAGAAGCCCGACCTGTTCCTCGCCGGCCCGGCCTTCAATGCCGGACGGTATGGCCCGGCATGCGGCGCCGTGTGCGCGGCCGTGGCGGCGGAGCTGCACATCCCGGTCATCACGGGCATGTACCCGGAGAACCCCGGGGCCGAACTCTACCGGGACAAGGCGCTCATCATCAGGACCGCCAATTCCGTGGCGGGCATGCGCCAGGCCGTGACCGCCATGAGCGCCCTGGCCAGGAAGATCGCCACGGGCGTCCCCGTCGGCCCCGCCGCGGTGGAAGGCTACCTGCCCACCGGGCATCGCCGGAACATCTGGAGCGACAGGACCGGGGCCGTGCGCGCCGTGGACATGCTGCTTGCCGTGCTTGACGGCAAGGACGAAGAGGCGGGCACGGAGCTGCCCATGCCGGTCTTCGATGAAGTGGTTCCGGCAGCGCCCCTGGCCGATCCCGCCAGGGCACGCATCGCCCTGGTCACCGAAGGCGGGCTGGTGCCCAGGGGGAACCCGGACGGCCTGGAATCCTCCCGGGCCAGCAAGTACCTGCGGCTGTCGCTGGAAGGGCTCCAGACCCTTGCCCCGGAATCGTTCCAGACCGTCCACGGCGGCTACAACAACGCCTTCGTCAATGCCGATCCCTGCAGGCTGCTGCCCCTTGATGTCTGCCGCGAGCTGGTGGCCGAGGGCGTCATCGGCGAGCTGGCGGACTACTGCTTCACCACCACGGGCAACGGCACCTCCTACAACAACAGCAAGGAATTCGGGAAGGCCATCGCGGCCGCCCTGAAGGCGGACAACGTACAGGGGGTCATCCTCACCTCCACCTGAGGCACCGGTACTCGTTGCGGCGCAACGATCACCAAGGAAATCGAACGCATGGGCATCCCTACCGCCCAGATCTGCACCATCACTTCCATCGCTGCCTCCATCGGCGTTCCCCGCATTGTCCCCGGGGAGGGGATACCCTTCCCGGTGGGCAACCCTTCCCTTGATGCCGTCGCGGAAAAGAAGCTGCGCCGGAGCCTCGTCCTGAAGGCCCTGCAGGCCATCAGCCAGCCGGCTCCCGGTCCCGGCCATCCATAACCAGCAACTTTTGTGGGGGATCCCATGACTACTCTGCAAATATACGCCCTGGTCTGGCTCGCCTTCGTCTTCGGCCTGAGCCTCTGGCAGCACATCAATCTCGGCCTGATCATGATCCCGGCCAGCTTCCTGCTGGCCCTGTTCACCGGCCTGCCCCTCAAGGAACTGTACGCCGCCTTCCCGGCCAAGCTCGTCCTGCTGGTGCTGGGGGTCATGTACCTGTGGAACCATGTGCAGGAGAGCGGCTTTGCGGGCATCATCGTCAAAAAGGCCGTGGCCCTGGCCAGGGGCCGGGTCTACCTCCTGCCCTGGATCATCCATGTGCTGGCGGCCCTCATCTGCGCCGTGGGCGCCCTGCCGGCCGCGGCCTTCGCCATCACCGTGCCGGTGGCCCTGGAGATCGCCAAGCGTGAGCGCATCAGCCCGACCATGATGGGGATCATCCTGATCCAGGGCTCGTGCGTGGGCGGCTTCACCCTGTTCAATCCCTGGGGCAACCTCGTGGCCGAGCAGGCCGCGCATGCGGGCATCCCCATCGACCCGACCTGGCTTTTCCTCTCGCAGGGCGTGGTCGCCATCGCCGTGGCCGTGGTCGCCTTCTTCGTCTTCGGCGGCATGGAGCTCATCCGCCGCCCCGCGCAGCAGCGCCGTGCCGGGGAAGAAGGGCAGGAGGCCACCGGGCCCCTGACGCCGTACCAGATCTGTTCCTTCATCGGCATGATCCTGTTCATCGTGCTGGCGCTCCTCAAGTATGACGTGGGCCTGACCGCCTTCACCATCGGCATGGTCCTGCAGATCGCCTTCCGCATCAAGTCCAAGGCCGCCCTGAGCAAGCTCCCCTGGGGCATCGCCATCATGATCGCCGGCGTCCTCATCTATGTGGGCCTGCTGGAAAAGCTGGGCGTGCTGCGGGTCATCGGTGACTACCTTGCCGGCATGGAAGATCCCTCGCTCGTGCGTTTCAGCGTCGCCATCGTGGGCACCATCCTGGCCAACTTCGAGTCCTCGTCCATCGCTGTCCTTGGCCTGGTCATCCCGGTGGCCGTGAAGTCCATGGCCGGTTCCACGGCCGTCCTGGCCAACAGCATATCCCTGGGTGTCCTGTCGGCCTGCCTGGTGGTCATGTGCGCCAGCCCCTTCCACATCGGCGGGGCGCTCATCCTCTCCGAGGCGGAAGATTACGACAAGACCTTCCGGCATCTGCTGTGGTGGGTCCTGGCACTGACGCTGGTCATGCCGTTCCTCACCTTCCTGTTGTGACCCCTGCGCGGGTCTGCCCGCGCCATGCTCCTCCACCTCCTCCCCACGGTCGTGCCGGGCACGGCATCTCCTCCGACCTGCCCGGCACGACCAGCAAACCAGTGAGGCTTTCATGGAAAAACACGAGCTTGTCATCATCGGCGCGGGCCCTGCCGGGCTTTCGGCCGCCATCTACGCCAGGCGTGCGGGCATCGGGACCCTCGTCCTGGAAAAGGGGCGCCCCGGCGGGCAGATACTGACGACCAGCAGGATCGAGAACTATCCCGGTCTTCCCGAAGCCACCGGGGCGTCCCTTGCCGAGGCGCTCCGGGCCCATGCCCTGAGCTTCGCGCCCCGGTTCATGACCGGTTCCGTGCAGAAGCTGTCCTGTTGCGGCGCTGACAGGATCATCGAACTCAAGGACGGCAGCCGGATCACGGCACGGGCCGTCATCATCGCCAGCGGGGCCGGTTTCCGCAGGCAGGGCTGCCCCGGTGAGGGCAGGTATACCGGGCTCGGCGTATCCTATTGTGCCGTATGCGACGCCGCTTTTTTTGAAGGCCTGGAAGTCGCCGTCATCGGTGGCGGCAATACCGCCGTGGAGGAGGCCGTGTATCTGACCGGTTTCGCCTCCAGGGTCTACCTCGTCCACCGGCGCGACACGTTCCGGGCAGACAGCCTCGCTGTGGAGCGGGCACTGGCCAATCCCCGGATCGTCCCGGTCATGGACAGCGTGCTCGAAGCCATCGAGGGCAGCGATGTCGTCGAAAGGATCCTGGTCAGGAACGTCAGGAGCGGCGAGCAGCGCCGCATCCCCGTCAGCGGGGTCTTCATCTTCATCGGCACGCTGCCCCATACGGAATTTCTGGAGGAAGGCCTGCTGCGAACGAAGGAAGGCGGCTGGATCGTCACGGACGAGAGCATGCGCACGTCCGTCCCCGGCATCTTTGCCGCGGGCGATGTGCGGGACACCCCGTTGCGGCAGGTGATCACCGCGGCGGGGGACGGGGCCCGGGCCGCCATGGCCGCCTATGGGTATCTGCACGGCTGATCCGCCTGCCGCCCGCAGGGACGGCACTGTCGCAAACTTCCCAACGGGAACGGAAACAAGGAAGGCACCATGAATACTGTCGGCATCAGGGCCACGGCCTATTGCCTGAATTTTGCTCCCGAGCTGGCGCTGCACTATGGCGGGACGCCGGCCCAGGAACGCCGCTCCGGGCGTGATCCGGGCTTTTTGCAGGCGCTGGAGGCGCAGGCACAGACCTATGGACAGGCGCAGGCCTACGCGCCCAACAAGACCTATATCGGTGCCATGAGCATCGATGAGCTGCAGGCGGCGCCCCGTCCCTGGACGGAACATCCCTGCGAGCCCGCCCGCTTCGGGAAGTTCGGCGAGATCATGCCCGAGGACGAACTGCTCGGGCTCATGGACATCTGTGATGTCTTCGACCTCATCTGGCTGGAAGAAGGTTTCGCCGCCCGGGTCGCCCAGCGTCTTGCCCGGGATCCCGTGCTGGGGCCGGAACAGCTGGGGCGGCTGGAAAAGGGCCATCCGGCGGCGGAGATCGCGGATATGGTGGAACAGCACCAGGCCCTGCCGCTCTACCATGAAGGCCGGGTCGCGGGCTGCTGCCGTCGTGCCCATGACACGGACGAGAACCTGTCCGCCGGCATCATGCTGGAGAACCTGGCCTGCAAGGCCAGCGGCGTGCTGGCCCTGCTCCATCTGCTGAGGAATGCCGGCCTCGCGCCCGGCGACATAGATTTTGTTGTGGAATGTTCGGAAGAAGCCGTGGGCGACGCCCTGCAGCGCGGCGGCGGCAACATGGCCAAGGCCGTTGCCGAGATCTGCGGCTGCGGCAATGCCAGCGGCTTCGACATCCGGGGCTTCTGTGCCGGTCCCGTGGCTTCGGTCATCGCCGCCGCCAGCATGGTGGCCAGCGGCACACGGGCCAATGTGGCCGTCATCAGCGGCGGTTCGCTGCCCAAGCTGTACATGAACGCCCGGGACCACATCAGGAAGGGAGCCGTGCCGCTGGAGAACTGCATCGGCAGTTTCGCCCTGCTGCTCACCCCTGATGACGGCACATGTCCGGTCATCCGCCTGGACTGCCTGGGCAAGCATTCCGTGGCCGCCGGCGCCGCGCCGCAGGCCATCACCGCCGCCCTGACCTTCGAGCCCCTCGCCCGGGCGGGCCTCGCGCTCACCGATGTGGACAAGTACGCGCCCGAGCTGCACAACGCCGAGATCACCTTCCCGGCGGGCGCGGGCAACGTGCCCGAAGCCAACTACAAGATGATCGCCGCCCTGGCCGTCATGAAGGGCCAGCTCGCCCGCGAGGACCTGGGCCGCTTCGTGGCGGAGCGGGGCATGCCGGGCTTCGTCGCCACCCAGGGGCACATCCCCTCCGGCGTCCCCTATGTGGGCCATGCCCTGGAGGCCTTCAGGGCCGGTACGCTGCGCCGGGCCATGATCATCGGCAAGGGGAGCCTTTTCCTGGGGCGCCTGACCAATCTGGCCGACGGGGCCTCCTTCATCATGGAGCAGCCCGGCGACAGGGCGGCGGGCAACGGCGCTCCCGGCAAAGACGAGGTGCTGGATGTCCTGCTGGACGCCCTGGAAGAGCTGGCTGTCACCCTCCAGAAGGCATAGGAGGCCCCTATGGCTAGGCAAGACAACACGCGTGCCGCCATCGGCAAGGCCCTTGAAGAGGTCGTCATGCGGGCCCGCTGCGGGAAAAAGCCCTGCCGCCTGGGCCTGATGGCCGCCGGCAGCGAGCTGCCCCTCCAGGAATTCCTGTGCGCGGCCCGGGACGCCATGGAAGCCGACCCCGCCCTGCGCATCACGGGTCTGGGCCCGCTGCCGGAAGGCCCGCTGCCCGACGGCCTGGACTGGCAGGAGACGGAAAACAGCGGCGATGCCGCCGCGGCCGTCATGGATGCCCTCCTCGCCGAGGGCAGGATCGAGGGCGCCGTGGCCCTGCATTATCCTTTCCCCATGGGCGTGACCACCATAGGCCGCATGACCTGTCCCGCCAGCGGCCGCCCCATGTTCATGGCGTCCAGCACCGGCATGAGCGCTCCCCGGCGGGCCGGTGCCATGCTCCGCAACGCCGTCCTCGGTGCCGGTGTGGCCAGGGCCCTGGGCCTCTCCCTGCCGGTGCTGGGGGTGCTGAACCTGGAGGCGGCCCCCCAGGTGGTCCGCGCCCTGTCGCACATGGTGGACAAGGGCTATCCCGTGCGGCTCGGGGAGAGCGTCCGCCGGGACGGCGGTGCCCTGCTGCGCGGCAACGACCTGCTGTGCGGGGCCGTGGACGTCTGCGTCACGGATACCCTGACCGGCAATGCCCTCATGAAGGTCTTTGCGTCCTTCACGTCCGGGGGGGCCCGCGAGACCTGCGGCTGGGGCTACGGCCCTTCCGTGGGCGAAGGCTGGGACAAGGTCATCAGCATCGTTTCCAGAGCGTCGGGAGCGCCGGTCATCGCCGGGGCGCTGCGCTACACGGCCCGGGCGGTACGGGCAGACCTACCCGGGAAGATCCGGGAGGAGCTCCGCCTTGCCGCTGCCGCGGGCCTGGAAGCGGAGCTGGCCGCCCTGGCGCCCGCCCCCGTGCCGGAGGAGGCCGTCCCTCCGGCGGCCGTCCCCACCGATGCGGAACTGCACGGCATCGACGTGCTGGATCTTGAGGCCGCCGTCCACTGTCTGTGGCGGAACGGCATCTATGCCGAGGCCGCCATGGGCTGCACGGGGCCTGTCATCAAACTGCCCGCCCGCAGCCGGGAGGCCGCGCGGCAGCTCCTCACGGCCGCGGGCCATCTGTAAACACATCATTCTGTCGATCACGAGACGAGGTGAACCCATGATCAGCGTGAACAAGGAAAATTTCGAGGCTGAAGTCCTGCAAAGCCCTATGCCCTGCGTCGTGGATCTCTGGGGGCCGCAGTGCGGGCCCTGCCTGGCCCTGATGCCGGAAGTGGAGAAGCTGGCCGGAGAGTTCGAGGGCCGCGTCAGGTTCTGCAAGCTCAACGTGGCCGAGAACCGCCGCCTGGTGATAGGGCTGCGCGTCATGGCCGTCCCCACCATCCTGTTCTACAAGGGCGGCGAGAACGTGGCCCGCCTGACGGGGGAGGGCGTCTCCATCGAGGCCATCAGGGAAGAGGCCGGCAAACTGCTGTGAACGCCGCCGTCGTGATGTGCGACTGTCATGCGATCACCACATACAACCATATTGAGGTAACATCATGAGCAAGCTCAAGGGCAAGAAGCTTCTGCTGCTGGGTGAGCGGGACGGCATCCCCGGCCCGGCCATGGCAGATGTGTTCGCCGGTTCGGGCGCAGAGGTGCTCTTCTCCGCCACCGAATGTTTCGTTTGAACCGCCGCCGGTGCCATGGATCTGGAGAATCAGCAGCGCGTCAAGGACGCGGCTGAGAAGTACGGTGTGGAAGACCTGGTCGTCGTTCTTGGTTCTTCGGACCCCGAAGGGGCCGAGATCTATGCCGAGACCGTGACCCTGGGCGACCCCACCTTCGCCGGACCCCTGGCAGGAGCCCCGTTGGGGCTCTGTGTCTATCATGTGCTGGAACCCGAGATGAAGGCCGAGGCCGATCCCCGGAAGTGGGAAGAACAGATAGGCATGATGGAGATGGTGCTCAATGGCGATGCGCTGGCAGCAGCCGTGCGCAAGATGCGTGAAGCCCACAGCAAGGTGACCCTGTAACACGGAACGGGCGGGAGGCCGCCCGGCGGCCCGTGGACAGGGCACGGCCCCGGAACGGATGTTCCGGGGCCGTTTCGTATCCGGCAGGCGGCGACGGGCAGTCCGGCGGATGGGGGTGGGGAGACACGCCGGGCCGTCCGGGAGCGGGACGCCTGCCTGCCGTTACGGCTGCCGGGCGCGGGAAAGAGCCGCGTTCGGAGAGGGCGCAAGGGCCGGTCAGGCGCCGGGCCAGGAAATGTCCAGATGCCCCGTGCTGTCGAAGGCCAGCGGGCGTTCCTCCTGCCAGATGCCGTCCAGCATGTCGGGACGGGTCGTGCGCAGTTCCTCCAGCAGGGGGCGTGTCAGGAGGAGATGGCCGAGGTGGCGCGTGGAGCGGATGACGGCTGCCCGCACCCGTTCCGTCCGGGGCTGCCAGCAGATCTTCAGACCGGCCTGGATGGCCTCCCGCTCGCTGGCAAAGGCCGGGGGCAGCTTGACCCGGTCCATGCAGCAGGAGGTGAGGGCGTTGATCCACATGGCTTCCAGGTCCAGGCCGTTGAGGGTCTCGGTGGTGGTCACGTCCGCGATGCCGATGCCGATGCCGTTGCCGCCGGAGGCGGCCGTCACCCGCAGGGCCGCGATGGTGTTGATGAAGGGATGTCCGTAGGGCTCGCCGAAGCCTGTCCGCCCCACGACCTTGGAATCCATGCCGGTGCCGCTGATGTCCTTGCCGATCTCCATCACCACCAGCATGTCCAGCTGTTCGAAGGGCAGCACGGCCTTGAGCTCCTTGGCCCTGACCAGCAGCTCCCGGTCGGCCCTGGGCATGTCCGCGGCTTCGACGCCTTCCACGAGGCAGATGCGGCTTTCGGCGTTTTCCACCACGGCCAGCCCGAAGGCCACGGGCGCATGGGCGATGATGTGTTCGGCCAGCAGGGGGATGTGGTCCACCAGTCCCCTGCGGCCGAAGATATGGGCGTTTTTGGCCCCCAGGTCCTTGCCGAGGCCCACGGTGAGCATCTTGCACAGGCCGCTTTCGATGTCCGACGTGAAATTGGTGTGCGCCTTGACCCTGACCACGGTCACGATGGCATCGGCTTCAAAGGCGTCGCGGGAGATGTGGCAGGCCACGCCGGGAGCCGCGCAGCCCAGGTCCACCGTCTCCAGGGAGGAGACGACCGGGGCCCCGGTGCTCTCCTCCGTGACGCCCAGGTGACGCAGCAGCATGCGCTGTCCTTCGGCGTCGGCGCCGCCGTGGCTGCCCATGGCCGGCACGATGAACGGCCGGAGCCCCATACCGCGCAGGGCCGTGATGCAGCCGCGCACCAGCAGGGGGAGCCTGTCGATGCCCCGGCTGCCCACGGCTACGGCCACACGGGCCCCGGCAGGCAGGGCCCGCAGGGATGGGGAGCCCATGACCTTTGCCTGCGCCAGGCGCTCGACAGCGGCACAGGCCGGTGCGGACGGGGGGCGCAGCCGGACGCCGGTGAAGGCGGGGATGGTGACGGGAGAGACGAGCCTGAAGCTGCGCGGTCTGAAGGTGGCGATGCTGCTGTCCATGGGAACGACCTCAGGGGAAAAGGAGGGGACAGGAGGCCTGGCCCCCTGTCCCCTGCGGGCTTACATGTACTTCTTGGAACGGGTCACGGTGATGATGTTGCACTTTTTGATGGTCTCGGGTGTCAGTTCCTGGCCGATGCCGGGCTTGTCCGGGATGGCGTAGCGGCCGTTGACCGGCTGGTAGTCATAGAGGCAGGTCTCGCGGCTTTCGGGGTTCAGGGCCCGCTGATGGTGCTCGTGGATGAGGAAGTTGGGGATGACGGCCTCGATCTGCAGGGCGGCCGCCTTGGAGATGGGGCTGCCGCAGACGTGGATCTGCACGGCGCAGTCATAGGCATGGCCCATGTCGCAGATCTTCTTGGCTTCGGTGATGCCGCCGCACAGGCAGATGTCGGGCTGGATGACCTGCAGGGCGCGGGACTCGAAGAAGGGCCGGTAGCCGTAGCGGGTGTAGATGCGTTCACCGGAGGCGATGGGGATGTTCACCCTGTTCTTCACTTCCACCATGTTCTGGACGTTGAGCGGGTGGCAGGGCTCCTCGAAGTAGAAGATGCGCAGGTCCTCCAGGGCCTTGCCCATCTGGATGGCCGAGGTGGTGTCGGTGTTGGAGTGGTTCTCGATGATGATGTCCAGATCGTCGCCGCCGGCTTCGCGCATGGCCGCCACACGGTCATAGACGGTCTTGATGACCTTGTGCTCCAGCGGGCCGGTGATCTTCCAGGGGCCCTTGCCGTCAGGCCGGTCACTGAAGATGATGGGATCCACCTTGATGGCGTCATAGCCGTCGGCCATGGCCACGCGGGTGACCTCCGCGTACTCTTCGGGGGTGATGAGTTTCTGCTTGTCCAGCCTGGTGCCCCAGTTGAACTGCAGCTGGCTGGCGTAGACGCGCAGGTTGTCGTTGGTCTTGCCGCCCAGCAGCTGCCATACGGGCTGGTTCAGGGCCTTGCCCTTGATGTCCCACAGGGCGATGTCGATGCCGCTCATGCCGGCATAGACCACGGTACCGCCGCCCATGCCCCAGAAGGTCTTGCGGAAGATGGTCTCCCAGATCTGCTCGATGTTCATGGGATCTTCGCCGATGATGACCTCGGCGAAGTCCTGCACCATGCCCAGGCCGGCGCGCCAGCCCTTGCCGTAGGCAAGGCCGACTTCGCCGAAACCGCTGATGCCTTCATCGGTGTTGATGCGTACGATGACGGGGGACCAGTCGCCGCGGGATGCCCCGGCGTTGCCGCTGGGCACCTGCATGACGTCGACGCTGACGATCTTCATGATGTTCTCCTTTATGCGTACCGTGACCGGAGGGCGCGTGTACGGTTCAAAATCGTTTCGAAAACAGGCCCTTGCCTGTTACTTCGCGGCCTTCTTGCGCATGTTGTAGAGCGAATAGGCAACGGACAGGATGGAGATGGCGATAAAGAACAGGGCGATGGGGCTGTCCAGGAAGGCCGCGGGCGTCCCGTGGCCCAGCGTGATGCTGATGCGCAGCTGGCTTTCCGCCATGCGGCCCAGCATGAGGCCCAGCACCAGCGGCAGGAGCGGGAAGTTGAGCGCCGCCATGACCGTGCCCAGGATGCCCATGCCGAAGAAGACCCAGACGTCGAACATGCTGCTGTTGAGGGCGTAGCAGCCGATGACGCAGAGCATCACGATGATGGGGAAGAGGATCTCGCGCGGCAGGCTCAGGGCCTTCACCATGAGGCGGATGCCGTAGATGAGCATCAGCAGCATGAGGATGACGCTGATGAAGAAGGCCAGGTAGATGATCATGATCAGCTCGGGATTGTCGCGCATCAGCAGGGGGCCGGGCTGCAGGCCCTGCAGCATGAAGGCGCCGAGCATCATCATGGTGGTGGCGTCGCCGGGGATGCCCAGCGTCAGCAGCGGGATCATGGCGCCGCCGGTGGAAGCGCAGCTGGCCACTTCCGAGGCGATGATGCCGTTGGGGTTGCCGGTACCGAAGGTCTCGGGTTCCTTGGAGGCGGCCTTGGCCTGGGAGTAGGCCACGATGTTGGACAGGCCGGGGCCCACGCCGGGCAGGATGCCGATGCCCGTACCGATCAGGGCGGAGCGGATGACGTTCTTCCAGTGCCGGAACACGTCCAGGGCCACGCGCCAGAATTCACGCTGCGTGAAGGTGGCGTTCATGATGGTGTACGGCTCGCGGATGCTGCGGACCTCGATCAGGATCTGCGAGACGGCGAACATGCCGATGAGCACCGGCATGACGCTGAAGCCGGACTGGAGGTCGGCGATGCCGAAGTCGAAGCGCGGCATGCCGTCGGTCTCGCTCAGGCCCACGCAGGAAAGCAGCAGGCCCAGCGCGGCGGAGATGAAACCCTTGATCAGCGACTTGTGGGAAATGGAGACGATGCAGCTCAGGGTGAACAGGACGAGCGAGAAATATTCACAGGGGCCGAAGTCCAGGGCAAAGGTGCTCAGCGGGGGCGCCAGGAGCACCAGGCAGAAGAAGGAAAAGATGCCGCCCAGGAAGGCCGAAAAGACGCCGTAGGACAGGGCCTTGCCGGCCAGACCTTTCTTGGCCATGGGGTAGGCGTCGAAGGTGGTGGCCACGCTGGCGGGCGTGCCGGGGATGTTCAGCAGCGAGGCCGAGACCAGGCCGCCGGCGATGCCGCCGATATAGACGGACACCAGCAGGATCAGGCCGTGGTTCACGTCCATGCCGTAGGTGATGGGCACCAGCAGGGCCACGGCCATGGTGGACGTCAGTCCGGGAAGAGCGCCGATGATCAGGCCGCCGAAAACCCCGCAAACCATCAGCATGATGGTAAACAAATCAAAGTTGCCTATGATTGCGCCTAATTGTGAAAGCATAGCAGCTCCTTGTCCCGGACTCGTCATGCAGCAGCGGAATTCGGGATCATGATGTTTGCAGCCAGGCAATGACAGCAGGGGCATGCCCCGTGCCGTCCTGTGCAAGGGATTAGGGAAGGAACAGAAGCATGACCTTGGCAAAGATGTAGTAGATGATCGCTGTCATGCCGATCGTGGAACAAACATAGATGACATACCACTTGGTACTTCCCTTCTTCCCGAGATAGATCATATTCACGATGAGATAGATGAGCGTTGCGGGAAGATAGCCGGCATACGGAAGCGCCATGAGATAAATGAAGAAAAGGGCGATGAAGATGGTCTGGTCTTTTGTGGTGCAGAATATCTTTTCCGGCGCGGCCTTCTGGTCCTTGCCCGCGGGGGAGAAGGAGATGCTCTTGAACAGCAGCACCACGGACAGGATCGCGATGACGATGACCATCAGATGCGGGAAGAACAGGGGCCCCAGATCGACACCGCCCTGGGTCTCGATGCGGGTGGATTCCACATAGAATCCCAGCATGGCAAGCAGCAGGACGATGGAGGCTAAGAAATCCCTTTTGTTGACGATATGCATAACGGCCTCCTGGCCTTGAACGTTGGATACGGCCCTGCAGCGCGCAGGGGGGAGCGGCCGGGAGCCCCGCAGGCCCCCGGCCCGGCGGTCAGCGGATCATCCTGTTGGCCTTGGCAAGGCGGAGGTAGAGGGCGGATTCCTTTTCCCACACGGCGGTGGTGGCGGCGCTGTCCTTGTACTGGGCCACGATGCCCTGCTTCTTCAGCAGCTCGATGACTTCAGGATCCTGCAGGGCCTTCTCGACGGCGGCCTGGAACTTGGCAATGATGGCCTGGGGGGTCCCCTTGGGGAATTCGGCGGAATAGAGGAAGACGCTCTCGGCGTTGATGCCCTGTTCCATCAGGGTCGGATACTGGGGGGCCAGCACGCTGCGCTGGGGCGAGGCCATGGCCAGGATCTTCACGTCGCCGGATTCCACATAGGGAGCGACAGCGGCATAGCCGGCCGTGGTGATGTCACACACGCCGCCCATGACGTTGATGATGCGGGTCTTGTCGCCGGCACCGGGGATCTGCATGATCTTCAGCCCTCCCATGGATTCGCTGATGGCCAGGAAGGTGAAGTGGGAGGCGGAGTTGACGGCCAGGCTCCACTTGATCTGCCCGGGGTGGGCCTTGATGTCGTCGATGACTTCCTTCATGGAGTTCCACTTGGCGTCCTTCTTGACGAAGACGGCGATGTCGCTGGTGCCGATGGAGCAGGCCATCTCGAAGTCTTTCCAGGTATATTTGGCCCTGCCGATGACGGGGGCGATGGCCAGGTTGGCGGGGTGTTCCCAGAGGACGGTATAGCCGTCAGGTGCCGCACGGTTGACGCGCAGGGCCCCGTTCAGGCCGGCGGCACCGGAGATGTTGGTGATGACCACAGGCTGCCCGAGGATGTTCGCCACCTTGTCCATGACGATGCGGGCGGAAAGGTCGCTGCCGCCGCCGGGAGCCCAGGGGACGATGACCTGAATGCTTTTTTCCGGCCAGGTGCCGCCGGCATGTGCCGGGAGCCCCCACAGCATGAGCGCCGCGACCAGGATGCAGAAAAGATTTTTCTTCATATCATTGCCTCCTTGATGGATTTACAGTTTGAAAAGCAAATATCGGGCCAGCTTTGTTTTTTAATATAACATATTAAAATAAAATACTATTTATATACTTTTAAAATTTTTTGCGTATTTCATTTTGGATAGAAAGGTTCCATTTTAGGATCCCCGCCGCCCGGGGCGGCCCCAGGCGGCAAGCGCGCACAGCAGCGAGACCACCGAAAGGCCAAGGTAGAGCGACAGGGCCACGGCATAGTCCTGGGGGCCGAAGCTGCCCCCGGCGTCTCCGCAGCGTGCCAGGATCAGGCCCGTCAGGGGCTGCAGGAGCAGGACGAGCAGGGAGGGCAGGGTGTTGAGCAGGCCGCTGGCGGTGCCCAGCAGCGCGCTGCCGAAGATGCCCGGCATGCAGGCGAAGCCGGCGGACAGCGAGCCCATCCCGAAAAAGGCGAGCAGGAAGAACCAGACGCACAGGACGGGGATGGAAAAACCGGCGCCCCGGAAGATCAGGACGGCAAAAAGCAGGACATACATCGCCGCGGCTATGGGCATCATGGTGCGCGGCGTGCGGAACACCCGGTCGCACAGCCAGGCATTGGCCAGGGCCCCCAGAAGGGTGCCCATGCCCAGCATGTTCAGCACGTTGCCCGTAGTGACCGTATCCAGATGGTGGACAGCCCGCAGGTACTGGCCGCCCCACAGGCCGCCGAAGGCATTGTGCAGGCTGAACTGGCAGCAGAACCAGCCGGCGATGAACAGGAACTGCCGGTTGCGCAGGATGTGCCCCAGCACGGCCGGGGGGACGGCTCCGGCCCTGCCGGCAGGGCCGGGGCGGCTGGCGTGTGCGGGCGTGTCCCGGACGGTCACGCCCAGGGCCAGGGCAAAGCAGAGGGTGATGGACGCCACGACCAGGTGGCTGGTCCGCCAGCCCAGGCTGTCGCACAGGTAGCCCATGCCGCCGGAGCCGATGACCAGTCCCAGCCCCCCCATGCCCAGCAGCAGGCCGTTCAGGCGCGCATAGATCGTGGGCGGGAACCAGGCATTGAAGAGCTTGAGGCCGGCGATGAAGATGACGGACGTCCCGAAGCCGATGGCGGCCCGGCCCAGCAGCAGGCCGGGGGCGGAGGTGGAAAGGGCGAACAGGGC
The DNA here is from genome assembly GCF_900116045.1 of Desulfovibrio piger. Taxonomy (NCBI): domain Bacteria; kingdom Pseudomonadati; phylum Thermodesulfobacteriota; class Desulfovibrionia; order Desulfovibrionales; family Desulfovibrionaceae; genus Desulfovibrio; species Desulfovibrio piger. Next base: position 2,615,138 of record NZ_LT630450.1, read on the forward strand.
GGTGCCCGCCGCGGCCGCCAGCAGGAAGCAGGGCAGGATCCTGCGCGGGCCGTAGCTGTCGACCAGAAGGCCGCACACCATCTGCATGATGCCGAACGTCAGGAAGAGGATGGAGGACAGGAAACCGATCATGACCGGCCCCATGCCCGTTTCGGACATGATGGCGGCGGACATGATGGAGGGCGTCATCCTGTGGAAGGGGATGAGGAGATAGGCGGTGCAGATCAGCACGAGGATCAGCAGGGCGCGGGAAGAGTCAGCCGTGTGCATCAGTTTTTCCTTGACGGGGGGCGTTCCGGCGCGGCGGGCCGGGGGCAAGGGACCGGCACGGTGCCGGTCCCTTGCCTGTTGGCTGCAGCGGCCATCCGCACGGCAAGGGAGAGAGGAGGAGCCGGGGATGTCCGGTGCGGCCGGGGAGTCCGGCTACAGGCAGGGTCCCTGCAGATAGAGCTCCACCGGCTCGCGCACATTGAGGGTCTCGACCTTGGTCATCCTGCCGGAGGCGATGTCGCAGATGTGGCGGATGAGCTTTTCCCCGGTCTCCTCGATGCCGGCCTTTTCCGAGATGACGACGCCGGAGTTGAAATCGATCTCCAGCCTGCCGCGTTCATAGGCGCGGGGATTGCCCGTGGCGAAAAGGATGGGGGCCACCACGCCGGTATCGGCCACCGGCATCATGCACTGGTCGGGCATGGCGCCGCCGCCGAACTGGAAGATGTTGAGCACGGCCCCCGCGGAGGAGAAGCCCGCGAACAGGGCGGACGAGGACATCCAGGAGTCCATGTAGTTCAGGCCTGCGGCAGAGGGGCTCTCGCCGTAGCGCACGCACTGCATGATGGGCTTGCTGCCGGCCTTGGCGATGGCACCAAGGGATTTTTCCTCCAGGGTGGTCAGACCGGCTTCGATATTGGCGGGGATGGGGTTGATGCTGCGGATGTCCTGGCCGGTGGCCCTGGCCTCTTCCTCCACCTTGCGCACGCAGGCAAGGAAGGTCGCGCGCTGGCCGGCATCGGCAAAGCGGCGGGCGACGATGTCTTCGGCGCCGATGACCTCGGTCGTTTCCGAGAAAATGGCCGTACCGCCGGCATCGCACAGGCGGTCGAAGACATAGCCGACGACCGGGTTCCCTGCCATGCCCGACGTGGCGTCGGAATAGCCGCATTTGACCGCAAGGCACAGTTTGCCCCAGTCAACTTCCTCACGGCGCTGGGCGCTGCACAGTTCGGCCAGGCGGCGGGCTTTCTGGATGCCGAGGCCGATGCAGGCGGCATGGCCGCCGTCACGGCTGATGAAGAGGGTCTCCACAGGCTTGCCGGAAGCCATGATGTTTTCCACGATATTTTCGTAAGTGAATTCGGCATAGCCGCCGTCAGGCTTGTTGCCCACCAGGAGCACCCCGCCCACATTGGGGTTTTTGGCCAGGCCGGTGATGACCCGGGCCATGGTCTCACGGTCGTCACGGCTGCGGCCGTTCTCGTTGGGGCCCGCATACAGGCGCGTGCCGCGCACGGAGCCGGCGATCATGTAGGCCAGCGTCGCGACGTTGCGGGTGATGCCCACCACAAGGACATGGTTGCGGATGCCCACCTTGCCGTTTTCGCGTACGAATCCCCAGAATTTCATGCTATTCCCCCTTCTTGTCGCCGCGGCCGCGGGTACCTTCGACATTGTGGATGTGGACGCACTGTCCCGGTTCGATATCCTGTGAGGCGACACCGATGACGCAGCCGTATTTGATGATCTGTTCCCCTTTCCGGATCTTTCTGATGGCGACCTTGAAGCCGAACTTCACGTTATCGGCGGCCGTGAGGGTACAGGCGTCCGTCCCTACCGAAAAAGCGAACTGTTCGCCGGCCGGTATGTCATCAAGGGCATTGGCAACATTGTCGTTGCTGTTGACTACAAGTGCATGGTTCATGTGGGCCTCCTTGGCGTCGGGTATTTGCTGCCCTTTTAGCAAAGTGTGTGCCATCACATAACCATATTATATTATTGATAAAAAATTTTTTTTATAAAAAAATACCCCCAGGATATTTCATTTTAAAACCATTCTGTTCATTATGAACCCGGAAAACCTGTCCCCGGAGGCATCATGAAACCCGTCGCTGTGATCGCTCCCTATCCCGAGCTGGGCGCCATGTTCGAGCGGATGAAGGCTCTGCATGCTATGGACTTTGACATCTACAATGCCCTCTGTGACGAGGCCATCCCGCTGACGCAAAAGCTGATCGACGAGGGCTGCAAGATCATCATAAGCCGTGGCGAGACGGCGACCATGATCAAGAACCAGCTCAATCTGCGGGATTCCTACATCCTTGAGATTCCCATCACCGATTGCGACCGGCTCTCCATGCTGACAAAAGCCCTGGAATACGGGAACAGGATCGCTGTCGTGGGCTTTGGTGCGAGCATGAACACCTCAAAGTTCATCAGCGGCATCATCAGCAAGGACGTGTTCATCAAATTCTACAGGATAACGAGCGCTTCCGAGGTGGAGAACATCTGCAAGACCATCACGGACGACGGCTTCAGGATCATCGCCGGCACGCCGCGGGCCACGGCCCATGCCGCCCGTTTCGGCGCCATAGGCATCCCGCTGCTCACGGAATTCTCGACCGTGGAGTCGGTCTTTTCCGATGCCATAAAACTGATGGAGATATTCGATACCAAGGAGATCGTCCAGAAAGCGCCGGAAGAGATATATAAAGTGAATTCCATCGTCTTCGATTTTAACAACAATATCGTATCCGATACCATCAGGATAGACAGCGCATCAAAAAAGAAGATCATCGCCAATGCCCGTCTTGTGAAGAAAGGGATGAATTCTTACGGGACAATACGTACGGCTTCCGGCAATCTCCATTACATCATCAATTATGTGGGGAATACGGAAAAGAACGTGGCCTCGTGCTGCTATGTGTCCGAAGACAACCGGGCGCCCGCCGTCGCACGGCTGAACACCTTCACGTTCGACGGTTTCGTCACCAGGTCGCCGCGCCTGCAGGAGACCATCGCCTACATGAAAGGTGTGGCGGCGAGCAATTCCACGCTCATCATCTACGGGGACACCGGCACGGGCAAGAGCGTCCTTGCGGCGGCCATCCATGACGCCAGCCCGCGCCGGGACAAGCCCTTCATCAGCTTCAACTGCGCCACCATCCCGGAGACGCTCATCGAAAGCGAGCTCTTCGGCTACTACGGCGGTGCGTTCACCGGTGCCAACAAAAAGGGCAAGAAAGGCTATTTCGAGCTCGCTCACGGGGGGACCATCTTCCTGGACGAGGTCAACGAGCTTTCCCGGTCGGCGCAGACCAAGATCCTGAAATTTCTGGAGGACAGGACCTTCATCCCCATCGGGTCCGAGGAATCGGTGAGTGTGGACGTGCGGGTCATCTGCGCCACCAACGGCCGCCTGCGGCAGCTCATGGAGCAGGGGGCCTTCCGCAAGGACCTGTATTACCGGCTCAGCGTGTTCGAATTCGTGATCCCGCCGCTGCGCGAGCGCCCGGAGGACATCGCCCCCATCGCCATGAAGTTCGTCGCGGAGTTCAACAGGATGCACCAGCACAATTTCCGGCTGACGCCCGCCTTGATCCGCCGGCTGCGGGACCACGACTATCCCGGCAATGTGCGGCAGCTGCGCAACGTTATCGAGCGGCTCGTGGTCATCTCCAAGCTGGGCATGTCACCGGACTTTGCCTTCAGGGTCCCCGAACAGCAGGCCAGACCGTGCCGCCAGGAGGAGAAGGCCATGCCCACGGAACTGCGGCTGGTGGAGCAGCAGCATATCGCGCGGGTGCTGGAGCTGGCCGGACACAACAAGGACAAGGCCGCGCGGATGCTCGGCATCTCCAAGTCCACGCTCTGGCGCAAATGCCACGAGATGCGGCCCGGTGCGGAGGATCCGGCCTGATGCGGGGCAGGGCGGCAAGGCGGGACAGGCCCCGCGTCCCGCGCAGGGGCATGGCCTGTCCGCATGGCGCGTACGGCGTCCGGCAGGGGACTGCCGGACGCCGTACCGTTGTGTCGCGTCGTTCGTGATTGCTGGCAGGCAGGTGGTGACGGCGGGTCCCCCGGAAGGCCGGAGGACCGGCAGGGGGCTGGCGCGCCGTTGTCAGAGGGGGCTCAGGAGGACTCCAGCCCTTTCAGCTTTTCGTGCAGCAGGGCGGCCCTGGCAGCCCCGATGCCGGGCAGGCGGCGCAGATCGTCCACGCCGGCGGCCCGCATGGCCTCCAGGCTGCCGAAGGTCTCCCAGAGCAGGCGCGCCGTGGCCGGGCCGATGCCGGGCAGGCGCATGAGCTCGCCGGAAAGGGCTGCCCGTCCGCGCGCCTTGCGGTGGCGGCCGATGGCGAAGCGGTGGGTGGCGTCACGCACGTTCTGCAAAAAGAGCAGCTCCGCGCAGCCTTCGCGCAGGGGCAGGGGATTGCTGCGGCCGGGCAGGAAGATGCGGTCGGCCACGTTGCCCGCGCGCCGGTCGGCATGGCCAGCCTCGTCCCGGGCCTTGGCGATGGCCGCCAGCGGGAAGAAGTCCGGCTTGCCCGCGTCGTTCAGGGCGCGTTCCACCACGGCCAGCTGGCCGCGGCCCCCGTCGATGAGCATCAGGTCGGGCCAGGGCGGGCCGCTTTCCAGACGCCGGGCCACCCAGTCATAAAGCGTGCCGTAATCGTCACCGCCGTCGGGCATGGCATAGGCCCGGTACTGGTCGGGGCTGGGGCGCCCCTCCTCATAGACCACCATGCCCACGCGGGTCTGGCGGCCGCCGGTATGGGACACGTCCACGCATTCGATGCGCCGGGGCGCGCCCGGCAGGTGCAGGGCCCGCGCCAGCCGCTCCAGCAGGGGCGTTTCCTCCAGTTTTTCGCGCCGCCGTGCCTCTTCGCGGGCATTGGACTGGGCCACGTCCACCAGACGGTTGTCGGCCGGGTTCTGCGGCGCCACCAGCCGCACCGGGCCGCCGCGCCGTTCGGAAAGGGCCTGTTCCAGCAGGCTGCGTTCGTCGGGAGCCCCGTCCGTGCCGCCGTCCTCCCCGTCAGTTTCCTGCACGGCTGCGGGCAGCCAGGGCAGCAGGATGCGCGGCGGCGGGGTGAGCTGCTCGTAATACTGGCCCACGAAGGAAAAGAGCAGCTCCGGCGCGTCGTCGAAGGTCAGGCCCGGCCAGTAGAAGGCCCGGCCGTCGGTCATGGCGCCGCCGCGCACGAAGACCAGCCCCAGGGCCAGGCCCCGTTCCGCCTGGAACAGCCCCAGCACGTCCATGTCGCCGCCGCCGGGCAGGACCGTGGCCTGTCGTTCCACGGTCTTTTCCACAGCGCGGATCTGGTCGCGCAGCACAGCGGCCTGTTCGAATTCCAGCGCTTCCGCGGCGGCTTCCATGCGGCTGCGCAATTCCTTGAGCAGGGGATCGGCCTTGCCCTGCAAAAGGTCGTAGACGCGGCGCACGCCTTCAAGATAGTCCTCGGCCGTGACCAGGCCCATGCAGGGGGCCGGGCACTGCCCCATATGATGGTAGAGGCAGGGGCGCACACGGTTCTTCATGGCCCTGTCGGAACAGCGGCGCAGGGGAAAGGCCCGGTGCAGCAGCTTCCAGGTCTCGCGGGCGGCCAGCGAGGACGTGAAGGGCCCGAAATAGCGGGCCCCGTCGCGCCGGGCCTTGCGCACCACCTCCAGACGGGGGAAGGGATGCTTGATGTTCACGCGGAAGAGCACGTACTGCTTGTCGTCGCGCAGCACGATATTGTAATGGGGCCGGTATTTCTTGATGAGGCTGGCTTCCAGCAGCAGGGCTTCCTTTTCCGTGGTGGTGGTCAGGAATTCGATGCTCTGCGCATGGGCCAGCATGGCTTTGGTCTTGGCGGGCAGGCCTTCGGGGCGGAAATAGGAGAGCACGCGTCGGCGCAGGATGCGCGCCTTGCCCACATAGATGACCTGGCCCTTGCCGTCCCGGTACAGATAGACACCGGGCGAGAGCGGGATGGAAGACGGATCGGGTTTCTGCATGGCCCCATGCTACAGGCGGGCGCGGGACAGGGCAAGCCGTGGCGGGATGCGGGGAGCAGGGAGGCCTCCCTCCCGCTCCCCGTTTCGCAGCGAACGTATCCTACGGACAGCTGATGACGCCCTCGGACCACAGGCAGCCGCCGCAGGTGGGGGCATCGTTGCCGAAGCAGTCGGTAAGGCCCTTTTCCCAGTTTTCGCACAGGCTGCACCGGTAGCAGGGCGAGAACTCGAAATTGCGCACCCGGCGGCGGAAGTCGGCATAGTCCGGGGCATCCCAGATCTCGGCCAGGCCCTGTTCCGCCAGATCGCCGAAAAAGTGGCTGCGGGTCTCGCGCTGTTTCTGGCGCCAGTAAAGGGTGGCGTTGCGCAGCAGGGACATGCAGGGGCTGACATGGCCGTCGAATTTGACGAAGGCCATGCCCTCGTCGATGAAGCGGCAGTGCCGGGCCGCCCGGCTGACGCGCTGGCCGGACAGGTAGACGCTGCACATGGAGGTGGAGAGCAGGCTGCGCAGACCTTCTTGGGCCGCCGGGTCCTGCCAGTCCATGAGCGGCAGGTGGATGCGCGGCGAGCTTTCCATGGGCGCGGGGTCGCCCAGGCCCCAGTCCACCACGTTGTTGTAGAGCACTTCCGAGGCCGTATGCTCGTCCGTGGGGATGACGTTGGAGATGTTGACCTCGTTCACCTTGTAATAGGTGGAGAAATAGGGCAGCAGGGCCAGCTCGTGGGCATTGCTCTTCATGACCACGAAGGCCACGCCCAGGCGCACGGTCCTGTCCAGACGGGCGCGGCGGCGGTTGAACTCCACGATATGTTCCTTGACCAGCGCCAGCTGGCTGTTGCGGCGGATCTGGGCATAGCGGCCGTCGTCCAGGGCGTCGATGGACAGCCAGAGCATGTCCAGACCGGCGTCCAGCAGCTCGGCCGTGCGCCGGGCATCCAGCAGGGTCCCGTTGCTCAGCAGTTCCACGCGTTTGCCCAGCGCGGAGGCCGTGCGCACCATCTCCACGATGTCCGGGTGGGCCAGGGGTTCGCCCATGCCGCCGAAAAAGACGGTCTCCACGCTGTCGGGCATGGTCGTCATGGCCTTGCGGAAGGTCTCCATTCGCATGTCGCCGATGATCTCGTTCTTCCAGCTGTTGCGGAAACACATCTTGCAGCGCAGGTTGCAGCGCGCTGTGGGTTCTATATAGAGCTTTTTCAGACAGTCATCGGACGGCATGGACTTCTCCTGCTGTGCGCGGGCCGGGAGGCGGGCGCCGGTTGGGCGACGGTCTTTTCCTCATAGCACAGTCCGGGCAAAAGGTCGATGCGGCGCCTCCCGGGACACCGCTGATGCGCCTTCCGGCATGGGCGGAGGCCATGCCGGGGCGGGGACATGCCGCAGGGCTGTCGCATCCTCCGGCCAGCCCTGGCCGCAGGCACGGCGTGCGGCGGGAGGCGCACCATGATCGCCGGACAGGGGGAACTGCCGCCATCGTCGTGTCCGCGGATGTCCCGCCCCTCCTGCCCTGCGGGGCGTGCCGTCAGCCCCTGCCGGTCTCCGGCCCTGATGCCTGGGGCCTGACGGCGCAGGCATCATCACGGGCGGCATCCCGCCGGATGGCGGAGGAAGGGCCCTTCTTTGACTTGCCGCCGGAGGCAAAGCCCTGTAAGAGCCATGACGGCGGCAGGGGCATGGCCCCGTGCCGGGGCGAGAAAGGAGGATGCCATGCCCGATGCTCTTGATATCTTTGTCTTTGTCTGCTGGTTCGCCGGTGGTTTCGTCTCCGGTGTCAGCGGCATCGGCGGCACCATGTTCGCCTTTCCCTTCCTGGCGCTGGCCATCCCCATGCATGCCCTCATCCCCCTGAGCTGCCTGGTCTGTTTTTTCAAGGATGCCTGCATGATCGCCATGCATGTGCGCTTCTGCCGCTTCGACGCCATGCCCTGGCTGCTGCTGGGCGCGGTGCCCGGCTCCTTTGCGGGCGTCTATCTGCTGCAGATCTGTTCCGGCGCCGTCCTGCAGGGCATCGTGGGCATCCTCCTTCTGTTCTTCGTGTACTGGCAGCTCTGTGTGCATGGCGGGCGCGGCGGCGGGGCCCGCCTGCAGCCGGTGGGCGTGGCCTGCGGCTTCGGCGCCGGTCTGCTGGGCACGGGCATCGCTCTGGACGGGCCGCCCATGGCCGCCTTTGGCCTGGCCGTGGGCTGGGAACCGCGCGTCTTCCTGGGCACGGTGAGCGTTTTTTTCATGCTGCGCGGCATCATCACCCTGGTGCTGCAATGGTGGCACGGCTTCTTCACGCCCGAGGTGCTGGGCATGGCCCTGTACGGGACGCCCGGCGTGATGCTGGGCAGCCTGGCGGCCTTCCCCGTGGTCAGGCGCATCAACGTGCTCCTGTTCCGCCGTGTCCTGCTGGGCATCATCGCCATTTGCGGCGTGGTCTGCCTGGTGCGCTCCATCTGGTAGGCGGCCGGGCAGCGGGGACGGGGCGCGACGGGGCGTTGGCCGCGCGGTCTGTCGTCGCATCAGGGGGCTGGGAGGCCCTCAAAAAAATTTTCAGATCGCAAAATTTTTGCTTGACCTCCGGCGGCATTTCCCATACATAGAACGAGTTCGATGCGTCCCCATCGTCTAGCCGGCCCAGGACAACGGCCTTTCACGCCGTCAACGGCGGTTCAAATCCGCCTGGGGACGCCAAAAATTTCAATAGGCTACAGCAGCTCAGTTTTTGGGTTACAAAAATTGGGTTACAATTTTTCCTCAGGAGACCTTCTCTTGAGGAATTTTTGTTTTAAGCAGGTCTTCCACTACCTGCCCGATGCCGCTGCCTCCCAGAGCTGAAAGAATTTCGCTCTGGTCCGTGTACAGCCCCGCGCTCTTCGTATAACGATCCGTGGTGGTCGCCCGATAATGTCCCATGAGAACCTGGGCGGCATTCAGACCTGAACTCACGAACGTGATGGCTGCACTTTTATGCCGGATGGCATGAAAACCGAAGGGCTTCACATGGGCCTTCCGGCAGAGACGCTCCATGAAGTGAATGCGCTGGGTGAACGGCTGCCCCAGAAACGTGTCGTTCTGAAGCTGCATGAACACATTGTCCACCTTGCAGGGGCGGGCATCCCACCACCACTTGAGCGCCTTGACCAGTTCCGGGTGCATTCGGAGCCAGCGCACCCGTTCCATTCCATTCCCCGACTTGTTGTCGGTCAGTCTGATTTTTTCCTTCTGAAGGTCCACATCGCTCCACGTCAGCCGGAAGATTTCGCTTCTGCGTCCTCCCGTGAAGTACAGGGTTAGCAGCATGACCAGGTCCTGCCCTTCCGCCTGCTGAAACACCTTGATGACATCACTTTCCGGTGGAACATAGCGCTCGCCGTGCTTTACGGGAAATGGCTTCACCTTCAGAAATGGTGGTGCCACCTGTGGAAATCCCTCAAGGAAGTCGGAACCCCAGTTCCATGCAGCCAGCAGATTCTTACGGTACTTGTTGGCGACGTTTGCCCCTCGTTCATCCTTGATTCTGGAAAGAAACTCATAGGCTCTTGCCGAAGTGATTTCCGCGATGTCATGGATGCCCTTTTTGCCGCAGTAGGCGAAAAAGTCCTTCGTCACCAGCTTCTTTTCCACATAGGTCTGTCGGCTCATCGTTCGCTGAACATGGGTAAGATAACTATCTCCCCACGCCATAAGCAGTTCTAATGCCGTGGGGATCGTCATCTCTTCCCGTGCGAGTCTTTTTTGCTCTTCCTCCCATTCTTTTGCGGCCCGCCATTCCGGGCCATGCTTTTTCCCTGCCGGGAACATTTTGCAGGCTATCTGCCTGCCGTTCACGATGACTCTCGCCATCCAACAATTTCCTTTGTCCGGTCTCAACGTCGGCATTGCTGAAATACTCCAACACCGTGCCCCATCGAAACCTCCAGCGGTATCCAATGCGCCTGCCGCCTAAGGCAAAGGCTACTTCTTTTACCGTTCTGGGGTCAAGGCGTAACTCCTGGGCCACTTCTTTCAAGGTTAGAATTTTGTTCTCATCGTGCGCCATTATCAGGCTCCATTGAACTAATTCAGTATTTTTATTATAATCTTCAGATAACAAGTCACTCTCTGACTAAGGTTAGTCATCCTGGTTTGTATTTAGACTATTGTTTGCATAACATTTTGAAATGAGTTCGATTATTGTTTTGCAATCATTATCTAAAAGCATTTTTTCTTTATGTCTTCTTACAGCACTTTTACTTATACCCAAGTGGTTACTTATCTGTTTTCCGCTCCATCCTTGCATAATAAATTTAAAAATTTCTTCTCCTCTTGGAGAAAGCTTGATTATGGTACAATCAATGCTTATTCCACCACTAACAATATATAATAATTCTATGCTACTATGTGCATTCAGGCGTTTTCTTGCATTTGCTAAGTGTAAATACACTATTTCGCGAGCTAGAGACAACTCATCTGCTATTTTTTTTGGGTTTCATACCTTTGAACATAAGCTGAATGATTTTTTGTTGCATAGGTGTTAGTTGGTGAAGCATGGTTCCTCCTGCCCTTTATAGAAAACAAAAGATGGGTATAACTTCTGGATACCATCAAAAAAATTGAGTGGGCAGTGGCCAAATTATATAAATGGGTAGGAGAGCCTAAAAAAATACGGAAGCATGAATGACATGCGTTCCGCACACCTATTATGGAGGAAGGGGCAAAATTTACTTAAAAAATGGGGCTGTCCTAGGTAGTGTCTACACGAGATTTATATTATGAGGAGTGCATCAATTCTGCAAGGATGTGCTTATGACGAATCCTCAACGCCGCCATGACATTTCGGATGCTGCGTGGGCCTTATTGGAACCTCATCTACCTGGGCAAAGCGGGCAATGGGGAGGTGTAGCAAAGGATAATCGCCTCTTTATCAATGCCGTCTTCTGGATATTGCGTACTGGTGCGCCGTGGCGAGACCTGCCACCGGAATATGGCAAATGGGGAACCGTTCATCAACGCTTTATTCGTTGGCGAGACAAACGAGTATGGGAAAAACTCCTTGAAATATTGATTGATGAGCCAGATTTTGAATGGTTGATGATCGATGCCAGCCATTGCAAAGTCCACCCCCATGCGGCAGGGGCTAGAGGCGGTAATCAGGGTATGGGCCGCACAAAAGGGGGCTCAACAGTAAAATACACCTGGCCGTGGATGCGCATGGTATGCCGGTCAGAGTTGCTGTTACAGCTGGTACCACAGCGGATTGCACACAAGCCGTAGCCTTGATTGACGGTATTACCGCTCAATGTTTGTTGGCGGATCGCGGATATGACAGCAATGAGCTCATAGATAAAGCAACTGAGACTGGTTGCGAAATTGTTATTCCCCCCAAAAGGAATCGTAAGACGCAACGTTGGTATGATAAGAGCCTCTATCGAGTGAGGCACTTGGTGGAGAATGCTTTTCTCCATCTCAAACGGTGGCGCGGTATCGCTACAAGATATGCGAAGATGCTCACTTCATTTGAGGCTGCTGCACAAATACGCTGTATAGCGATATGGCTTAAGGTATTAACTTAAACTCGTGTAGACACTATCTAGCTAAGAAAAAAGAGCTCGGATAACGCCATGTATGAAAGACGCAGCAGACTAAATAATCGGCAACAGTCCGAACTCATAAAATTTTTTGTGGCTGGTACCACGGCAAGGGCTGCCGGAGAGATGGCAGGAGTAAACCGTAACACAGCCACGTCCTATTTCATGCGTTTGCGCCGTCTTATTGCTTCACATCTCCCCAGTTATCGGCTGTCCGGTGAAATAGAAGCCGATGAGAGTTACTTTGGAGGTATCGGGAGATGTTTGCTCAAATGGAGGCCGACGGCGTGATCTCCACCCGTGGCATCAAGGAGGATGCCTTTCGATACGGTGAGTTGGTCTTTGATGTAAACTCCGCTTACTTCTACAATCACGGCGGGTATGACTTCGCAAAACAATTTTACACCGAAGCCTATAAGAGAATGTCCGGCATACATATTGCTATACCAGTTTTCTCCAAAGGATACAGGCCAAAGCAAGGTAAAGTAGTCCCATAAAATTGACGAGGTAACAACAGTAGCGAGTGCGCAAGCTCCGAAAACTCTTCAACCAGGCGAATGTCCGCTCTACTACCCAGCGGCGGGCAGGAGTCCTCCAGCGGTCCCGAACTTCTTCCCCCCGGCTGCGGATATGCTCCTCAAATCCGTTTACGTAGACTTCTTCGCTGACTCGCGGGTAGTCATAGCCCTTGTCCAGACAGAGATGGCGTACGGCAGACCCCAGAAACCAGCCGCCCATTTCCCGGGAGTTCTTCAGCGTCGCTTCTATCAGGCGGCTGTCATGAACATTGGCACCTGTGACTGTCACTCCCAGAGGAATACCCTGACCATCCACATGGAGATGTATCTTGCCGCCGCTTCGGCCCCTGTCCGTCGGGTTGCGTCCAAGGCCCTCAGTCGCTGATTTTTTGAGAGCGCGTCGGGGCTTGCAGCAAGGTGCCGTCCATAGCCTGCCATTGGGCGTCGACGCCGACCTTTTCCCCATATTCAGCAAGAAGGATGCGAAAAATCTCCGCCATGATGCCGGCTTTGTTCCATCGCTGGAAGTGCTCGTGGACAGAGCTTTTTGATCCATAGCAGGCGGGAAGCATGGCCCATTGGCATCCTGTCCGGCATTTGTAGAGGATTCCTGCCAGAACCGTGCGCTGCGCAAGCGGTTTGCTGCCGCCGCTTCTTTTTCGTTTGAACGGGGCAAGGAGAGGCTCGATACGTTCCCACAGCTCATCAGGCACATCACGAAAATCTGTTTGTTTCATGGGACGAGATTACCACACCTTTTAAAATCAAAAAACATGCCGGACATCCTCTAAACCACCAGAGAAAACAACAACCCTGCTACCCCCCGTTATCACCACCGATAACAATTTGATAACAGCCCATCGTATAGGGCTGGATAATATGGACACATCAAATAATCAAAAAAATGAGGTATCAAATTTATGAAGCAAAATCCGTTAAATATGATGCCCAACAACGTGATCGATTGAATCGAAATAGAGAGAAAGTATGCATTCGGGAAATGCCTTGCTTTTGTTTTGATAATGTTGAGGTGGTGGGCTGTGGCGCGAGCTGTCCCTGCCGATTTTCCAAAGTTGTCAGGAGCTTCTTCATGGAAGCAACTCCATAACGCAACCTGAGGGAGTGGATTCCAGAAACAGAAGTGGAGATACTTTGTTTGCATAGTTTGTTGCTGGCGTTGACTTACCCATATGTGGGAAATGTAGTGGTGAGCTCGACAACAGCCCATTCTGTAGCTCCTTCCACACGATTTTTCAGATTCGACTTTCTGTGACTGATCTCAAACATGGCTCCCCTCCGCATTACGGGAGGCCAGATATCGGCAAAAGGTATCTTTGGAAAAGCCCATATGAGACAGGCGTTGTTAAAATTTTTTATTGGGAACTCCGTGGGCATAACGCCTGATTGATGGGGGGCACTTCCATCGAAACGGAGTTCCCTTTCCTTTTAGGAACTATTGCCAGATTCAATCGAAACTAGGGCCGTTGTAGCAGAAGCACCTGTTTTCCATCATCAGTCAGGTAGCCAATCAGAGGTAAGGCCACGTTGCGTTTGTGATGCTGTCTTCATAAGAAGATAGGTATATTCATATCATATTTTCTTGTCTGAAGTATCGGGTACGATAAAAGCTGCCTTTTGGGGAGTTTGTTTTTTCGTAGAGATTGCTTCCTGTTTTTGAGTGACGGGAATATTTCCGTTTTCCGTAAAAAATCGTTTTATAAGGTACGCGGGAATGATAATGCCTTCATTCTTGAGCATCTGGCTCAGTTCTCTGGAATTGTAGCCTTTTTCCTTCGCCTTTTTGAAATCCCGCTCAAGCAGCTCAGCAGCTTCCGGGCGGGTCTTCCTGTTTTCCTTTTCCGGTAAATTCTGAAGCAGTTTTTTTGCCTGTTCTATCTGTTGAGGACGGATAGTCGCGTTCGAGGACATCGTATTGCTCCTTGAAAGAAGATTTTCGCCATCATACAGGAAATTTTTCTATATATACAATTCGGCCACTGCACGAGGCGGGTTCTTCGTGGCAGGATGGTAGTTGTAATACACAACTACCATCCTGCCAGAAGGCTGACGCCCTCTGGACTCCCGGAATGCTCGGCGCTTCGCTTCTCGCATTCCAAAGGTAAAGAGGCATGAGAGGCAAAAAAGGAACGAATGGTGAAGGTAAGTATGCCGCCAATCTGTTGCTCACCTTTCGAGTGACAGCAGAGGAAAAAGTGCGTCTTGAGCAGCAGGCGGATATGGCGGGGCTGTCCGTTTCCGCGTATCTGCGCCGGAGGTTTTTCGGAGGACGCCCGCTCATAGCCCACACCGACGCCATGATGATTCGGGAACTTCGCCGTATCGGGGGCCTGCTCAAGCACAACTTTGAAACGCTTCGGCAGTCGGGTGCCGGTGTGGATATGCTTGAGCGGCAGGAACGGGCGTTGGAGCTTCTGGTTTCCGCCATTGAGCATCTTGGAGTGCCCGGCCATGATAGTGAAGAAAGTCAGACGGGAAATCGTCGATAAGCCGAAGACGTGGCAGATCGGGGATCTGGTGGATTACATCCGCTTTCCTCACAACAAGAATCCGCAGGAAAAGGTCGCCCATGCGGGCAGCAGGAATTTCCTGACTTCCACGCATAATGGCCAGAAGATGGAAATGATCGCTCTGGCCGAAGAGTCGGTTCACAGCAAGATGCCGGTGCAGCACTGGATTTTTTCATGGCAGGAGGGGGAGCAGCCCACGAGGGAACAGGTGGATGAGGCTGTGGATATTTTTCTGGGTCACATGGGGCTGACCGGGCATCAGACCGTGTACGCTCTGCATTATGATACCGATAACTACCATCTTCACATTGCGGTGAACCGCATGAATGAGGAAACGGGAAAAGTCGTTCAGCCGCACAAAGGATTTGATATTGATGCGGCGCACAGGATTCTTGCGCTCATTGAACACGGACAGGGATGGAAACCGCAGGAAAAAGCCCGGTATGTCGTGCTGGAAAACGGTGAACTGGCCCGGAGAAAGAGCGGCAGGGAAATAAAACCTCGACAGGCCGCCCTGGACGTTGAACACGCCACGGGAGAGAAGTCTGCCCAGCGTATCGTACAGGAGCGGGGGCATGACATCATACGGGATGCAGACTCATGGGAAGATATGCACCGGAAGCTGGCAGAAGTTGGTCTCCGTTTTGAGAAAAAAGGGTCCGGTGCGGTCATTTTTGTGGGAGATATTGCCGTGAAGGCTTCTTCCGTGGACCGGGCTTTCAGCATGAAAAAACTTTGCAGAAAATGGGGAGAGTTCACGGAAGGAAACTATACGAAGGAGCAAGAAGCATTGCCGCCGGAGCCGGTGAGTTCGGTAAACCTGGAAGAATGGAAACTCTATCAGCAGGAATTTGAGGAAGAAGAAAAAGAGGCACGAAACGACGAGGCAATAACGCCGGTCGATTCCCTGCGAAAGCGGCAGAGAGAACAGCGTCGGAAGAGTCTTGCCCGGCTGGCGCAATACGGCGTGCCGGTACTGAATATTGCCCGTCATTGTCTGAAAATACAGCAGAGGGAAGAGCGACGTTTCCTGCGGGGCACGGGGAAAAAGGTCAGGCGGCATAAACCCCGGTTTGAGGCATGGCTGCGGGCAAAAGGACTGCATCGTCAGGCAGGACTCTGGAGGTATCGTTCCGCCTGGGAAAAGACAAGACACACCCCGCCGCCGGTGCCGGACAGAGGAAGAGAATTCATGCGGGAAATGGAGAATTTCAGGCGTTATGCCGCAGCCGTCGGAGCAGACAGGTATCGAGTGACCTGCATCGCCATGGAGACAAACGGGAATAAAAAGACCTTCATTCTCGACAAGGAAGGCGGCGTTACCAGGGGATTTACCCCTGAAGAACTGGTCTTGCGCATACCTGAGATGCTCAGGCTCCAGCGGCGCGAAGAGAATATATATTACACGCCGTTATCCGAGGAAAAACATCATGTGCTTATCGACGACATGACGGCGGAAAGTCTGGTCCGGCTGCAAAGGGACGGATACCGGCCTGCGGTCATTCTGGAGAGTTCTCCGGGGAATTTTCAATGCCTTCTGACCATCGCAAAACTGGGGAGCCGTTTTGACCGGGATGTGGGCAACCGGCTTACGGAACGGCTGAACAAGGAGTATGGAGATAAAAAATTGTGCGGTTGCATCCACCCGCACAGAGCGCCGGGCTTTGAGAATCGAAAGCCGAAGCATCGTCGGGAAGACGGTTCCTTCCCGGAGGTGAAACTTCTGGTTGCCGAAAAACGTGAGTGCCACAAGGCGCTGGAGCTGGCCCGACAGATAGCCGGGGAATATGAGGCCGCCGCTGAGAGCAGAAAACGATGTCCGGTACTGCCTCCGGGAGGCGGACCTTCAGGCGATGCCGTTACCGCCTACCATGCTCACCTGGAGGATATTCGCCGTCACCTGACCATTGAAGACTACTCCCGTGTGGATGCCATGATCGCCCTGCGACTTCGCGCTACCGGCCATAGCCGGGATGCTGTGATGGAGGCTGTCCGGCAATGCGCTCCCGCTATCCGGGAGACGCCCGCACGCAGAGACTGGCAGCGATACGCCGAACGCACGGCGGATTACGCTTTCGGCACAGCGGGAGATGTAGAGCTGGCGAAGTATGAAACATACCGGGAGCTGTGGCGACGAGTGGAGGAACGTGTCGGTATGCAGCAAAAGTCTGCACTCCATACACGCATGAGGTAATATGCAGTCTTTGGGGAGTGCGGAAGTCGGACAGCCTGCGGCAGTTTGCGAATCATTCACAGTAAGAAGCGCCTTTTGAACTATCAATTCAAAAGGCGCTTCTGTCATGCTGATGCTTTATCTCATTCGCATGGAGAAAGTCTCCTGCACAGGAGGCGCAGTGATGTTTTGCGTTTCCGCCATGTTCTTATAGATGCTGGCATAGTCCAGAGTTTCCTTGAGCGTATCAAAAGAGGCATGGACGGTTCGCGCACCGTTGATGATGTGGTCTTTTTCATACTGAACACGCAGGCCGACTTTGCCCTCTTCCGTCTGGAATATTCTCAGCTCAAATATTCCGCCGTCACCCGTTTCAACCTTCAGCTCGTGTTCCTGTTTGCCGTAAAAATCCATGCCGGAAGGCCGGAATCCGGCTTTTTCCATGGCTTGGCGATAGAAGTCGCCCTCCGTTGCCGAAGCTGCGGAGAGATCCTTCTCAGGATGCGTCATGGCATCGGCAAAACCGAGCAGTGCGGCATCCTGGCGTGCGAAATTCAGGGCGTCTTCTCTGCTCTCAAACTGCTTGAAGCGGACACCGGGCGGGCCTTTCACAAGGGAGTGCCAGAGATTGTCGTCATACAGGCAATGGATGGGCCACCTCGTAGTTTCACGCACATGGGAACGGTTCAGAAGATACCCGACCGGACTGTGCGTGACGGCGTACTCCGTCTGGTCCCCCTGCTCACCAAAGGTAAGCGTACAGACACGGTGGTCTTTCGGTGCCGCGTCTGCCATGGAGAAGGGGGCGTCGGGAGTTTCCTGCCTGGTCTCTTCTGCCGGAGTCGTGTCGGCCCCGGCGTCGGAAGTCTTTGGTGTCCAGTGGGAAACATAGCTCGCGTCATCCTGCATACGCTGCAACTCCCGGATGATGGCGCTATGATTTTCCCGCGCCAGGGTCAGTTCCTCCTTCTGGGGAAACTCCCTGCCGAGCGCTTCTCTGGTTGTTTCCAGTTCCGCCTTTTCATGACGGCAGGTTTCCCGGAATTTTTCCATGGCTTCATCGAAACCTTTGGCCAGGAAGTTGTCCATGCGCTGGAACAGACCGGAAAGACTGAGTTTGTTGTCAAAGAGATAGACGAGATTGTCCGGCTTGAACTCCTGTCCATCCGTACCTGTCACAACGATTCTGAACCCCTCCTTGCCGCCGAAGGACTGGGCATAGCGTTCAAGGTGCATGGCGAAGCCCCGATAGGAGCCGAACAGTACCCTGGCTCCGGCATTGCGCGTGATCTCCTTCACGCAGCCGAGCAGAATATCCTTTATTTTTTCGCCGTCTCTGTCCGTCAGCATCTTGTCTCCCGCAAAGAGTTCTATACGGATTTTTTCCTTGTCTTTTTCCTTGATGATATGGGTGTGGCTGTCCCGGTGCCGGATGTTGGCGGCGTAGGCGCTTTCCGCCTTGGCAAGACGCTCATCGGTTCCGTTGAGCCACTTCAGCCTGTCGCGCAGACGATGCTGTCCCCGCTGATGCTGGGAATACAGGGCTTCCAGCTTGCGAAGGTCTGCGGCAAGCTGAACCTGCATGAGAATCAGCGGATTGCCTGAAGCTGCGGCCTTCATTTCGGCGGCGTTGGCGGCCTCGCTCTGCACGTCGTCGATAACGCGCTGGAGCAGATCGCCCTTGCGGAACTGCTCGATGGCAGCCGCCTTGTACTCTATGGTCTGCCACATCCGGGCGTCATACGTCTGTTTGGTGGCATAGTTGTAAATGCCCACGGAGAAGTGTTCCGGGTCGCGCTCATAGAACAGGTTGCCCTGGCGGATAATGCGCCCGTTGCGCTGTTCCAGGTCGGAAGGCCGCCAGGGGGCATCAAGATGATGTGCGGCCACCAGACGTTTCTGGACATTCATGCCAGCGCCCATCTTGCTGGTGGAGCCGAGCAGGATACGAACATGGCCGGCATTCATGTCGGAAAAGAGTTTTGCCTTGCGGATGTCGGTGTTGGCCTCATGGATGAAGGCGATTTCTTCCGGCGGAACCCCCCGCGCGACAAGTTTGCTTCGTATGTCGTCATAGACGGAAAACTTTGACGACAGCGCAATGACGGCATCCATGTCGGAAGCGACGGAGGTGTCTTCACCGCTGTCGTCCTTTTCCGCCTGTGTTGTTCCGTGAGATTCCTCATCCTTCTGTTCAGGCAGAAGTGTGCCGTCCACGTCCAGCAGCGTTTCCAATTCCAGGTCGTTACGGTTGGCCGGTGCGGAAGTCGGAGTTCTGCCGCCCTTGGGGGTGGACAGGTCGCAGAAGACAAGCTGCGTGCCTCTGTCCGCCGCCGTGTCGCTCCAAATGTGATAGATGCGTTCAACGGCGGCGTTGACCTTGGACCCTGCAAAATCATCCGCGTGCGGTTCTATCAGGCGATAGTCCAGACCGGCCTTGCGGGCGTCGTTGGTGATTTTGAGCGGATTGTCCTGACGCGGATCGGGAGGAAGGTTTTCCATGCGGTGGATGATTTTTTCCATGTAGGCCGCCTGTTCCCCGGAGCGTTCGGCCACATCGTTATACGGCTTTCCATCAGTGACGGGAGGCGTCAGGGGGCGCAGCCCTGCCTGCTTTGCCTGTTCATCCAGATCGTTTTTGGTGACGACATCGGCAAAGGTCCGGTACATGGCAAGCAGTTCCGGGATGTTCTGGAATTTGGCGAAGCGGCTTTTGAGCTTGTAGTTCACCCCTGTGGCGTCAAGTTCCCAGCCGCTTGTGACCTGGCCGAAGGTGGAGGCCCAGGAGTCAAAATGGTCGATGCCCTTGGCCTGCAATTCCCCATACTGCATGTAGCGCTGGAGCGTGTACACTTCGGCAATGGTATTCGATATGGGGGTGCCGGTCAGAAAGTACACGCCCCGGCCTTCGTTTTTCCGTTGCAGGTAGCGGCACTTGATGAAGAGATCGAGCGCTTTGGCCGAACCTGTGATATTGCCCAGACCTGAGACGTTCATGGTGGTCTGATAGGCAAGGTTCTTGAACTCGTGGCTTTCGTCCACAAAGAGCGCATCCACGCCCAGGTCGGCGAAATCAACGGAGGTATCCTTTTTCCCCGTGCCCGCGAGCAGAAGTTCATAGCGGGCTTCCATGTTTTCCCGCTGCTTTTCAAGCTGCTTGACCGTGGCCCGGCCGCCTTCCGCCTCCTTCACGGCCTCAATGGCTTCCAGCACCGCATCAATCTGCTCCTTCAGAATCTCCCGCTGAATGTCGTGAGGCATGTCGATTTTACGGAAGGAGCTGTGCGCGACGATAACGGCATCCCAGTCTCCGGTCGCAATACGGGAAAAAAGCCGTTCCCGGTTCTGTTTGGTGAAGTCGGTCTTGTCCGCCACCAGAATATGGGCATTGGGATAGAGCTTGTAGAACTCATCCCGCCACTGGTGGAGAAGGTGGTTGGGGACGACCACC
This sequence comes from Desulfovibrio piger, assembly GCF_900116045.1. Taxonomy (NCBI): domain Bacteria; kingdom Pseudomonadati; phylum Thermodesulfobacteriota; class Desulfovibrionia; order Desulfovibrionales; family Desulfovibrionaceae; genus Desulfovibrio; species Desulfovibrio piger. The sequence continues at coordinate 2,635,358 of NZ_LT630450.1, forward strand.
ATCGGTTTGGAAACAAAGCCCATGCGCTTGGATTCCATGATGGTCGCTATGCAGGCCATGGTCTTTCCCGCGCCGACGACGTGATCGAACAGGGCCGTGCCTTCCTGAATGGCCCGCCAGACGGCATCCTTCTGGTGAGGCCGAAGTTTTACTTCTGAAGAAGCGCCGACCAGCTCAAGATGGGAGCCGTCATACCTGGGAGGCACGTTCGTGTTGAAGCGGTCGTTGTAGAGCCTGGACAGGCTGGCTCTTCTGTCGTCATCCGTCCATATCCAGTCCGTGAAGGCCTGTTTTATTTCGTCGGCCTTCTGCATGGCTGCGGCGGTCAGCTCCTGGTCCAGAACCGTGATGGGTCTGCCCTGTTCGTCGCGCTGGCCGGTTTCCTTTTCCACCTTGATGGGCTTGTTCATCAGAAGGGCTTCAATGATTTTTTCCGCAGGGTATTCCGGGATGCCCCAGACGTTGGTATTCAGCGCGGCATCGTACAGATAGACACGGACGCTCCATCGACCGAGCGTGGGCAGGTAATCCACCTGCTGAGAGCCTTTTCCGCCATGCAGATGTTCGATGAAGTCCGATATGACGGAAGGAGGAAGCCAGGCGGAGCCGAACTTGACGCCGATGTCCACGGCTTCTATGTCGGGCGGCAGAGCCTCCGTAAGCGCTTCCACATTGGGCAGAAAGCGAGGGTCGGAGCTTGCGGCGTCCCGTGCCTGACGCAGTTTTGCCCGGACATTGCCCGTGAGATACTTATCCCTGATTTCCCAGAGTTCCGTGGCGGGGTTGAGAAAAATAAGGCCCTGTTCCTGCAAGTCCCGCTGAATGACATCGGTGGAGCGTCCGAGAAGCTGTTCCATGCGGGCAAAGTCCACCTTGCCGCTTTCCCGAAGCGCTATGACAAGGGCATCCTTGGGGCTTTCCGCCTGTTGGGCGAGCGTCGCCGGTTTAAGCACACGCTGTCGGAATACGGCAGCTTTTCTGGCGGAAGCGGGTCTGGCCTGTCTGCCGGTCTTGCGGGCCACATCCGGCGAAATGCCCTTGTCGTAGTCCGCTTCCAGGGATTCCAGCAGAGCGTGTTCAGGGTCTTCCCGCATGAGGCTGCGGTTGGTTTGTGAGTTGAGGTGCCCGTATTTTTTGACAAAGGCGTCGTATTGCGTGTTGAGCCGCTGGCGCAGGTTCGCCATACGACTTTCACTTCCTTCGCCTTTTTCCTCATTGAGCAGCTCACGCAGGGTATCCCTGAGCTGAATCATGGAAGCCAGGCGCAGTCGGGCGGTTTCATTTTTTACGGTGACGGGTTCATAACCTCCGTCGCCGAACTCCCCGGAAGTCTTGAAGACGATTTTTCTGCTTTGAGGTTCAACGCAGAGTGCGCCCATTTTCAGGGACTGGAAGTAGTCGGAAGCCAGGAAGTCATGATTGAGACCGGATTCGGCTTCACGGACTTCGGCAGAGGGTAAGGGGCTGAACTGCACGGCAGGCAGCGCGTCCAGACGCCGGGCTATTTCTTCGCCGAGGTCTGTCTGAGACGCATCGGACACGCAGTTCAGGCTGTCCTCGAACATGCCCCCGGAATACGCCATTCTTCCGATGATCTGTTCCGGGCGGGAAGCGAAGTAGCTGTTGACCACGGCGGTGCGCCTGCCGCCGTGCTTGAGGTCGTCCACTTCCATGCTGGACGTGTGGAGCCACTCCAGACTCCGCTTGTTTTCGCCGTTGTGCTTTTGAAAGAAAACGATGTCGGTGGTGACATCCGTCAGGGCATTTTGCCGGAAAGCGGTTTCAGGCAGGCGCACCGCGCCCAGGAAGTCGGCATATCCCGCGATATGTTCGCGGGCGGAGGAATCGACGGCATCCATGAAGTAACGGCTGACCACAAAGGCGGCTATGCCGCCCTCGCGCAGCAGGCGCATGGACTTGGCGAGAAAATAGTTGTGGATGGAAAATTTTTTCAGTTCGGGAAATTCGGGGTCGTAGAGAGACTGATTCCCGAAAGGAGGATTGCCCACTGCAAGGTCGAAACTCGGCGTGTTGAGGGGGATGTTCTGAAAGCCGTTATTGATGTGGCGGGCTTTGGGGTACAGGTATGCGGCAATGGCCGCTGTTGTCGGTTCCAGTTCCACGGCCAGGAACCGGGCCTGGAAACTTTCCGGGCAAAGTCCGATAAAATTGCCGATACCCGCCGAAGGTTCGAGAATGTGGAGTTCCTTTCCCGTTTCAACGCCGAGTCTGGAAAGCCCCTGATAGATGCCCCTGATGACGGTTTCCGAGGTATAGTGAGCGTCCTGTGTGGAGCGCCGGGCGGCCGCGTATTCATCGGGGGAGAGTACGCCTTGAAGTTCCCGGTATTCCGCCGCCCATTTGTCGTTTTTGGGGTCAAAGACCTGCGGAAGACCACCCCATCCGACAAAATGCACCAGCGTGCTTTTTTCTTCCGGGGTGGCCAGTTTCGCGCCGTTGGCCTGGAGCTGCTTCAGCAGACGTATGGCGGCGAGGTTATCCGCATATTTTTTCTTTGCGCCGCCGACGCCAAGCTGATCTTCCGGGCTTATCCGGTAATTTTCAGGTTCATCTCCACCCCGCAGCTTTCCAAAATCTCCCAGTCCGACATCCCCCGCAGGCTCGCCTGCCGGGCGGATTCGCTGCACAGCGTCCTCTTCTCTATGGCCTGCTGCTGATCCAGTCGTATCTGCAAGGCCAGATTCCCTTCCTCTTCCAGGCGCTTCAGTTCGTCGGGACTGTTCAGTGCCCAGCGGTCGAGAATCAAGTAGGCTGAATTGGTGAACCCTCTGACCTTGAGGTCGTGAATGGTTTCTGGCTTGAGAACGGTTCTGGCGATGTCCAGCGGGTTTGTCTGTCTGTCCAGCATGGGAAACCTCCTGAGTTGAGGAATGTTGTTGTCTGAAGGCCGCGACTTCCTGCACGGTCAGGTAGTCTTCGTTTCCTTTCCGGAACAGCTCTTCCGGCGTGTCCCTGTCGCCGTCGATGAAGCGCACGATGTCCAGGGAAGGACTGTACATGCGTCCCCCGTCCGACGTTTCATAAACAGAGAAACCGCGTCCGTTCACGCCGAGCCTTTTCGGGGGGATGCTGTCATCGGGCGGAAGCAGCGGCTTCCGTTTGCCGGGATGTTCCGGTTCTTTCGGAAGTTCTTCGTGTGAGGCGGGGCTGACCGGAGGCGTAGCGGACGGGGGCTGTTCGTGCGTCGGCTCCCGGAGTATCCGTGTTCCGGCTTCTTCCCTTATGTCATCCTGAATGTTTTCTTCCCTGATCTGTTCGATATGGCTGACCATGATGTCGAACAGCGACAACTGACGGGAATCACTGGTCTGCTTGCGCCGTCTGGCCATACTGTCCTTTCCTTGCCGCTGGGCGGAGGAAAGGCGGCGCGTCGAAATGAAGACAGCCTGTTCCTACTCGCCGGGCTTTTTTTCCTGGGCGATTGTCAGCTTTGCGGCGTTTTCAACGACAATGCGCCCGTTTTCTTCATAAAAAACAACCTTATCCCCTTCCTTCACGTCGAGCTTTCTGCGAATGGCGAGGGGCAGCGTGATCTGACCGCGCGAAGTGACCTTGGCAAGTTCCATGAGTTCTCCCTGAAATCTTATTTACAAGATAAATCTTACTTATAAGATTAGTGAGAAGGGAAGCGTTCGTCAAGACGGGTCAGGGAAAGAGGGCGTCATAAAACGGACTCATTCAAAAGGCCGCGCGTAATCATCTGGACGATGCGTTCTTTGGCATCGGCGTCGTCGGCGCGGGCCTTATGGGCGAGTTCGAGAGCCAGCGGCACTTGTGAGGCCGTGAAATCACAGGCGGGAAAACGAATGCCGTCCAGAATCCAGGTGGGAGTTGAGGTGATTCTGGATTGCGAGGCGATAATATCCGCGCCTACGACAGGAGCGACCTGTTGCAGAGAGTCGGCAAAGTCTTCCGGCACAATGGCCGCATCCTGAAGCGCCGTTTGCAGCGCAGCCTCATAGGGTTTCGGAACGCCGAGAGGTGTCCGGGGCACCACGGCATTCCAGAAGCTGTGCGCGGCGTTCGGAGAAAAGCGCAGGAGTGCTTCAAAGCTCAGGGCTTTTTTCAACGACTCTCCGTAGTTGTCCGAAGGGCTGTGACGCACGACAATGCACATGCCGGGATTTTCCCGCTGTGCCCGGAGCGGTTCCTCAATGCCGCAGTAAGGACATTCCAGGTTGACCCAGTATTCCATGATGTCGCCCTGAAATTCTTTTGTCGGCCTGCCGTCCAGACAGGTTCTGCCGGAAAGGGCAGCATCGGGCGCGTAAGGCAGCGCCAGGTCTTTTGAAAGTTCCGCCTTTACGCCAGCTTCCACGGCTATCCGGTCGGACACGGGCGTTCCGGCATGGGCAGAAGGAACCGATCCCGACAAAAGACAGATGAAAAGAGTAATAAGTTGTACGAGTCGCGTCATAACTGTTCTCCGGTGCGGTATTGTCGAAGGGGACTTGCCATATTGGCGGTTACGAGTTATATAAAAATATAACTTATGGAGGATGACGATGTACACAGCTAATTTGAGAAAAGTCGGCGGTTCAGTGATGCTGGCCGTTCCTCCCGCCATTTTGGAAATGCTGCAAATGGAATCGGGGTCATCGGTAAGCATGGCCGTGGAATCCGGGCGTCTGATTATTGAGCCGAACGTCAGGAAGAAGTACAGCCTGCAGGAGCTGCTAGCCCAATGTGACCCTTCCGCGCCGCTTTCCTCTGAAGATGGTGTGTGGACAGGGTCGGGAGCCACGGGCAGGGAGCTGATCTGATGCGGCGTGGTGATATTTATCTGGTGACGCTTGACCCTACAGAAGGGCATGAGCAGCAGGGAACGCGACCGGTGTTGGTGATTTCTCCCGACGAGTTCAACAGAGTGACGCAGGTTCCCGTAGTGTTGCCGATTACCAGCGGGGGGAATTTTGCCCGTACCGCAGGATTCGCCGTGTCGCTCAGCGGATGCGGCACACGCACCACGGGAGTGATCCGTTGTGACCAGCCCAGGGCGCTGGACTTGCGGGCGAGATCCGGCAGACGGCTGGAACAAGTACCGCCCGTCATTATGGATGAAGTTCTTGCAAGGTTGGCGACCATTTTCAGCTAGCCGGGCTTTTTCTCTTTTATGCCGCATGGTCATAGTGTTTCTCCTGGGAGAGCTGCACAAGCTGGGGAACGCGCAGCTGCGCTTTTTTCAGGGGAGGGTTGGCAAAGAACATGGTGCCCCGGACGATTTGCCCGCTGAAGATGAAATGGGCTTCGCCTTCGATCTGTTCCTGCAAGTCGCGCAGGACGACGCGGTCTTCCTGTTCCACGGTGGTGTTCATGGCGTCGCGGTAACCTGCGCTTATTTTTTCGTTGACGTTGAAGCCGGTGGTGCGGAGGACGGTGCCTTGTCCGGCCTGTCCCCGTATGAGTTCCCAGGTTTTTTCCGCGTCCTGCATTTTCATGAAGATTTTTATGGAGGTGTTGGCCACCATCTGCTGCGCGCCTTTTTTGTCTGCTTCCAGAATACCGGCGTAATCCTGGGAGGCGACGATGGCGGCTATGCCGAGACCGCGCCCCTGGGTCAGCACGACCTCAAAGCCGGGGGTGACGATGGCCGCATATTCATCCACGATGCACAGATACGGGCCGATGCCCACAGTGTCCGTGGGCAGGGCTTCCAGCACGTCGGCGGCGTCGCCTTCAATATGTGCGCCGAGGCCAACGGCACAGGCGTTGCGTATGGCGGAGAGGCTGATTTTTCCGAGGCTGGCCAGTTCTGCGGGGGCTTTTTCCAGCGAAGGCAGAAGAACGACCAGCACGCGGCGCTGCATGATGGCGTCTGCAAAATCGACTTCTCCGTCTTCAGCCCCGTAGATGTGGGAATAGGTGTCCGTCAGGCTGGAAAGGGCCTTTCCGAAGTAGCTCTGGGCATAGCCGAACTGCTCCGCAAAGGACTGGGGCTGGTCTTTCATTTCCCGTCCGGCAATCCAGCCGCAGGTGCCGAGAGCCGCATGGATGGAGGCGCGGGACTCTTCATCAAGCTCCGCCCGCAGCGCGAGGGCGACACATTTTTCAAGCGCCAGCGATTCACGGATGACGCTGGTGGAGAGCTTGAGCAGCCCTTTGTCGCGCAGGTCCACCAGGGCGTACATGACGCCGGAAATCAACGCCTGCGCCTTGTCGGCAAAGATGCTGTTCGCCCCGTCGGACGCGGGCATGAGGGAAACAAGAAGCTGCGTCAGGGCTTCCGCACTGCCGAAGGTGAAGGGATTGTTGGTGTTGGAAAGACGGCGCGGAGTTTTTCCTTTGACTTTGCCGGAAGTGCCGTAGTTCAGCACGCGGAAGTCGTCGTCCCGTCCCAGAAAGCGGGCCATCTGCCATATCTGTACGGCGAGTTTCGGACTTGCTTTCGGGTCGATGTAGAACAGCCCGCTTCCCGTAGCCAGAGCATTGTATGAAAGGGAAACGAGGGTTTCCGTCTTGCCGGAACCGGTGGTGCCGAAAAGCAGGCAGTGGGTAAGAATGTCCTTGGCCTTCAGCCAGAGTTCTTTCTGGTCCTGTACCCTGTTTCCCAGGAAGAAGATGCCCTCCGGTCTGGCGTAGCCGCGTCTGCCGGGCAGAGGATCGCCTTTATCCGTGCCGGAGAGACCGAGCGGCATTCGGAAAGGCAGCCTTTCGTCTTCGACATAGACGCAGCGGGCGGCAAACAGAGCAAGCCCGGCGATAAAGAACGGCATGGAGAGCGAGGGAAAAAGAAAAAGACACACCCCCGCCGCAAAGATGCCGCCGGTTTGCACATGGCCGAGCCTGAGCGTGTCTCCCAGGCGTTGCAGCGGGGAGCGCACATCCCGGAAGAGCCGTTTCCGTTCCTGCGTTTCGTGGTCTTCAAGACCTCTGATTTTTCGTTCCATACGCACCTCAATAGTGTTCTTCCGCCAGGGAAGGGTCGTCGTTGGCATCGTATTCCGGGTCGTTTTCTGCCGCAGCGTACACCATATCCGACACAGGTTCCGCCTGCTCCACGGCAGGCGTAAAGGACTGCTCGAACATGGGCGGAATGAAAATGTCCGTCAGCCAGCCCTGGGCGGACAAGGAATCCTTGAGACTCGTGACGGCGAGAGCAACGTGAGGCTCGGTCAGGGCCTGCCCCGCCTGTTCTTCTGCCTTGTAGTGCGCCCAGGGAGCCAGGCTTTCCACCCACGCGGTTCTTCCCCCGCATTGGTTGAGCGCGTACCAGAGCGGCCTGTCCAACGGGCGAAGCCACAGGAACTGGGAACTGGCCAGAACGCCTTTTTTCCTTGCCCGGCACAGCAGCGCCATGAACCACGGAAGCTCGAATGCCGCGTGGATACGGAGGGATTTTTCGGAAAGAACGGACTGATGCCTTTCCCAGATGCGGTTCAGATTCAGATGGAAGTTTTTTTGTTCCAGAACGGGGCATGTCGCCCTGTCGCGTTTTTCCCGATAGGAGGATGAGACGGCATCCAGTACGGCAACGCAGCCTTTTTTGTCGCCGTCCGCATAGGCCAGGAATGCGGCGGCCAGCGCACGACGGCAGGCAGTCATGGCCGTATAGTTCTCGAATGGTTTGCCGAGCTGGGCCTGAAAGGCGGCGAGAGCTTTGTCTTCATCCAGCCTGGCATTGCCCCATGCGGGAAGCTCCGTATCCGCCAGCCCGTTATGCAGAGCCTGTTCCGGAGTGAAGGCTTCACCGTTTTCATTGAGCAGAAGTTCCTGTTCCAGCGCGAATTGAACGGGAGTTCGGGCAATGCGCCATAAGCCGGAATCGTAGGATTTGGGCGAAAGCAGGTACTTGCCGCGACCAACGACCGGTCTGAGACAGGGGAAGGATTCCGCGTTGTTTTTCAGCAGGCTTTTCATGCTGAAATGCCGGACGAGCCTTCCCACCCGACCTATGAAAATGGCGGTGCAGCCGCACAAAAGCAGAAGCAGCGCGAGCGGCCATCGCATCCATGACCCGGCATAGCGCAGCAATCCCCGCACCTGTTCCCAGGTCAGCGCGGCGGGTTCCACCTCGGTGAGACGCTCAAGGATGGTCCGTACTTCTTCTGAAAAAGGCGCAAAGACTCTGAGCTGGATACTTGCCAGCCAGACCAGAGGCGCGTTGACGCTTCCCTTATGCGCTGCGTACAGAGCCGGGATGACAACAAAAATCAGCACCAGAAGCGCAAACCACAGAAAAAGCATGTCGTCCCTGTCGTCGCGGAGCTGACTCACTGCTGCGCCTCCTGAAGGGAAGAGAGGCTGAAGATACCCCGGCGACGCAGTTCTTCCAGGTTCGTTCTGACCTTTCTGATATAGGCATCCCTGCGATGGGGCGTTCTGGAATGATACGTGCCTATGGCCAGCCAGAGATCGCCGGTCCGTTCATACTCCTTGCGAAGCAGCCATGCCGCGGCATAGGCGTTGACGCAGCCGTCCCGAAGCAGGGTTTCCGGGGCTATGCCCATGGCGGCCAGTTCATTGACGTGAACGGTATTGATTTGAAAACAGCCCAGGTCCCAGGTGCCGTTGGTGTTGCTCAGAGCTTCGCCCATGCTTCCCCCCTCCGTGGCGAGCAGACCGAAAAGCGCGGCCGGAGGCATCCCGCTTGCACGGGCGGCATCCAGAACACAGCCCGTGGTCAGAGGGCGTGTCATCGGAACGACGACTTTGGCTCGTTCGGCGGAGAAGGCCATGCCGGGAGACAGACAAAGGATGCTCAGAAACAGGCAGAGCGCTCTCATTTCAATTTCTCCTTGAGCTTCACCACATAGTCTCCGCCCGTGCCGTACACCTTGAACGGATTGTTGCCGCCGATGCCGTTTATGGAGTTGAGGACCTGATTGTGAGCATCGTTGATTTTCTGCTGAATGAGGGAGTCAACCTGATGGCACATTCCCGCGACGATCTGGTCCATGCCCGGCAACGTCACGCCAAGGCTGAAAGCGTCTCCGAGGGCATTGATGGAGCCGAGACAGCCGGACAGCGCATCCCGTTCGGATTCAGGGTCGGGAATCATGGTGTTGTGCGTGTCGGATACCCGTCCGTTGCGCTGCTGCATGGCCGAGCCGACGGCATCCCGCATATCCTGACAGGAAGCCGCAAAACAGGGAAAAGCCTGTGCCAGACAAAGGATAAGGAGAAGCGCAGTCCTCATTGTTCCTTCCTCCCTTTCCGGCCTTCAAAAACGGGGGCCCCGTTTTCTCCGACCGGATATATCTGCTTGCAGCGGGGATAATCGGAACAGCCGTAGAACTTGCCTTTGGCGCTGCTGCGCAGGACGAGAGGCTTGCCGCAGGCTTTGCAGGCGTGTTCCGAAAGCGTAGGTTTCGGTCTGGGACTTCCCGGTTTGCCGTTGTCATCGGGAAGTATGGTCTTGCAGTCGGGATAGGCGGAGCAGCTCCAGAACCATGAGTCGTCCTTTTTTCTTTTACGGCGCTGAAGAGCGGCCCCGCAGTCGGGGCAGACATGGGCGGGGCTGGCTTTGCGTTCCAGAATCGGAGCCAGCAGCGTCGGCAGAAGACGTTTTTGTTCCGAGAGAAAGGCGTCCAGACTGCCCTTGCCCTGGGCGATGGCTTCAAGCTGGTCTTCCCATGCGGCGGTGGTGATGGGGTCTTTCAGAGCGGGCGGCGTCAGGTCGATGATTTCCTGCCCCAGCGGCGTGGATACGATGGATTTTTTCTCGGCGACGAGATAGCCGCGTTCTTTCAGCGTCTCAATGATATTGGCGCGGGTGGCTTCGGTTCCGAGGCCCTTGCTTTCCTTGAGCGTGGCTTTCGCCTGACCGTCCTTGACCAGAAGATGGACGTGGGCCATGGCGTCAATCAGGCTCCCCTCGCTGAATCGTGAGGGAGGAGAAGTCTTTTTCCGCACGCTTTCCGCGTTACGGCAGCGCACGGCGTCGCCCTGTTCCATGAGCGGCAGAAGTTCCTGCTCCTGTTCATCGGAATCATCGTCATCCCTGGAAAGCGCCGTCCATCCGGCCTCCAGCAGTCGCCGCCCTGAGGCTTCCCATCGGGTATCTCCGAGAGCAACGGCGATTTTCTGGGCTTCATAGCGCATGGGCGGATGAAATTGCAGACAGTAGGCCGTGGCGATCAGCAGAAAAAGGGCGCGTTCTTCCCCGGCAAGGCTTTCCGCAGGTTCCCCGGTGGGAATGATGGCGTGGTGGGCGGTAATCTTTTTCGTGTTCCAGACCGTGCTTTTCAGGCGGGAATCCGCCTTGCCCGCAAGCTGCTCCAGGCCGGAGACTCCGGCAAGGCGGCTTAGAATGGATGCGGCTTCGCCATGCTGCTCTTCCGGCAGATAGCGGCAGTCTGTCCTGGGGTAGGTGGTGAGTTTCTTTTCATAAAGGCTCTGGGCGACATCCAGGACGCGCTTGGCCGACATGCCGAGTCTGGCGGAAGCGGATTTTTGCAGGGAAGAGAGGCAATGAGGCAAGGGGGCGGGTCTGGTTTTCTTTTCCCGCAGAGATTCCAGAACCGTTCCTTCCTTGCCGTTGACCGATTCCAGAACGGCGGCAACTTGAGCAAGGTCCACAAGACGCCCGGAGCTGTCCAGTCCGTCCTGCGAGTCGGAAGGCACGAAGGTGACGGAACATTCTCCGTGGGGGTGGATAATGCTTGCCCGCAGCACAAAATAATCCGAGGGCTTGAAATGGGCAATCTCCCTGTCGCGGGCCACAACCAGCGCCAGCGTGGGCGTCTGGACTCTGCCGAGGGAAAGCACTTCCGTGCGTCCGTTTTCTCTGCCTGTGATGGTCAGGGCGCGGGTGGCGTTTATGCCGACCAGCCAGTCGGCCATCATTCTGGCGCGGGCGGCGTCCCGCAAAGGCGCATTGGCGGCGTTGTCCGTGATGTTGCCGAGAGCGATGCTGACGGAGCGGTCATCCAGGGAAGGAAGCCAGATACGGAAGACAGGGCCGCGATAGCGGAAATGTTCCAGCACTTCATCAACAAGAAGCTGGCCTTCCCGGTCAGGGTCGCCCGCATGGACGACGGAGGCGGCGTCGCGCAGCAGTTTGCCGATGGTGTCGAGCTGTGCTTTCGACGTGCGCTTGACCACATATTTCCATGAGGAAGGAATGATGGGCAGATGTTCGCGCCGCCATTGGGCATATTCCGGGCAGTAGGCTTCAGGATAGGCGGGTTCAAGAAGGTGGCCGAAGCACCAGGTGACGATGTTGTCTCCGCACCGGATACAGCCCTGTTCCGTGCGTCCCCCGCCAAGTCCTCTGGCAATGGCTTTTCCAAGATTCGGTTTTTCAGCGATGAAAAGTCTCATGCGTTATATCCTCATGCGCTGCGCCGAGGCAGCCTGCTGTTCCAGTAAGGGTGCGTTATGTTCCAGAGCGCCCGGAGCTGGGCGGAGTTTGTCGTCCATTTCCATGTGGAGAACGTGGGCCATCTTGTCGAAAAGCGCGGCAAGCTCCATCACGGAGTCGGGGTCCTGCTTGAGGGCCAGATTGAGGAAGTCCGGGTTCTGGAGGATAAGGCGCGTTTTTGTGACCGGGTTGTCCGTATTCTTGAAGGCAACGGCTGCCTCGGTGAAAGACAGCGGTTCGGAGAAGGCGCTGTTTCGGGAAAGGCGCTCGAAGACCTGCGAGCCGGAAGACTCTTCGGCATGGAAGGAAACGCCGCAGGCCGCGTCGCGCTGCTTCTGAAGTTCCACCAGTTCCGGCCATGCTTCCCGTCTGGGAAACCACCTTGCCGCAGGCTGTTCATCGGATTCAAACTGATGCAGCACCGTCAGTATCTTTGCCGCTTCCGAAGCTGCCTGAAACACGGCTTTGACATCGCCGCCGGAAAATTTCTGATTCCAGTTGGCGATATAGGCGGCGGAATTCGTTTCCGGCATGGGCAGCGCAAGATGCGCGCCGGCCAGCATGGAAAACATTTCCGCGCGCATTTCTTCAAAGGCGTAGCTCTTTATGGTCTGCGCATTTTTCAGCTGACGGTTTTCCCGCGTTTCGTGCCCGGTGGCATGGAAGAACTCGTGCAGTTTGGCGGCGTAATATTCATCCGTACCGCTGAACCGTTCGGGATACGGCAGGGCCACCTCGTTTTTTTCCATGTTGAAGCAGGGATCGCCGCCGTAGTGCCTGACGTGAACGCCGGAGCTGGCGATGAAGCGTTCCACCATCTCATGCCGTTCAATCTGCGTCATGGCATGGGCGGGACGTTCCTTGGCGGGGAATCCCTCAATCTGGGCAGCATTGAAGACCGTGAAAGGATAGAAAAGCGTTTTGCGCTGAACGTCGGGAACGTCCTGCCCCCGGTCCTTCATTTCCTCGATGCGCCGGAGTTCTTCCCTGGTCAGGAATTTCCAGGCTCCGTTTTCTTCCACAATGTAGGCGACTTCCTCCGGCCGCAGCACCTTGACGCCCCGTTCGCCCTTGCGGATGTTCATTTGCAGTTCGGGGTGGGCGTTCTGAAAGCTCTGAAGCTGGTTGAAGGTCATCCACCGGTCATCGGCGTATCCCCTGACAATGGTTGTCAGCAGCAGCCGAACAAGGTTCGCCCCGCTGTACTCTCTGCCGGTCACGGGACAGAACGGCATTCCCACAGGAGTGTCGGAGGTCCAGCCCCGTTGCCAGTCCCCGGCTTTTTCCGCCAGGGAAAGCATGGTTTCAGCGATGCCGTTGACGAACTCTTCCTGGACTTCGCGGCTTATCTGAAAGCGGTTTTTTCTTTCGCGCGGCTGCTCACTCATGCGTTTTCCTCCCTTAGTTCCACGATGACGGAATCCTGCTCGTCGTGCGGATTGAGAAAGCCCGCCAGAACGGCGTCCTCCCTGCTCATCAGGAAGGCCCCGGCGTCGAGCTGACTCTCAATATGCCGGGGCGTAAGGGATACGCGCTCTTTTTCCCGGCAACGGACAGGGGAATCAAAGAGGCCGAAACTGTTGCGCGGAACGTCTTTCATGTCGAACTCCTTTCGGGTTGTTGAATTACCAGCGGCATCGTTTGCGCCAGAGGGTTTCGGTGTATCTGCTCTCCCGGCGTCTGCCCATGAACGCCGTGCGTATCGCCCTGAGACAGGCAAGAGGCGACATGCCGGAGCGTTGAACAAAGAACAGGGCCACAATGCCCAGGCAGGCAATGGCCGCCGTCCACCAGGACCAGTGGAACAGCCACAGCGCCAGGGGAAAGATGGCACGGGCGTCCAGAATGAAAATTTTCGGCGTGAGACCGGTATCCCGCCAGAGAACTTCACCGTTCATGACGTTTCCTCCAGAGCGAGTGCGTGGGACGGACTGTTTTGCCTTGCCTTGCGCTCCGCCAGAATGGCCTGATAGATGTCCCTGCCTATGTGGCCTCCGGCATAGGCGCGTTCGGCGGCATCCTGTATGCGCTGGCCGGAGGAGGAAAGCAGTTCTTCGGCCTGCGGAATCAGACGTTCCAGGGGCGTGTTCAGCAGGGTTTCCCGGATTTCGGGAGTGAAGGCCAGATATTCGCGCAGCGCCGTGCGTCCGCTGTTGTCCGGCAACGGAACGAGACGCTGGGAAATGATGAGCCTGAGACTGGAAATGAGCGTCGCCGTGATTTGCAGCCTTTCCGCAATGGGAAAGACGTTGATGATGCGGGAAAGGGTTTCCGGTACGGAGCGCGTATGCACCGTGGAATAGGCGGCAACGCCTATTTCCGCGCTTTCGATCATGCCCCGGAGCGTATCGGGATCACGGCTTTCCCCGATGAGCACCACGTCCGGCGCCGTGCGCGTTGAGTTGCGCGTGGCCGTAAGAAACGATTTCAGATGTTCGGGAATGGTGCTTTGCGATACCGGGCCTCCGGGGTTCGGTATGGCGTCAAAGTCGAATTCTATGGGGGATTCATAGGTGCTGACGTTGCGCCCGCCCTTTTCAATGATGCGTCGAAGAATGGCGGCGAGCAGTGTGCTTTTTCCGCTTCCCATGACGCCTGTGACCAGAACCAGGCCGTTGGACGGCATGGCATGGTCCAGAATTTCCTGTTCCACATGCAGGTCTTCCAGGGCCGGGGGCATGGAAGGAATGGCACGGAACACGATTTTGACGCCGGTGGAATAGCCGTCGGCCACCGGGGTGGCATTGCCGCGATAGCGGCGGCGCACACCTCGGCTTTCCTCGATTTCATGGGCAAAGTCATAGTCCGACTGGCCGGACTTGATGAGCGCGGCCACGGAATTGTTCCGGGTCAGACGTTCCAGTGCGGACAGAAGTTCATCGGTCGTAATGGCCCGCTGCGTGACCATCCGCCATGTTCCGTTGAGGCGCATCCATGCCGGAAGCGCGGAACGCAGGCACAGGTCGGACATGCCGCAACGGGTTCCCCAGAGCAGCAGGTCGTTGATGCCCGCATAGTCCCAGCGGATACGCGGTTCACGAGGATACCAGCCGGGATTCGTCATGGTCATTTTCTCCCCTTTTTTACGGAAGGAGACGGGGCGACCGTGAAGGATGACGGCGCGGTAATCCGATAAACGCGCTGGCCGATGTTCAGCTTGTTTCCGTTGTCCGTGGTGTGCATTCCCAGGTCGGAAGAGGCGGTGCTGATGCGGCTCAGAAGATGCTGGGCCGTGAGCAGATGATACAGCATGGCTCCGCGATAGCTCCGCACCATCCGCGCCACGTTGTCCGCGTAAAGCTGATCCGCCTCTTTCAGCCCCTGTGTCCAGGCATCACGCACGGCGCGTCGCCAGATGGCCCGCTCTTCGCTGTTTTTGGGCAGAACGGCGGGGTTCGGTTTTTCCGGTTCGGGAAAATCGTCCATCATCAGAAAGGTTCGCCAGTGAGGAACAACCGCGATGTACTGTGCCGGTTCAAGCATTTCATAAGTCGCTTTTGCTGCTGTCGCGGTTCCCGGCTCTTCAATCCGCATGGAGGCTCCGGCCCGTGCCAGAAGCGGCGGCATGATGAGGGCTTCCCCCTGCGTCAGAACAAGCGGCGTGAAGTTGAAGGCGGCATCCATGATGGTACTGAACTCTTCGGTTCTGGCGGCAAGCTGTCGGTAGCGCCAGGTTATGGCCGTCTGAAACGTAACAAGCCGGGCCGCCTCCTTGATGGCTCTGGGGCGCATGAGCTTGACGGCGGTATGCTCTTTTTCACTGCCGCCTTTCATTTCCAGAAGTTCCGCCAGCTCGTCGGGATCGCCTTTGCGCGGTCCCGAAGCGGGGTCGGCGGGAACATGCACGGCCAGGTATTGCCCGTTGCCGTCTTCAGCATAGGAGGCGTCGTAGGGGGTGAAGGCATGGTCGTCGTTTGTTTTGTCCGCTGCTTTCGGCGCATTGACCGTGCCGGGGGGAACGGGCACGGGAGTCGTGGGGGCATTTTGCGGGAGCATTCCCGCGCACCCGGTCAGAGAGACGGCTGCGATGAAGGCCAGCAGAAGAGAAGCCGCCTTCCGGGGACCGAAAAGACGAAGCCGAAGCGCAGGGATGAGACGGGCGAACATCGTCATGAATGAAGCTCCTTACCGGTGGTTCTTGCCAGCGTGAGAACGCGGTTGATGGGGTCGAAACGCACGGCGGCCTGGGGCTGTATCTGCCATGCGATGTCTTCCAGAAGTTCATGCGCGGGACGGTTCAGCCCATGCACCACCACGGTCATGACCTGTGCGGAGGGTGTTCCCGCTTCCCTGTAGCGAAAGCCGAGTTGCAGGCAGATTTCCTTGAGCGCTCCTTCCACGGGTCCCGTCCAGGTAATGGAGACAGGCAGATTCAGCGAAGGGTCGGAAGGCTGCAGCAGAGGCCGCAAGCCCTGTCCGCGCAGTCTGGCGATCATGGCGAGTTCCCCATGAGCCTGTTCTGCCGCGTGTCCCAGGGTGGTTGATACGAAATCGGCGGGCGGAGGAGCGGAAGACTGCTCCCTTCCCACGCAGGCGGCGAGAAAAAGACAGCATAAACACAGCACAAGGTTGCGGAACATGATGGACCTCCTTTATGGATGAAAAGACACACCCCGTCCGCCTTACGGGCGATGGGAAACGACGCCGACTCCTTGCAGCAGCCAGCGACCGAACGGCAGAAAACGGCGGTTACGCAAGAGGGAAATGCGCCAGAGCGTCGTGAGGATTCCAAGAAGACATGGCAGAGAGATGAGACAGAGGGCGATGACGGACAGCATGGTTCGCTGCCATATCGCCGCCAGAGCGCAGAGGATGACGGGAGCGATAAAAAGCGGAACGCGCAGACGCAGCACCCTGATGACGCCGGGAATATCCGCGTCGTCGGCGATGCCCCAGGCGGCAAGCAGCAGAGAAAAGTCCTGAGCAACCGCGTGTTGTTCCTGGGAAGAGCGATGACTGCGGAAAAAAGCGACACGGGCACAAAGTCTGTTCCGAAGAAGGGAACATTGCAGCCTAGACTCGCAAAGAGCGGTAACAAAAGCCGTGGTCGAGAGATACTTTTTCATAGGCGTCAGCTTCTGAAGTTATCCTGTGATACTCGTGAAGTCTGGGAAACTCCTGACGGCGATTGCGTCGGCATCGCGTGCCCGGAGCCGGGGTTGTTCCATTGCCTCGAAATGTCGCCGCGAAGCTCTCTTGCGCCCTGCGCCCCGGAGCTGACGGTATTGGTGGAGGCGATGAAGATGCTCTTGACTCCGGCCTGGTCTTCCTTTTCTCCCAGCCCGTGGATTTGCTGACCTATCCAGCTGGTCACATGCTCCGGCAGGTAATGGATGAGGGAGAAGAACTTGTTGGCCGCCATGATGACGACGATGCCGAGGATGACCAGCATGGAGAACGTGCCGGTAATGCCGAGAATTTTGGTTTGTGCGGTTCCGGCGACGAACATCTCAAAGCTGGCTCCGAGAAGTCTGCCGAGGACATTCATGAGAATGACGGCGGCAAAGAATCCCGCCACCATCAGAGGAGGACGGATGATGATGGCAAGGAGAAGAAAATAGCCTCTTTTGCCGTGCTGACCGGCAGCGCCGTCTCCGTCGGGCAGCGCATGGGCGCACAGCCAGAGCGGGGCCGCGATCAGGGCTTCCACAATGAGGATGATCCAGCCCACCAGGGCCGAAATCCAGCGGATGAAGGGAATGGCGGGCAGGTAGTATGCCAGCGCCAGCCCGTACAGCAGAAGGGGAAGAAAAACGGCGAACAGGGCAAAGGAGATATACTTGTCCAGATTCGGAATGGCCTTGCCTACGAGGGGCAGCTCCTTGCCCATGGAGTGCGCCACATCCACGACGCCGAGAGCCGAGGCCAGCCCCCATGCCGTACCGATGAAGTAGTCCCCCACATTGGAAATCGCCATGATGGGGTCCTGGCTGGAGAGCTTTTCAACGGCAATGGGCAGAATGTTTGCGGCGACCAGCTGATTCAACGTGGCCCGCAGCCAGTTGGTCAGCTCGTCAAAGGCCCGGCCTTCATCCGTCACGGACGGCGTGGCCGTGATGTCCGTGATTCCCCTTCGGCTGGAATAGGCGGTCTTGATATAGTTTGCCACACGTTCCTTCGCGGCTTCATAGTCCTGCAGGCCGTGCGTCCAGGCATACAGTTCGGAGACGGTATATTGGTGCGGGCTGTAGGTGATGCCGGAGTACATGGCCTCGCGGACTTCCTGATTGATCCATGCTATGGACCAGTAGGAAGAACCGGCGATGAGCCAGCCGTACTGGGCGGAGTTTTCCTGGAAGTCGGCGAGTTTGCTTTGAAGCTGTCCCTGTCCGGCATAGCTTTGCAGTTCGGAAAGAATGGTCTCGTTGACCTGATTTGCGGCGCTGTGCAGCGCGCGGGGGTCAATGGAGGAAGACGGCGTTTCCGGGTCGGCAAGCTGCTGCGCTACAGAGGAAAGGGCGGAGATGGCCGTTCCTACGGCATTGACCTTGCCCCTGCACAGGGCATCGCTTTCATCCACACAGGACACCTGAATGGAACCCGCGTTGCCGTTGAAAAGGAACTGGTATTCTCCCCCGGAGCGGAACCAGTTGCTTTTATAGTTCCATTCTCCGCCCGGCGGGATGTTCATGCCGCGTCGTTCGTTCAGGTAATACTGGAGCGTCAAAGATTCCAGAGCGCCGTTGGTAATGGCCGCATAGTGCGTGACGTTCTGGTCCGGTGCCTGTACGGTGATCTGACCGGCGTGTTCCACAAAGTAGTCGGTCCCCAGTTCCCAGACAAAATTGCCGAGGTTGATGGAAAAGCCGATGCAGGCCAGAATGGCCACCTGGAAGAGACTCAGCCCCTTGAAGATAGGAGCCAGAGCGCCCATGGCCCCCACAAAACGCAGGGGCATCCACAGGGAGCTGAAACGCTTGCCGAAGGGGACGCCTTCATGCGCCGTTCCGGCCACGGCCAGAGCCATGACCCACAGGAACAGCGCGGAAATGACGGCCAGCGCCACCAGATTGAAGGCGCTGAAAATCTGGAGCATCAGCTCCGAAGCCTGCGAGCCTCCAAGACCGGCTCCCCAGGTATCCCACCCCTGTCCGAGGAAGGTGTCGAGAATCTGCTTGCTGGCATCCGTGGGCAGAAGAATTTCCGAGGTGGCAGGGAGTTCAGAGGCCATGGCGTCTCCCCCTTTCTTCATTGAGGGTGTTGTTGACTTTGTGTCCAATTGAGCTACACTTTCTAAAAACAGGAGGACAATCATGCCTGCCAACGATTATGTTCGCGCCCGCATTGACCCCGCCATCAAGAATGAGGCCGCCGCCGTACTGGCAACCATGGGGCTGACGGTATCCGATCTCTGCCGCATGGCGCTGGCCAGAGTGGCTCATGAAAAGCGCTTGCCTTTCAGCGACGATATTCCCAATGCACTGACCCGTGAAACTATAGAGAAGGCGGAACGGGGAGAGGAAATATTTCACGCCAAGGATGCGGAAGATCTTTTCAGACAGTTGGGGATATAAGTGCGTAACTCCACTTTTACCGCTCAGTTTCGCCGTGATCTGAGAAAGGTGGAACATCGCGGCTACGATATGCAAAAGCTGAAAACGATAATCATGCTTTTGCTTAATGAGGAACCACTGCCTAAGCATTGTCGTGACCATGCCCTCAAAGGAGAGTGGAAACCATACCGGGAGTTGCATATAGAGCCGGATTGGCTTCTTGTGTATAAAGTAAGCGAGAATGAGTGCGTTTTTTATCGTACCGGCACCCATGCCGATCTTTTTTCGCTGTAGCAGGCGCATGGCGGTCTCCTACTGCTGTGCGCCGACCATGCGGGCATAAAGGTCGTCCATGTCCCTGCCGGTGGTTCCTTCCATGCGGGAAAGGAAGCTAAGCGCCGCAATGACGGTCAGGCGGTCCATAAGCTCCATGTTTTTCCGGGCAAGCTCCATCTGAAAAGCCTGCATGACCGCCATTTCCCGCAACAGTCCGGCATCCGTGGCCGTGGCTATCTGGGCAAACCAGTTGGGGTTGCCTACGCGCATCTGTGAGAGCAGTTTGTAAAGCCCGGCTTCCGAAAGTTTTCCGTCCACAATGCCGGGAGGAGTGCCGCTTCCTCCCGCTTCCGACCACTGATTCTGCGCCCATTCGGTCACGTCTTCCGGCAATGTGGGAGCGTGCAGCACGACGTGGTGGTTGAGCGCTTCGGTAACGGCGGCCAGACGTTCTTCATGAACCTTCCTTGCCGCCGCGTAGGTCTGCCCCGCCGGAGTTTCCTTCTGTGCGTCCGTGACCATGGGAAGCGGACGGGGATTGGCCAGTGTCTTGATGGATTCATGCGCCTGCGCCACCTGGTCTTCCGTAAGCGTGCTTTGGAGCGGAAAGAGGGCATCCAGACTTTCCGGTTCGGAAGGCTGGTCGTCGGCCAGAATACGGTGCAGAAATTCCACCGGCTTTGTGCCGGGCGTGTTGGCATAGGCGAACTGTTTTTCCCTCATGGTCGCATGAATTTCCTGCCCTGCCTGTGCGCCGAGCTGTATTCCCGCGCCCAGCGAGGTTGCGCCGCAAAGCCCTGAAGGCTGGGCCGCCGTGCCGTACAGGTCTTCGGTTTTCATGGCTTCGCCCGCAACGGCCTGCCCCTTGATGGCGGCGACATTGCTTTCCTTGAGCGCGACCAGCGCCCGGACGACGGTCGCCGTTTCGCTTTTGATGGTGCCGATGATATTCTGTGCGGCCAGCAGAATTTCCGAACGGATGGCCTGGGCTTCCGCAGCGGTATAGGCGTTGACGGCCTGAATCGTTTCAGATTTGGCCGCAGAAATCATGGCGTTGATGGAACCGCAGCCGCAGCCTCCGGCCCAGACCGGGACCGGAAAAAGAACAATCGCCAGGGCAAAAAAGAGCTTTTTCATTGTTCCTCCGCCAGTTCATTGGCAATTTCCAAAATGACGTTGACGACTTCATCGTCGGAATCGCTCCTGTCCTCCACCTGCCGTCTGCGTCGTTCCACTTCGGCCTTGGCCGAACCTCCGGGAAAGCGTCGGGCCAGTCTGCGCAAGGCCTCGGACGGTCCCAGCCTTTGGTAAAGATGGTTGCGGATGGTCACGTCTTCCGTGGTGGTGCTGAAGGCCCAGAGGGACTGCCCGCCTATGGTCAGACTGAGGACAAGCTGCGACATGCCCGAACCTGTGCGGAACAGGGCCACGAGATTGGAGCCTGCCTTGCCGGGCTTTCCCAGACGGGAAAGGGCATGACGGCAGGCCCCGTTCAGACCGAAGCGGAGACTCAGATTCTCAATGCTCTTTTCCGTGCCGGACCCCAGAATGACGACCGTGGTGGCCAGTTCGTCCGTGATGATTTTGGGAATATCGTCGATGGATTGCGTATAGAGACCGATGGAAAGGTTCCATTTGCGGCTTTCACGGGCCATGGTGGTCATATCCGCCTGCAACTGGCCGGAAACCGAGGTGTTTTTGGTGACGCGATGCGCTTCGTCGTAGCAAAGCCTTTTGGGGTCCTCCCGAATCGCCTCGATTCGCCCGGCATGATAGTCCCGGTAGGCTTCGGGCATGAGTTGCACATCCGCAGGCATCAGGAAGAAGCGTGAACCGAGGACGTGCCGGGCCAGCATATACATGACGGCGGACTGGCGATCCGCCGTGGAACCGCCGCGCGGAGCCACTTCATCAAGGTCGAGGCTGACGATCTGAGCGTCGCCGAGGTCGAATTGCGTGGGTTCCTTCAGGATGACATAGGCGTCGATGGCATCCAGAAGGGAGCGCCAGACATTGAGGATGAGATTTTCGTCATAGGTGTTCTGGATACCTTTGTTCTGCCTGATTTGCGAGCCGACATCCGCCAGCAGAGGCACGGCGTAGCGCTGGGCCTGCAAGGCTTCATGGACATAGCCCCGTTCAAACAGTCCATCGACCACTTCCCACCAGGATGTGGAAGCGTCCCGGCGTATGCCTTCTTCCGTGATGAGGGCGTGCAGCTTCGGAAGCACGTTCGGCTGGTAAAGCCGGGGGTGATGGTTGTCGGAGAGTTCCTCATAGGCGAGATCAACCGCTCTGCCTATGAGTCCGGGAACGCCGTCTGCCGGGGCCGTGACATCCAGAGGCGTGGCCAGCAAAGACAGCAGATTGACCAGAAAGGCCTTGTGAGACGGCAGAGGTTTTCTGTTGCCGAGCGGCGTATCAAAGGGATTGATGGCATAATCCGGCGTCATCCTGAGCCTGTGATAGGCCGCGAGATGTTTGCAGCCTTCAGGCAGATTTTCCTTCAGCAGCGTTATCAGCCCGGAGCTGGACGGACCGACATCCACGATGGACAGCCACGGCAGACGTGACAGTCCGCTCTGAGTGACGAACGCGAAGTTGAAGGCATTGAGAAAAACGGACTTGCCGCCGCCCATGGGGGCAACGCCGAGGTCTATCCAGGCGGCCTGTTCCGAAGAGTTGGCCGCATACGGCATGATTTTACCGTCCTGGGTTCGGAACAGCAGGCTTCCTTCCCGCCACGGCGACGCCGGACGCAGCGGCAACATGCCAAGAGCGTCCTGCAAGGGCGCGGCGGTGACGGGAGCCGGACTTGCGGGCATCATGGCGGGAAGCGTCGCGGTAAAACCGAGAAGCGGGTCGCCTGTGGCTTCGGAAACATCCGCCGTTCCCCATCCCTGAACGGTTTTGGAAAGTTCCGCGACGCGCCGCCGAAGCAGCAGATGGGCTTCCTGCTCGGAATCCGTCACGCTGGCCCAGGTGCAGAAGCAGATGCGGAACCGGATGCAGCATACGCCTTCAAGGTCCAGCTCTTTCAGGGCATCGACGGCCTTATTGAACTTTTTGTTGTCCGAAGAGCTGAAGGCCAGAATGGCCGCAAGCAGGGGCCGGAGGCCCATGTTCAGGCCGCCGTCTTCCAGCAGGAAGGAAATGCGGTACGGCAGTCGTTCATCACGCCTGGCAAGTACCCTGAAAAGTTCTTGAAACGGTTTCGGCGTCTGGGGCATGAGCGTCATGATGAGAGGCCCGAATATTCTGTCGCCGATGCGTATGGCGTTGCGGGAAATCAGTTCTCCCTCACGGGGCCAGAGCTGTGTCTTGAAATCCGGGTACAGCATGTTATGCAGCCTGTCCGCCCTGCTTGTGTCGGGGTCGGGCAGACGCAGCGGCAAGGGATCGCCGGGTATGAGAGGCCGCCAGTCCCGACCGGTCATCTCCGGGGAAATGCACAAGCGGATGTCCCGCAGAGCCTCATGGGCCGAAAGGGGATGCACCAGCAGGTCAACCTGACGGAAAGCGTCCATCACGCCGGTCAGAAAACCGTTATGGGCGTCATGCAGCGCGGCTACGGCACGGGATACCTGCTGACATCCCGGAATCGTCGGCACCTTGGACATGGCGGCATTGCGTTCCTTCAGGGCTGTTTTCCGCAGGGAATCCGGCAGAACGGCGGGCCTTGTCCAAAGAACGAGCCAGCAGGTTTCCAGAGCGCAGTAGCGTTGCAGCGTGGCTCCCCAGTCATCCAGCAGCGGGCCGATATGAAGGCCCAGATTCTGTGCCGTCAGCCGGGAAGGACGCAGAAGTTCGGTAATTCGGGAAGCGCTGCTTTCCGGGTCGTACTCAAAGACGACCTGAAGCAGGTGCCCCGGCTTGGAAAAGGAAGACTGGAATTTTTCCGTCAGACCGGAAACAATGCTCCCGTATTCTTCTACGCCCACATGCTTCAGGGAACCCTCAAGACGCAGAAGGCTCACGAGACTTCCGTCGTCCGCTACCAGAACGTCGTCATCAACCGTTTCCAGTCGGCAGTAACCGTACACCGGTCCGGCGAAGACTTCAGAGATGGCGCGTATGCCGCAGTCTATGCCATTGACAAGTTTATCCAGCATCAGGATTCCCTCTTCAGAACGACCTGTTGAATCACCACCCCGCGCGGGGTGGTGGCCGTGGAGGCACGGCAGACAAGAACAGTGGCGATAAGACGCTGGGTGCTTTCCACCCCCTGGCTTGATTCGTAGGAAACGATCAGGGGAAACTCGATGCGCCATGTGGCCTTCCCGCTGACCAGCCCGGAGGCGATGATGACCGGGGCACCGGTGGCAACGGACGAGGCGGAAAGCCGTTTTTCCTGAATCATGTTCAGAATCCCGGAGCTTTCCAGAGAGGAAAGGAAGGATTTGAACGTGTCGTCGTCGAAATTCGGTCTGACGGCTTCCAGTTTTTCGCGCCACTCCAGAAAGTTGAGCGACATGGCCCCGGTAATGGTGTCCGACACCCACGTCAGCAGCCCGCTCTGGGTAAGCAGCGGCTGGTCGAGAGGAACCAGAGGCGCGAGGCGCAAATCAGGCGTGGCGGCGAAATATCGGGGTTTCGGCTGATTCAGCAGAAGCAGCGCAATGACGGCCAGGCTGACCATCAGCGCCAGGCTCAGTCCCAGAGCCAGTTTCATGGCGCGATGAAACTGAGTTCTGTACCAGCCGAGACCTCCGATAACGGCAGACGCGTCCGGGGCCGGAGACGAGGCATGAGGTTCCATGCTCAGAGCCTGCCCCGGAGCTTCCGGCAGGGAAGATTTTTCCTTTTTTTTGAACATGCTCATGCCTCGTCTCCT
This sequence comes from Desulfovibrio piger, assembly GCF_900116045.1. Lineage (NCBI taxonomy): Bacteria > Pseudomonadati > Thermodesulfobacteriota > Desulfovibrionia > Desulfovibrionales > Desulfovibrionaceae > Desulfovibrio > Desulfovibrio piger. The sequence continues at coordinate 2,659,284 of NZ_LT630450.1, forward strand.
TTGAGGTTACAGGCCGAGATCACTCATGCCGGAGGTCTGATCGGCTCCGAAAAGCGTGGCCGAGCCGGAACCGAGGGTTTCTCCCAGGCCGAGCAGCACGGCTCCGACCAGAATCTTGATGAGGCCGCCGGGATAGGTCGATTCGCCCTGGCGTTTGGTGGCCTTGTACATGTCCACGCAACCCCAGACGCCCATGCCTGCACCGGAGGCGTATCCGGCAAGGGTGACGCCCTTGGCGACGCCTTTGGCGTTTTCCGCCACATTTTCGCCGATTTCTCCGAAGGTGACGGCAGCCTGGACAATCTCAGGCATGAGGAGCCATACGGCGGCGACACCGATAACGGCGGCAGTCCAGCGCAGCGGGGAAATGGAGAGCTGATGATTGATGAAGTTCATAGAGTCCTCCGTACTCAGCCAATGATGTTGGCGATGTATGTTTGCACGTCACCGCCTACCGTGGCCCCCAGGCCGCGCAGGAAAGTGACAAGGTTGACCGCGAGAATGCCTCCGAACAGATGGACAAGGCCCCGGCTGAGATTCATGCTCTGGTTCGGCGTGTCGCGTATGAGACACAGCCCCCGCGCAATGCCGATGACGCCGATGGAGGCAATGGCGTACACGGCGAACTGGATATAGATGGAACCGGGGGACGAAGGCGGGCTGTAGCTCAGGGCCTGTTCCGAGCTTTGGTTGAAAACCGTCATGGACAGAGAATCCATGAGCGCGGGGAGATTCAGCAGCAGAACGGCACAGATGAAGCTCCAGATCGCCGTGGAGCGGTTGAAGCGTTGTTTCCGGCTGACGGCCTGAACAAGGGAGACAACGGCAAAAACAATGCCGATGAGATAGGCAAGCCGGATGATGACGGGCCACCATTGCTGCAAATGCGGAATGACGTTGGCAACGTAATTTTCCATGGCGTCACCTGTCCTTGACGTTCATGACCAGAACGCCCACGGGAGTGCCGCTTTCGAGCCTGACGGTGGGCGGTCGGTCGAAGTTTCTTTCAAAGATTTTTCCGGCCTTTTCGCCGACCTTTCCGGCGGCAATCCATGCCTGATCGCTGACGCTGTAGGTGTTCCAGACCATCTGGTCGGTTACGTCGTTGCCGTAGCCGTAGATGGTACTCTGGGCACCGCTGTAGCGTTTGGCCGTACCCAGTCCTTCCAGAAACGCCGAGGCGACCAGACCGCCCCACCGGCTGAAGAAATGAGTGTCCACGGAACTGGCTACCGAGGCTTCCGAGGTGGTGGGATCAACGGCATAGGATTCCACCTGGATGGTTTCGCCGGAGGGCAGAATGATCCGATTGAAGGCCAGAACAAGGCGTTCGTCATGGCGCTGGAAAGAGCCTGTGAGGCGGGCATTTCTGTATGTGCCTGAGGTGACGGTCGCCAGCACGGCGGACGGAACATCGGAGTTCACTCCCACATCTATGATGGCGTACAACAGGTCACCCGGTTTCACCGCAGGTCTGGAGGATGCCGCGACCGACAGCGTTCCAGCGACAGGCTTCTTTTCGGAGTCCTGCTGGCCGGTCTCATCCTGGAACTCCCGGACATAGGCGATTTGTCCCTGCCCCACGGAAGCGCTGGCCAGCCTGGTGTCCAGTTCGGCCAGGTCATCCATCATCCTTTTGAGCATGGCGTTGTCCGTGCGCGGCGTCTGAACAGGCACGGTGCGTACCTGAGCAACCGGCGGAGGCGACGGAGGGGTATCCTGCTTCTTGACGACAACGGACTTCTTTTCTCCTATCGGCGTGGGAATGAAACTCGCACCGCTTTGAAGCGCCGCGTTGGCCTGTTGCGCGTCGTGTTCCTTCAACTTCTGGTTGTATTCCTCAGAGCCGACGCCGCCCGCCTGCCCGCTTACGGCTTCCGTTCTTGCAGATGCCATTTTTGAGGTGCCGGACGGCTTTTCCGGCGTGAACAGCAGAAACGAGGCAAGAACAATGACAACGGCGGCAGCCAGCCCCAGAAGGCTGAAGAGTATGAATCGCCGCTTTTTTTCCGTGCTGGTGATAGCCATGTGTCCGCCTTATTTGAGAGTATTTTTCAGAAGGATGGTCTGCACGCTTCCTTCACGGGAAAGCATGATTCTTGTCGTGACGGGCAGCTCGTAACATTTGGTGGAGCCTGCCCCGTTGACGACGGCAGTCCATGCCGGCCACATCAGGCTGTGCGTGGTTCTGACGTAGTGTTTTCCGTTGTATTTCCAGGCCATCACGGCATCCGAATCCGGTTCGGAACGAAGACGCACGGCATCATCCGGGGGGACGCGGTCAAGAAAGGACAGCATGGCGGAGCTGGCGGTTTCCTTGATGGTGCTGGTCAGGGGAATCGCAGCCTTCGGACCATGGTGGGCGAGCTGAATCAGCACCAGCGCGTCGGCTTTGCGTTCAGGAGCGCGGACGGAATCCGACTCAAGCCTGATGACCAGCGGTATGTCCCGATTTTCCAGAGTGACCACGAGGGTTGACGTGGCATAGCCCTGTATGGGCATGACATTGAGCAGATTGCCTTCCGGCAGTTCCGGGCGGAGAACCTGAAACGAGGAAGGCCCTCCGTTGGTCACGGAAGTAATGGGCCACGGCTGACCTGTGGAGTCATGAAAAACCAGCGATGTGGCGATGTTGGCCGTGGTAAATACCTTGACCGGCGCACGACCGGGTTCCAGCGTGACGCGCACCGTTCGGGTCCGCAGGTCGGGGGAAACGGGCAAAAGCGCTCGTTCACGCTGATCCGACCGTTTCCGGTATTCCTGTATGTGTTCCTTATCCAGCGGCATCATCTGCCGCAGGCTTTCCTCAAAAAGCGCCTGCGCCTCCTGGGCCTTTTTCAGGTCCGAACCTGAGGGGGCGGGCGTTTTCTGTGCCGATTCTTCGGGCAAGGAGGCCGAGTCGGCGGATTGCCCGTGAACGGTCGCCATCGTTGCGGGGGAAAGATGCGTCCGAGGTGCGGCGGAAGTCTCTGCCTGGGCGTCCCACGGCAGCGAAAGCAGAACCAGTATTCCTAAAGAAATCAGTTGCTTCACGGTAGCTCCTTATGCGTATGTCGGTATGGCTGGGGATTCAGAATTTCTGCCGAACAGCAGTTCCGGGCGGTGAAAATAGGAAATCGGCGTCTGCACGTTGGCAGCGTTGGGCGTATAGCGTCGTTCCTGTGCTTTCCGACGGTACTCAAGAAGAAAGGCCACAATGCTCCTGGTGTTGTCCGCAGGAACATCTTCGGCAGCGGGAGCGCTGTGAATGGAGTGCAAATGCAGCCAGATGCCGAAAGCCATGGCCTCGTTGAAGGGAGCATCAAATTTTTCCGCAAATGCCCGGAAGAGAGGACGCAGTCTTTCTTTTTCTGCTTTCTGCCGTTCCTGGATGCGTTTTTCTTGTTCCTCTCTTTCCTGCATGGCCTTTTGCACGCCGGGATCAGGCCGCCGTCTCGAAGGAGAGCCGGAAGAAAGGGCATCAAGCCATCGCTGCCCGCGAAGCCAGTTTCCAAGCTGGGGGATGAATCGTCCCTGTTCCCGGTGCCAGCTTTCCTGAGCCATGCAATGCTGAAGAGCGGCGTGAAGTTCAGATACGGGAGGAAGCTGACCGCAACGGGCCAGACGGAACCAGGCAAGCCGGGCGAAGCCTTTTGCCTCTTTTTTGGGATAGAGATTCCATACGTTTTCAAAATCCTGTTCAGAAGAAATCCCACACCCCACCGAAGGCGCAGAGAGAGCCGTAGGCTGCGGAGTCTCTTCTGTCGTTTTGGGGGGAAGGGGGGTGTTTTTTTCTTGTTTTTGTTTGTTAAAATTATTTATGTAGCCAGAACTTGACTTGTTGCAGGTAAAAACTCGTTCACTTCTTTCAGAATTTGACTCGTCAGCGTTATTATTATGTTCAGGTCTTATAAGATAATACACAGAAGAGCGGTAATGCTCCTTTCGTATGGCAATGAGATTTTCACGCACAAGTTCAGCAAGATAATTTTTTACACTGCTGATGCTGCAAGACAGACGAGAAGCAAGAGTGGCATGGGAAGGCCAACAATGATCTTTTTCAGAAGCATAGTTGCACAGTAAGGCATACATGACTTTTGCTCCAAGTGTGATGCGCTTTTCCAAAATAAATTGTGGAAGAATAGGACCAAAAATGTTTCCTTTAGGCGCAAATGTCTCCATATGTCTTTCTCCAAGCCAAGGAAAAAGATACTTTTGCAGAGCTGAATATTGACAACAACCGGTAATTCAGCTATTGTTCTTTCAGATTCTTTTGAGAAAGAACAAATGTTCTGCAAGAAGCCGTTGGGGTGCCACCTGACGGCTTTTTGTTTTTTCCGAAGCTTTTTTCATCCTCAAAACCTTGAGGCAGGTTGCGCTGAACTGCGCCTGTCGCATGACCTGCAAAGGATTGCTGGTGGCGCCCTGACAAAGCGGCGCTTGAGGAATCGCCGATCGGTCTGAAGGGATCTGAGGAACCTGAGCAGGCAGAGTGCTGTTTGCCGGGGGGATGGCAGAGGCTTCAACAGAAGACCTCTTCGCACATGAGACGCGGCAGAATCCTGGGCCGCTTCAGATGCGGAAGAAGCCTCCAGCGGTGCTTTTTCAGCACGGGAACAGGGCAGATTTTTTGAGGGAGCAGAGGGAGAAGAAGACGACTCCAGGAAGAGAAAACGGAGCCGTGAGAGAAGACAGGAAGAGAAAGGACGGTGTGAGAAGGGATACTTTCAGCGGGCAAAAACAGGACGGCGCGCCGAGAGCATGGGTTACAAAAGCGGGTTACAAGCACAGAGAGTTTTGGTGACATTTTATGCCCCTCAATGTGCTATAACTCATTGAAATATAATGGCGGTAGGCGCATGTAAAACGGCTTTCACGCCGTCGACAGGGGTTCAAATCCCCTTGGGGACGCCAAATTTAGGTACAAAGAAGAATGCCAAAGTCCAAAAGACCTTGGCATTCTTTGTTTTTTCATTCCAATACGGTTTCCCGAAATCCAGCCTCGTCCGCTTGCATCCATGAAATTTGTGGGTATATCCGTAGGTAGGAATGTGGTACGACATTTCCGATACCTACACGGATAACCGGCCGGAATCAAACATATTTTTGTCCATGTGGGTATCTCTCCGTCCAACGACAACCAGGGAGTGCCCATGCCTCTTACCGATACCCACATCCGCAGTCTGAAACCCGATTCAAAGCCCCGCAAATATTTCGACGGCGGCGGCCTGTTCCTCTATGTGCCCACCAGCGGCAGCAAGCTCTGGCGGATGGCTTACCGCTTTGACGGCAAGAGCAAACTGCTCAGTTTCGGGGAATACCCCAGCGTCTCGCTCAGGGACGCCAGAGAACGACGCGAGGATGCCCGGCGTCTGCTGGCCAAAGGCGTTGATCCTTCCGAGCAGAAACGGGAAGAAAAGAAGGCCAGAATCTCAGCCGAACGCGAGAGCTTCCAGAATATCGCCAGAGAATGGCATGAAACCCGCATGGCGGAGTTTTCTGAAAAGCATCAGGGAACCGTCATGTACCGGCTGAAAACCTACATCTTTCCACGTATTGGCAAAATGCACATCGCCAAACTGGAAACACGGGATATCATGGAGGTGGTCAAGCCTCTGGAGCAGCGGGGAAACTATGAGACTTCCCGGAGAGTGCTGCAGATCATCAATCAGGTATTCCGCTATGCGGTCATCACGGGCCGGGCAAAGCACAATATCGCAGCCGATCTTCGGGGAGCCTTGAGGCCGAGAAAAACGGTCCATCGCGCGGCGGTGCTGGAACCGGAAAAAGTCGGCCAGCTTTTGCGGGATATCGACGCCTACGAAGGCTATTTTCCTCTGGTCTGTGCCTTGAAGCTGGCTCCGTTGGTTTTCACCCGTCCCACGGAACTGCGGGCTGCCCAATGGAAGGAATTCGACCTTGAGTCCGGGGAATGGCGCATCCCTGCGGAACGCATGAAAATGCGCCGTCAGCATCTTGTGCCCCTGTCCCGGCAGGCAATGTTCATTCTTCGGGAACTTCAAAAATACTCCGGGGAGGGAAAATTCCTTTTTCCCTCCATCCGCACGGAGGTACGGCCCATTTCCGATGCGACCATGCTTAATGCGCTTCGGCGCATGGGCTACCAGAAGCACGAAATGAGCGTGCATGGTTTTCGCTCCATCGCATCCACACTGCTCAACGAACTCGGCTATAACCGGGACTGGATTGAGAGGCAGCTTGCCCACGGGGAGCAGGACGAAGTGCGTGCGGCATACAATTATGCGGAATATCTGCCTGAGCGCCGAAAGATGATGCAGGATTGGGCGGACTATCTGGACGGATTACGCAACACACAGCAGAAAAGAAATAAGGAGGGAGTATGAAAAAGGACACCATGACAGACCGTGATGTTTGTATCTCCATCGGGAAAATAGAAGACGAGACGCAGGTGACGAGCAATGACACCGGCTGGAGTGAAGAAGAAAAGGAGCGTATGAGACAATACGGCTATGACGACATGGACATGATCCGGGCGTGGTATAGCTGAAACAGGTTTTACAGGAAAACAGCGGCACGGAAGGTACATGACTATCCCTGCCGCTGTTTTTTATTGTCCATTTTTGGGCGACAGGGTATCCTTTCCTCCATGACAGACCGACAGAACATAACCATAGGCAGAGTGCGGCAGGCGTATGGCCTGACAGTCAGAGAAGGTGAAATGCTTGCCCAGGCACTCTGGCCTGACGCCGTTCAGCCTCTGGGGCTATGGCACACGACCTATGAAAATTGCTGGCAGGCATTTGTTGCGGGCAATCATGTCGCATATGGAACGCAGATGCCGGAATTTCCTTCAGTGCCGGAACTGGGGGCGGGCATTCAGACATATCTGCTTGGCTTTGATGTGATGGAATTTTTCAGAAAGATATCAACGCTTGTTCCTGTTACCTCCCTACAATATGGGTTGAATGTCATTCTTGAAGAATCCTTTGAAGATACGGCGTCTGTCTTTCCCGAGGAACGAGAATTTCTGTTCAGCAGTTTGAAAATACTGAGCACAGAAGACATCTTCGCGCAGTATTCACCGGACTCGCCTCTCTTTGAGAAACCGATATTCTCCATTCCCGCCTCAAGTTATCACTTCATTGCGCATATCTTTGCCGATACCATAATGGTGGATAGGAACGTTGCTATAAGATATCTCCGTTATTACCCCTTACGCCGAGAAGTGAAAGGCATCACCCGTGCCCTTGTGGAGGCCGTTTTACGGACAGCTTCGCCAGAATCTTCCGTTGCCGACAAAGCGGTGGCAGTTCCCCTGTGTGAAAGGGCACCGCATGATGGCAAATTCGTTTTTCGTATTCCCAGAGCCTTTTGGGAAGGGAGACCGGACGCCGCCGTCCGTGACGCCATGAAAGAAAAGTATCCTCTTTCAGTCATCGCTTATGTTCTCCTGTATTGGTGTGGTCCTCAAAAATCCGAGACCAGTCACAAAACTCCGCAGGGCAGAAAGACGCATGTGGGGCGCTTGCTTGCGGGCAAAGAGTACAGGGACGACAAATCCTATCGCAATTTGATGGATATGCTCCTCAAGGAAGCAGATGCATACTCCATAGTCAAGGAATGACCAGCTTGCCATTTTCCCGTATTTTTTAGATTTTCCCGTCATTTTCCCGTCCGATTCCCTCACGGGAATCTTCGGACGTGTGCCAGAGTCTCCTGAAATCCAACCAGATTCAGGAGATTTTTTTATGAAACAGCATCAACCGTCCATCCCCGCTCACGGCCTTTTGCGTCTTCCTCAGGTTCTCAACATGATTCCCATAAGCAAGAGCGCATGGTGGGAAGGGTGTCGCACCGGACGTTATCCCAAACCCGTGAAGCTCGGTCCCAGAACAACAGTCTGGCGGGCGGAGGACATTGCCGTATTTATCGAAAGCCTTGGCCGTCAGGGAGAGAATCATGAATAATCCCCTGCAAACCTTTCGGGACATCCTGACCGACAAGGGATTGATTCCGGCCGAAATCATGGCGGACGGGAACTTGCATCGTTGTCCTACCCAGACCAAACCGCACAAACAAAACGGTGCATATATCGCGCATGTCGATACCCCTGCGACGCTTTGGTGGTGCAACTGGGAAAACGGAGAACAGGGCACGTTTTGCGCCGAAGCAAAACAGACACTTTCAAGTGCGGAAATATCCGCATGGCGGGAGCGTCAACACTCCATACAGCGGCAACGCGAAGCGGAATATACCGAACGCCATGCTGAAGCGGCTCAACTGGCCAGACAGGAATGGAACTCTGCGCGTAGGTGCGATGCCAACCATCCTTATCTGTGCAGCAAGGGCATTACAGCTTTGGAAGGCATACGGCAGGCACGAGACGGTTCCCTGCTTGTTCCTGTTATGGATGCCGCACACAATCTGCAAAGTCTGCAACGCATCTATCCCGATGGAACAAAACGTTTTCTTGTGGGCGGCAAGGTATCTGGAGGACAATTCATCATTCAGGGGCAGCCGGAAAAGCCTGTTGCCGTTTGTGAGGGGTTTGCTACGGGCACAAGTATCCATCTTGCCACAGGCTGGACGGTTTATGTGGCCTTTTCCGCAAACAATCTCGCGAGAGTGGCCAAGACGGTGAAAGAACGATTGCCGGACAAGACAATCATCATTTGCGGCGACAATGACGAAGCAGGACTCAGGAAGGGGGAAGAGGCAGCCGGACTTGCAAACGCTCAACTTCTGTTTCCCCACTTCACCGACGCCAACGGTACGGATTTTAATGACCTTCACCAGATAGAAGGCATTGAGGCCGTCCGTTCGCAACTGGAAACGGCGCTGATCAAACAGCAAGGTCTTATCGCTCTGGACATGGGCGAATTTCTTTCCATGTCCATACCTGAACGGGGGTATCTTTTATCGCCCGTTCTTCCGGTACAGGGCATAGGCATCCTGTACGCTCCGCGCGGTATAGGCAAGACATTCGCCGCGTTGAGCATCGCCGTTGCGGTGGCTTCCGGCGGAGCCGTGTTCAACTGGCGTGCGCCGATGCCCAAGCGAACGCTGTATGTGGATGGGGAAATGCCCGCCACGTCTATGCAGAACCGTCTTTCCGCTCTTGTCAACGGCATGTCTGTTCCTCCGCATACGTTGAAAAACATGGCGCTCATCACACCGGATCTACAGCCCTGCCCCATGCCGGATTTGTCCACAGCCAGCGGACAGACCATGATTGAGCCGTTTCTGAAAGACGTAAACATGGTTGTGCTGGACAACATTGCAACCTTGTGCCGCACCGGCAAGGAAAACGAGTCTCAGTCCTGGCAGACCATGCAGGCGTGGTTGCTGGAATTACGCCGCAGAGGGATGACCGTCCTGCTTATCCATCATGCCGGAAAATCCGGCGACCAGCGCGGCACCAGCGCCAGAGAAGACATTATGGACACGGTGATCAGTCTGCGCAGGCCCAGGGAATACAGCATGGCCGAAGGCGCACGTTTTGAAGTTCACCTGACCAAGGCGCGGGGCATATTGGGCGATGACGCCAAACCCTTTGAGGCCAACCTGATTACCGAAGGCAATGCCCTGCATTGGCGGGTTCGGGACATTGAAGATGTGGAACTGGAGGAATTGAAAAGGCTGCTCGGCGAGGGATACAGCATTCGTGACTGCGCCGAGGAAATGGGAAAATCAAAATCGTCTGTCCACAGATTGAAAAGAAAACTGGAAGGTCTCGCTTGACCATTTTCCAGGTGTCCCGCTGTACCGCTGCCTAAGCACCGGTACAGCGGGACACCTGCAATATTCATCGTATCTGTCATCCCATGAAGTCCAGCCAAATCCGAACAGATTTTCAATTCTTGTCCCGCGTAAACTGAAAAAGTGTTCCGCATTCCTGTCACAGAAAGAACGGGACATCCATTGATACAAGGAAGTATTGCCATGTCCTATCTCGTACTCCACATGGACAAATTCAAGAAGGAGGCCATACGCGGCATCCAGAGCCACAACCGGCGGGAGCGGGAGAGCCACAGCAACCCCGATATTGACTACGACAGAAGCGCGGCGAACTACGAGCTGCACGAAGCCGCAGCATCGAACTATGCCGAAGGCATTCAGAATCGTATTGACGACCTCCTGCTGGTCAAATCCGTAAGAAAGGATGCCGTACGCATGTGCGGGCTTATCGTCACTTCGGACAAGGCGTTTTTTGACAGGCTCACGCCGGAGGATACAAGGCGTTTCTTTGAGGAGAGCAAAGCCTTTCTCACGGAGTTTGTGGGCGCGGAGAATGTCATTTCCGCAATGGTCCACATGGATGAAAAGACGCCGCACATGCACTTTCTTCATGTACCGGTGACGCCGGACGGGAGGCTCAACGCCAATAAAATTTATACCCGCCAGAGTCTGCGGAAACTGCAATCCGAGCTTCCCGCCTATCTGCAAAGCCGGGGCTTCGTCATTGAGCGCGGCGTGGAACAGACACCTGGTTCCGTGAAAAAGCATCTGGATACCCGCGAATTCAAGCAGCAACAGGAAGCATTGAAGAAACTGATTCAGGAATCCGAAGAGGCCACACGAAACTCACGACAGTTTATCAGCTCATTGGAACAGCGTGAAGAAGAGTTGAGAAAGAGCATAGAGGAGTATGAACGGCAGGCTGAGGAGACGGAAAAGTTTCTTCAGGAAGATTCCTCTCTACCGAAAGCCTCTCTTTTTAATTATCCGTCCGTGCTTGAGAAAGCCTCATCCATTATTGGAGAGCTGAAAAAGGCGCTTGCCGTCAAACATCTTGTTCAGAAGCAGAAAGAAAGTCTGCAACAGGAAGTGGAAACGTTACGTCAGAAACAGATTCGGCTTGAAGCGGAATACACGGCTCACAGGAAACATAACCATGAGGAAAAAGAGGTGCTGGAAACTCAGTTGAAGAAAATGAAGAGAATCATGGCAGGCTATCGGGAATTTTTGCTTCTGCCGGAAATCCGTCCGCTGCATATCGAGTTCGTGGAGCGCAAGCGTGCCGAACAGCTCCAACGGCAGCAGGAAGAGGAACGGCAGCGGCAGACGCAGGAGGCGCGGGACAGGGAGCGTCGGCAGGCGCACTTCGCCCGTGGCATGAGAATGAGGTAAGGCGTCGGGAGGGAATCTTCGCACAGGCCGAAGATATAGCCCACTATGCTTCACTGACGTGAAGCCAGTGGGCAAGCGTCCCGCTTGACCGGAAAAGACAAAATACCCATCCGGGGCATAGCTCCAACGAGTCAGAGGAGAACCATCATGACCATCACCACAACACAATTGAAGGAAATCAGACAGGAATTTGCTGCTCTTAAACCCGCTTCCGTCACACTGGACGGGAATCGAACCATGTCCGTAAAGGAAGCAGTCTTTGCTCTGGCACCGACACTGGAGCGTATGAAGAAGCGCGGTTTCGGCACACAGGAGATTGTCGAGCGCCTGCACGAAAAAGGCATTGAAGTGAAGGCTCCGACCCTCGCCAAATACCTGAGCGAGTTCAGACGCCGGAAAGAAAAGAAGAGAGACACACCCCGCCCCGCCTTGAAGAAAACGGCGGCTTCCACGCCCTCTGCCTGCATCCGCGAATCGGACAGATGCGGAGGTGGATTTGTTCAGCCGGACATCCCTGACGAAGAGTTATAATGTTATCAACAGGAAGTATTCCCAAGACAGCGACATGGGAGGCGATTTGCGGATTGCCTCCCTGTTTTTCACCAGACTGTAAAGCGATTGAAAATTGACCTATCTCTTGATATTTTCGGAGAAATCGCATTCCCCGCTATCAGGAGATATTTGTAGATGGCCGACAACAGAAAAGAGCAGGAACGCGCGGAACTTCACCGCGCCATATGGAACATCGCCAATGACCTTCGTGGAAGCGTCGATGGCTGGGACTTCAAGCAGTATGTCCTGGGGATGCTGTTCTACCGGTATATTTCCGAAAATCTGACGGTCTATCTCAACAAGAGGATGGCGGATGCTGGGTTCGACGGTTTTGACTACGCAAATATGCCCGATGAGAAAGCGGAAACAGCCCGTCGGGAAATGGTCTCCACCAAGGGCTTTTTCATTCTGCCGAGTGAACTTTTTGCCAATGTCTGCCGGAATGCCGCACAGGACGACAATCTGAATGAAACGCTGGAAAAGACATTCAAGCATATAGAGGAATCCGCCTCCGGTTCGGAAAGCGAAGACAATTTTAAAGGTCTGTTTGACGATATGGACGTCAACAGCAAAAAACTGGGCGATACCGTAGCCAAACGCAATGAAAAGCTGGTCAAACTGCTGCAAGGCGTTCAGGGCATGAATCTCGGCAGCAATTATCAGGACAATACCATTGATGCTTTCGGCGATGCCTATGAATTCCTCATGGGCATGTATGCTTCCAATGCGGGTAAAAGCGGCGGGGAATATTATACGCCGCAGGAGGTTTCGGAGCTTCTTGCCAGAATAACCACCGTCGGCAAAACAACGGTCAACAAGGTTTATGACCCGGCCTGCGGCTCCGGTTCCCTGTTGCTGAAATTCGCCAAGATACTTGGCACGGAAAACGTGCGTGACGGATTTTTTGGTCAGGAGATCAATATTACGACGTACAACCTTTGCCGAATCAATATGTTCCTGCATGATGTGGGATATGACAAGTTCGACATCGCCCTTGGTGACACGCTGACCGATCCGCAACACTGGGATGATGAACCGTTTCAGGCTATTGTTTCCAATCCTCCGTATTCCATCAAATGGGCTGGGGAAGATAATCCGGTTCTCATCAATGACCCTCGTTTTGCTCCCGCCGGAGTGCTTGCGCCGAAATCCAAGGCCGACCTCGCCTTTATTCTCCATGCCCTGTCGTGGTTGTCCGCTGACGGTACGGCGGCCATTGTCTGTTTTCCCGGCGTCATGTACCGGGGCGGCAAGGAAGGAAAGATCCGCAAGTACCTCGTAGACAATAACTATGTGGATTGCGTCATTCAGTTGCCGGACAACCTCTTTTTCGGGACGACCATCGCTACCTGTATCATGGTGCTGAAAAAGGGCAAGAAGGATAATACCGTCCTGTTCATTAACGCTTCTGCCGAGTGCGTGAAGGCAACCAATTCCAACAAGCTGACGGACGCCAATACCGGGAAGATTCTTGATGCCTTTATCAGCAGAAAGGACGAAAAACACTTTGCCAGAGTCGTCCCCAGCGCCGAAATCGAGGCTCAGGGCTATAATCTTTCTGTTAGCACCTATGTGGAGCAGGAAGACAGGCGCGAAGTCATAGATATTCGCCAGCTCAACAGGCAGATTGAAGAGATCGTGGCGCGTGAAGCCGTGCTTCGCGCTGAAATTGACAAAATCATCGCCGAAATAGAGAGCTGACGCCATGAATATTGATGAACGCAGCCTTGCCAACGCGCAGCGTCTGTTCGAAAGCGGCGACATTGACCGTATGGAAGTGGGCACGACAAAAGGCCTGCAACAAATACATGCCTGGCTTTTTGACGGTCTGTACGACTTTGCCGGGCAGATACGCACCGTCAATATCGCCAAGGGCAACTTTCGCTTTGCCAACTGTCTGTACCTGAAAGAAATTCTGGCTGTTATCGAAAAAATGCCGGAAACGGCCTTTGAAGAAATCATCGCCAAATATGTGGAGATGAACATTGCCCATCCCTTCCGGGAAGGAAACGGCCGCGCTACACGCATTTGGCTGGATATGATGCTGAAGAAGAACTTGGGCAGGGTGGTGGACTGGCAGCGGATAGACAGGGATGCCTATCTTCAGGCCATGGAGCGCAGCCCAGTGAATGATTTGGAGTTGCGTGCGCTTATCCAGCCCCATCTGACGGATAAAGTCAACGACCGTGAAGTTATCTTCAAGGGAATCGAGCAGTCCTATTATTATGAAGGGTACAGAAAATGAGCAGACTTGAAGAACTTATTACGGAGTTGTGCCCCAATGGGGTGGAATATAAATCTCTCGGGGAGATTGCTTTATCTATTTATAGAGGATCTGGTATTACACGAGACCAAATTCGAGATCAAGGGATTCCTTGTGTAAGATACGGTGAAATTTATACGACATATGATATTTGGTTTGACAAATGTGTTTCATTTACCGATGAATCACTTATTTTGAATAAAAAATATTTTGAATATGGAGATGTTCTTTTTGCAATTACAGGTGAAAATGTTGAAGATATTGCAAAATCATGTGTATATATAGGAAATGAAAGATGCCTTGCCGGTGGTGATATCGTTGTAATGAAACATAGTCAAAATCCTAAGTATCTCAGTTATGCGTTATCAACAAAGTCTGCTCAATCTCAAAAAAGCAAGGGAAAGGTAAAAAGTAAAGTAGTTCATTCAAGTGTTCCGTCCATACAAAAAATCTTAATCCCCGTCCCCCCACTTCCAGTTCAGGAAGAGATAGTAAGGATATTAGACAATTTCGCAGAGCTTACCGCAGAGCTTACCGCAGAGCTTAACAAAAGAAAGCAGCAATATCAATATTACAGAGATTACCTCTTGACATTTGATAAGAGAGGGGCGACCTCCCAGACAGACAGACAGACAGACAGACAGACAGACAGCGGTAAATAGTATCCTGTGGAAACGGATTAAAGATGTCTGTAAAAATATTTCATCTGGAGGAACTCCGTTGAAGTCGAAAAGTAGTTACTACAATGGAGATATTCCTTGGCTTCGGACACAAGAAGTCAAATTCTGTAATATTACCAAGACAGAGATGGCTATTTCACAGGCAGGTCTTGATAACTCATCCGCGAAATGGATACCGAAGAACTGTGTAATTGTGGCAATTTCAGGAGCCTCAGCCGCAAGATGTGCTGTCAATAAAATTCCTCTGACAACAAATCAGCATTGCTGTAACCTTGAGATTAATTCAAATATTGCGCTGTATAGGTATGTTTTCTATTGGATTAGCAGTCAGTATGAAAATTTGAAGGCTCTTGGACAAGGAGCGCGTGAGGATTTGAATGTGGGTAGGATTTGCAATTATCCCATTCCCGTTCCCCCTCTTGCCGAACAAGCCCGCATCGTTTCCATCCTCGACCGTTTTGATGCTCTTTGTAATGACCTGACCAGCGGCCTGCCCGCGGAAATTGAGGCGCGTAAAAAGCAGTATGAATATTACCGCGACAAGCTGCTGACTTTCAAGGAAGCCGTATGACGACCCGTTTCAACATGGTGGCGCAATGCCCGGAAAGCACGGTTGTAGCCGAATATACTCCCTCCAGAATTCGTTCCGACGCCTATCAGAGCGAAGCGGATCTGGAGAAAGAATTCATCCGCCAACTGTGTTCGCAGGGCTATGAATATTTGTCTGTACACAATGAAGCCGCACTTGTGGACAACCTGCGCCGCCAGTTGGAATTGCTCAACAACTATACTTTTTCTGACCAGGAGTGGCGACGCTTCTTTACGCAGCACCTTGCCAATGCCAATGAAGGCATTGAGGAAAAGACACGTCGCATTCAGGAAGATTGTGTCATCAACCTGACCAGAGATGACCGTACAACAAAAAATATCACGCTGCTGGACAAGAAAAACATTCACAACAACCGTCTTCAGGTCATCAATCAGTATGAAGAGAGTGCGGGAACCTATCAGACACGGTATGACGTGACTATTCTGGTCAATGGCCTGCCTTTGGCGCATGTGGAGTTGAAGCGCCGAGGGGTGCCCATCCGGGAAGCTTTTAACCAGATAAAGCGCTATCAGCGTGACAGCTTCTGGGCCGGGTCCGGGCTGTATGAATATGTACAGATATTCGTCATTTCCAATGGTACGCATACCAAATATTATTCCAATACCACCCGGGAGGCTCACGTCAGGGAACAGAATAACAGCGGTAGGCGCAAGAGCAAAAAGACCAGCAACTCTTTCGAGTTCACTTCCTATTGGGCGGACGGCAACAATACCGTCATTGCTGATCTTGTGGACTTTACCAAGACATTCTTTGCCCGCCATACCCTGCTGAATATCCTTACCCGGTTCTGTGTGTTAACTACCGAAAAAATGCTGCTGGTAATGCGTCCTTATCAAATAACGGCCACCGAGCGTATTTTGCAACGACTGGAAATAGCCCACAACTATAAAAAAGCGGGAAGCGTGGAAGGCGGAGGCTATATCTGGCACACCACGGGTTCCGGTAAAACGCTGACTTCCTTCAAGACGGCCCAGCTTGCCACACGCCTTCCCTATGTGGACAAGGTGCTTTTTGTGGTTGACCGCAAAGATTTGGATTACCAGACCATCAAGGAGTACGACCGCTTTGAAAAAGGCGCGGCCAACGGCAACAATTCCGTTTCCGTACTGACACGGCAACTGGAAGATTCCGGCTGCCATATCATCATCACGACTATTCAAAAGCTGGGCATTTTCATTAGGCGCAACCCCAAACATCCCGTTTTCCAGCAGCGTATCGTACTTATTTTTGACGAATGCCACCGTTCCCAGTTTGGCGATTTGCACACGGCCATTGTCAAAGCATTCAGGCAGTACCACCTGTTCGGTTTTACCGGTACGCCCATTTTTGCGGTCAATGCCGGAACGGGCGGTAATCCCTTGTTAAAGACCACAGAACAGGCTTTCGGCGATAAACTGCACACCTACACCATCGTCAACGCCATTAATGACGGCAACGTGTTGCCGTTCCGCATTGATTACATCAATACTGTGAAGATGGCGGAAAACGTCAGGGATTACAAAGTTCAGGCCATTGATATTGAAAAGGCCCTTGCTGCACCGGAGCGTATCTCGGGTGTGGTCAGATACATTATCGAGCATTTTGACCAGAAGACCAAGCGCAACAGCTTTTACTCTCTGAAAGGTCAGCGCGTGTCGGGATTTAACTCCATCCTGGCCGTCAGCTCCATTCCCATGGCTATCGCCTATTACAAGGAATTGAAAAAGCAACTGGCGGAACTGCGTCGGGAAATGACCATAGCTACTATCTTCAGTTTCAATCCCAACGAAGCCGATCCCGAAGATGCTATTGCCGATGAAAGTTTTGATACCGCCGGTCTTGATGCCACATCGCGCGATTTTCTGGAATCCGCCATTACCGATTACAACACAACATTCAACACAAACTACGATACATCGGCCGACAAGTTCCAGAACTACTATAAAGACCTGTCGCAGCGCATGAAAAACCGTGAGATTGACCTCCTTGTGGTGGTCAACATGTTTCTCACTGGGTTTGACGCGACAACCCTTAATACTCTGTGGGTGGACAAAAATCTCAAATACCACAGCCTGATACAGGCATATTCCCGCACCAATCGCATTCTCAATTCGGTCAAGACCTTCGGCAATATCGTCTGTTTTCGTGATTTGCAGAAGGAAACGGATGACGCCATTGCGCTGTTCGGCAATAAGGATGCGGGCGGTGTCGTACTGCTGAAGACGTATGAAGACTACTATAATGGTTTTGATGAGGAAAAATCAGATGGTGATACAAAACATACAAGTGGCTATAAAGAACTGATAGAAAACCTGCTGACGCGCTTTCCTCTTGAGCAGTCTATCATCGGCGAGCAGGACGAGAAAGATTTTATCGCGCTCTTTGGTTCAATTCTGAGGATGCGGAATATTCTGACAGCGTTTGACGATTTCAAGGGCAATGAAATTCTGTCCGAGCGACAGTTGCAGGACTATCAGAGTATGTATCTTGATCTCTATCAGAAACATCGGCCCGGCAAGGTGGAAAAGGAAGACATTACATCTGATGTGGTCTTTGAAATGGAACTGGTACGGCAGGTGGAAATCAATATCGACTATATCCTGATGCTGGTCGAAAAATACCGCGCTTCCCACGGCAAAGACAAGACCATCCTCGCGTCCATCGGCACAGCTATCAATTCAAGTATTGAACTGCGCAGCAAAAAAGAACTCATTGAGGGTTTTATTGCCGATATCAATGTCTCCGCTTCTGTGAGCGAGGACTGGAGGCGCTATGTTGATGAACGCCGTGAGGCTGATATAAAGGCCCTCATCGCACGGGAAAAACTGCAACCGGAAGAAACCAGAAAATTTCTGGATAACGCCTTCCGTAGTGGCGAACTGAAAACGATAGGCGAGGATATTCAGAAAATCATGCCGCCGAGTAATCCGTTTGACATAAAAAGCAGCGAAAAGAAAAAAGGGATTATAGATAGACTAAAGGAGTTTTTTGAAAAATACATTGGCATTGTGTAATGTTTCATTCGCACAACCATTATTCAACTTTATCATATGGAAATTTTTGATTATCCGTGTGTCTCCATCGGTGAGAGGGGTAGTGTCCAAAGAGGCCCAAGAAAAAATTTTACAAATTTTTAATTTTGAGGGTATTTTTGGAGGTACTCCTAAAAAATATTTTTATAATAATATGTAAAATCAAATAGATAAATTAATATTTTTATCCCCTTGGGGACGCCAACAAGAGATCAAGGCACCTGCAGTGATGCAGGTGCCTTTTTTTCGGTTGGGACATGCTTTGCGGGAGTGTCCACGGGGAATTGGCCTTGCCTCGGGCAAGGTCGCGTGGCCTGCAGGGACCATCCCGTCTTTTCGATCAGAACAGCCGCCGCATGCGGGCATCCCGGACGGACGACGGCTGCCCCTCCCCCGCTCCTCCTCTGAAAAAAGGTAGCATGTTTTTTAAAGTCGTGTTACAGTTTAGGGGAACACGCCTTGTGAAAAGGTCTCATCCTGCTTTGGGGAGGTCCCTGTGGAAAAAATGAGGACGGGCACACTGCTGTTGTGCTGGCTGCTGCTCTGCGGTCTGATTCTCCTGGCCGGCTGCCGGGACCAGGACGGGGAGAGGGCCGCTGCGCCGCGCACCGAACTGGTCTACGCCAGCACCAAGGATATCCGGGACATCAATCCGCACCTGTACGGCGGCGAGATGGCGGCCCAGGGCATGGTCTTCGAGCCTCTGGTCATCAATACGGCGGAAGGTGTCCGGCCCTGGCTGGCCGAAAGCTGGGAGATCTCGCCCGACGGCCGCGTCTATACCTTCCATCTGCGCCGTGGTGTGACCTTCAGCGACGGGGCGCCCTTCGACGCCGAAGCCGTCCGCCTGAACATGGATGCCATCATCGCCAACCGCCTGCGCCACGCCTGGCTGGACCTCATCAACGAGATCGAGCGTCACGAAGTCGTGGACAGCCACACCTGGCGTCTGGTACTCAGGCACCCCTACTATCCCACCCTCATCGAGCTGGGGCTGCTGCGTCCCTTCCGCTTCATCTCGCCGTCCTGCTTCATCGGCGGCCAGACGCGTGACGGCGTGCGCGGCCTTGCGGGCACGGGCCCGTGGATCCTGAAGGAACACAAGGAGAACCAGTACGCCCTGTTCACGGCCAATGCCTCCTACTGGGGCGAGAAGCCCCGTCTGCAGGCCGTGCGCTGGAAGGTGATGCCCGACCATCAGGCCATCCTGCTGGCCCTGCACAAGGGGGACGTGGATCTGGTGTTCGGGGCCGATGGCGACATGCTCAACCTGGACAATTTCGACGCCATCCGCCGGGAAGGGCGCTATGCGGCGGCCATCAGCCAGCCCATCGCCTCGCGGGCCATACTGCTCAACGCGCACCAGCCCTTCACCCGGGAGCGGGACGTGCGCCTGGCCCTGCAGTACGCGGTGGACAGGGAAGGCATCGCCGCCACCATCCTCAACGGTTCCGAGACCGTGGCCCCCAGTCTGCTGGCCCCCACGGTGCCCTATTGCGACCTGCCGCTGGAGGCGCGCGGCCATGACCCCGAAAAGGCGGCCCGCCTGCTGGACGGGGCCGGATGGCGCATGGCGGCCGACGGCTGGCGCTACAAGGACGGGCAAAGGGCCGGCGTGCGCCTGTACTACAATGCGCAGAACGCGCAGGAGCGCAGCATCGGCGAGCACATGCAGGCGGACCTGAAAAAGATCGGGGTGGAGATGAAGATCGTGGGCGAGGAGAAGCAGGCCTTTCTGGATCGCCAGAAGAGCGGCGACTTTGAATTGCAGTACTCCCTGTCCTGGGGCACGCCCTACGATCCGCAGTCCTATCTTTCCTCGTGGCGCATCCCGGCGCACGGGGACTATCAGGCCCAGCTGGGCCTGGAGCGCAAGGAATGGCTGGACGCGGCCATCACCCGCCTGATGACCGAGACGGACGAGGAGCGCCGCAGGGCCCTGTATGCGGAGGTCCTCGGCTATGTGCATGACGAGGGCGTCTACATCCCGCTGACCTATTCCCGGACCAAGGCCGTCCATGTGCGGGAGCTCAAGGGCGTCTCGTTCGGCGTGTCGCAGTACGAGATCCCCTTCGGGAAGATGTATTTTTGATGCGTCCCGTTCCCGGTTTCCGGCGGGCATGGCCTGGAGGACACCGGCGGGGATGAAGGATGGACATGAAGCATTGCCTGTTGCGTCGCCTGACGGGGCTCGTGCCGCTCTTGCTGGGGATATCGTTCCTGTCGTTCGTCCTCGTCCAGCTCAGCCCCGGGGATCCGGCGGAGGTGGCCATCCGGGTCAACGACATGACCCCCACGCCGGAGCTGCTGGCCGAGGTGCGCGCGCAGCTGGGGCTGGACAGGCCCTTCCCGGAACGCTACCTGCGCTGGCTCGCGGGTGTGCTCCGGGGCGATTGGGGCACGAGCTATGTGACCGGGCGGCCCGTGGTCGGGGAGCTGGCCCGGGCCCTGCCGCCCACCCTGATGCTGGCTGGGACGGCCGCGATCATCATGCTGGCATGCAGCCTGGCCGTGGCCCTGGTCTGTGTCCGGCATGAGGGCAGGGCGGTGGACCGCCTGCTGCGGGGCCTGCTTTTTCTGGGCACCTCCGTACCGGCCTTCTGGGCGGGGCTGCTGCTGATCTGGCTGTTCTCCGTCCATCTGGACTGGCTGCCCACCGGCGGCCTTGAGGGGCCGTCCTCGCTGGTGCTCCCGGCCGTGACGCTGGCCCTGCCGTATCTGGCCGCCTATGCCCGGCTGCTGCGCAACAGCATGGTGCGGACAGCGCAGGAGGACTTCGTCCTCTATGCCCGGGCCTGCGGCCGCAGCCGGGGGGCCGTCCTGCGCATGGTGCTCCGCAATTCCCTGCAGGCCAGCCTCACGGCCCTGGGTATGAGCCTGCCCAAGCTGGTGGCGGGCAGTTTCGTGGTGGAGTGCATCTTTGCCTGGCCCGGGCTGGGGCGCCTGTGCGTCACGGCCATCTTCAACCGGGATCTTCCCGTCATCCAGGCCTACGTGCTGCTCATGGCCGTGCTGTTCGTGGCCGGCAACCTGTGCATGGACATCTGCGCCTCCCTGCTGGATCCGCGCCTGCGCGAACGGGGGCTGCGATGAGGTGCGTGCGGGCATTGCTGCATGACAGGGCGGGCCTGGCCTGCCTGCTGTTCCTGGGCGCCGTGCTGCTGGCGGCCCTGCTGGCCCCGTGGCTGGCGCCCTGGGATCCGCTGGCCGTGGACGGCAGCCGCAAGCTGGCCCCCTGCGGGCCCGAACACTGGCTGGGCACGGACAGGCTGGGGCGCGACATCTTTTCCCGCCTGCTCTACGGGGCCCGGGCCACGCTGGGCGTCTCGCTGCTGGCCATGATGGCCACGGTCTCGCTGGGGGCCCTGCTGGGCATGCTGGCGGGCCTCGTGCGCGGGCGGGTGGAGGCCTGCGTCATGCGCCTGTGCGACGTGATGCTCTCCTTCCCCGGCGAGGTCATGGTGCTGGCCATCGTGGGCATGCTGGGGCCGGGGCTGGAGAACGTGGTGCTGGCCTGCGTGGTGGCCAAGTGGCCCTGGTACGCGCGCATGATGCGGACCGTCACCCTCCGTTACGCGGACAGGGACTTCGTGCGTTTCGCGCGCGTGGCGGGCTACGGCACGGGCCACATCATCCGGCGCCATCTGCTGCCCTGCGCTGCCGGGGAGATCAGCGTCCTGGCCACGCTGGATACCGGCGCGGTGATCCTGATGGTCTCGGCCCTGTCCTTCCTGGGGCTCGGCGTGCAGCCGCCCACCCCGGAATGGGGCATGATGCTGGGCGAGGCGCGCGAGGTGATGGTCCTGTATCCGTGGCAGATGCTGCCGCCCGGCCTGGCCATCCTGCTGGTGGTGGCGGCCTGCAATTATCTGGGCGACAGCCTGCGTGATGCCCTGGACCCCAGGCACGCCCTGCACAAGGAGCCTGTGCTGTGAATCATGGACATCCCGTGCCGCTGCTGGAACTGCGGCATGTTTCCGTCACGGAGGGCCTGTCCGGCAGGCCGCTGGTACGGGACGTGAGTTTTTCGCTGCAACGCGGGCACTGTCTGGGCATCGTGGGCGAGAGCGGCAGCGGCAAGAGCCTGCTCTGCCGGGCCCTGCTGGGCCTGCTGCCGTCCGGGCTGGTCAGGAGCGGGCAGCTGCATTTCGACGGCCGCGACCTGGGCCGTCTCGATCCCGCGGGCTGGCGGGAGCTGCGCGGCACGGGCATGGCCGTCATCCTGCAACAGGCCATGACGGCCTTCGATCCTCTCCGGCCTTTGGGAAAGCAGCTGGCGGGGACCTTGCGGGACACGGCGGGGCTGTCCGCGTCCCGGGCCCGTGAGGCCGTCCGTGAGGCCCTGCAACGGGTGGGGCTGCCGGAGACCGTCCTGCACGGCTATCCGCATCAGCTGTCCGGCGGCATGCTGCAACGCTGCATGATCGCCCTGACCCTGGCCCTGCGCCCCGCGCTGGTGGTGGCCGACGAGCCCACCTCGGCGCTGGATGCCTGCCATCAGCAGCAGGTGCTGCGCTGTCTGGCCGACGTGGCCCGTGATGCCTCCCTGATCTTCGTCTCGCACGATCTTGGCGCGGTGCAGCAGCTGGCCGACGACGTGCTGGTCATGCAGGCGGGGCGCTGCGTCGAATACGGGCGGGCGGCACAGCTTTTCGATGCGCCGCGCCATGCCTGCACCCGGCATCTGGTACGTACCCGGCTGGCCCTGTGGCGGGGCTTCCGGCAGGCCCTGGGGGGCAGATGATGACCGGCAGCGACATCTTCCTTTCTGTGCAGGATATCTGGAGATCCTACACTGTCCCGCATGGAGGGCCCTCCATGCCCGTGCTGCGGGGGCTGGACTTCTGTCTGGAGCGGGGCGGGATGACCGGCCTTGTGGGCGAGAGCGGCAGCGGCAAGAGCACGCTGGCGCGCCTGCTGCTGGGGCTGGAGCGGCCCGACCGCGGCACCGTGCTGCTGGACGGCCTGCCCCTGCGGCAGTGGCGGGCCCGGGGCGGCAGGCTCTCCGTGGTCTTTCAGGACTATATGACCTCGGTCGATCCGGGCTTCACGCTGGCGGAGGTCGTGGACGAAGGGCTGGGGCCGGGCTGCCGCCTTTCCCGCCGGGAGCGGCGGCGCCAAGTGGACAGGCTGCTGGAGCGCGTGGGGCTTTCCCCTTCGCTGGCCGGCCGTCTGCCGCATGAACTCAGCGGAGGGCAGGTGCAGCGGGCCTGCATCGCCCGGGCACTGGCCGCACGGCCGTCCTTCCTGGTGCTGGACGAGGCCGTGAGCTCGCTGGATGTCCCGGTACAGGTACAGGTGCTGGAACTGCTGCGGGACATACGCAACGACATGACCTGCCTGTTCATCACCCATGACCTGCAGGCCGCGACGCTGGTCTGTGACAGTCTGCTGGTCCTGGATCAGGGCCGCTGTGCGGAGCATCTGCCGGTATCGCGGCTGGGGAGCGCCCGCAGCCCGCGCTTGCGGCGGATGCTGGAAACGGTCGTCCCCTTCCGCTCCGCCTGGGACGGGAGCCGTGACGAGGGCGACGGGGCGGAGGATGCCGACGGTACAATGCCGCGCGGAACGGGGGACAGAACGCAGGGCTCTCCGCCATAACGCATCCTGCGGGCAGGACGGCATGGAGAGACCACAGATTGACGACGCGGTACCGGTGGAAGATGACCGGCCGCATCCCGCCATGAGGCGGGTAAGACTGCATGATCGTGCCGTGGGGAAAAGGGGCGGATTCCAGGACCGGGACAGCCGATCCCCGCGCGGCACGGCAAAGGAGCACATGATGGAGCAGACAGCCGGCGCCCCCCGGGGCGCTGTGACGGCCCGGCCCGGGCTCGACGGGCGCATCCGGCGTTACTGGACCCGGCGTTCCGGCGCCTTCGGGCAGGTCCGCCGCGAGGAATTGCACAGTGACAAGTCTTCCCTGTGGCGGGCGGAGATCCTGCCCTGGCTGCCGCGCCGGGAAGATGGTGCCCCCCTGCGCATACTGGATCTGGGCACGGGCGCGGGATTTTTTGCCATCCTGCTGGCGCAGGCTGGCTGTGAGGTCACGGGCATCGATCTGAGCGAGGGGATGCTCGCCCAGGCCGCCGCCCTGGCCGATGAGGCAGGCTGCACGGTGGACTGGCGCTGTATGAGCGCCACGGAGCTGGACTTCGGGGAGGCCGCCTTCGACGGCGTGCTGGCCCGCAACCTGACCTGGACGCTGACGGATCCCGAGGCGGCCTATGCGGAGTGGCTGCGGGTGCTGCGGCCCGGCGGCGTGCTGCTCAACTTCGATGCCGATTACGGGGCCGTGGATTTCACCCGGCTTGCCGACGAGCAGGGGCAGCATGCCCATGCCGACATGGACAGGGCCCTTTTGCAGGAAGGCGAGGCCATCCGCCGGGCCCTGCCCCTGAGCCGCCGGGAGCGGCCGCAGTGGGACATGGAGGCCCTGGCTCGGGCGGGCTTTGTCCGTTGCAGCTGCGATACCGGGCTCAGCGGACGGATCTTCGCCCGGCGGGACGCCACGTACAATCCTGTCCCCATGTTCACCCTGCGCGCGTACCGGCCCTGATCTCCCGCCCCGTGGCGGGGATGCGGCGGAGGGGCCTGTTCCCGGCGGGTGCCGGTGTGGCAGAGCATGCAGGAAGGGGATGCCCGTGGAGCATCCCCTTCCTGATATAAAGCCGCGGTGCCGGGGCCCGCGCCCCGCGCCGTGCAGGGCCGCAGGGCCATCCTGGTCCCGGCTAGGCGTTTTCGGCCTGGCGCTTTTCCTTGCGGGCCTGCTGGGCCCTTTGGACATTGCGCCGCATCTTGGCTTCGAAATTCCGGGACATGAGCTTCTGCTCGGACGGATAGCCGCAGAGATACTTGTACTCTTCCACATTGATGCCGTGATTGGCCAGATGGCGGGAGGTCAGGGAGCAGGCCGCCTTGCCGCACAGGCAGCAGGTGATGGTGCTGTCGGTGATGGCCTCCGCAGGATCGCAGACCAGGTCGGCCTTGCTGAATATTTTTTTGGGGGCCGGGGCGGGCTTTTTCTCCTCTTCGCCGGGGAGGGGCACGGCCGCGGGGGGCAGGGCGGCAGGCGCGGGTTCTTCGGCTTTCACGGGCTGCTCCGTCTGCGCATTGATGCGGCGCTCGATAGCCATATTGAGAACTTTTGCCTTTTCGTACTGCTCCATGATGAATTCGATGGGCTGATCGCTGTACTTGTTGAAAATAGCGTTGAAAATATCCTTGTCTTCCAGAGCCATGAAGATCCCTCCTTAGTATGGACAGAAAAGAAAGTATATGACTGTCGTTCCTATTTCAAGAGATAAATGTCAGGGAGAGTGTTAGTCACCATATCCGAAAACAGGTTTCTATTCGAGTAAACAAAAGCTATTCTTGATAGGCTAAAAAATAGTACCAAAGAGGTTCAGGCAGCGCGGCACAGGATGGCAGAAGACGATGCGCCTGAAAAGGACGGGCGTTGGCGGAAGGGCAGGAAGGCGCCCAACAAAAAAAGCGCTCCTGCCCTCCTGGAAGGCGGGACCGCCTGCCCGGGAAAACACAAGCGCTTCATTGCGTGCGTCTGGTGGTGCCAAACATGGCATGAATGGCGGAGAGGGTGGGATTCGAACCCACGTACCGGCTATTAACCGATAACTCGATTTCGAGTCGAGCGCGTTACGGCCAACTTCGCTACCTCTCCGCTCTTGGGAGCTGTGCATGCACAGCAGGGCCGAAGGCAATATTTAGTCTGTTTCAGGGAAAAAAGCAATATGTTTTCTTCTGTCGCCGGGCGGCGTCAGGCCTCGTCCGGCCTGGGCTCGGGCAGCCAGTGCGCCAGCACGGTCTCCCTGTGGGCGTCCAGCAGGTCCAGCACGGGCCTGGGCACCAGAAAATCCACGTTCAGTCCGTGCAGCCAGCGGTGGCGGATGCGCGAGGCGCTGACGGAGATCCACGGCAGGGGCACGAAATGGACCAGTCCGCCACCGGGCAGGCGCATGCGGCGGCTCCCGGGCAGGACGGGCTCGCACGGCTGCGCCCCGGGCCACATGCTTTGCGTGGCGGCAAGAAAGTTCTTTTCCGAGCCTTCCCCGCGCGGCACCACCACCAGCTGGCAAAGACAGGGCAGCTCCAGGCCCCGGTGCCAGTGGGGCAGCAGGGCATAATCCGGGCTGCCGAGGATGAAGAACAGGGGCCGTTCCGGCGTCTCTTCGCGGCAGGCCCGCAGGGTGTCCCAGGTATAGGAAAGGCCGGGGCGCCCGGCCTCCATGCGATTGCAGGAAAGGCCCGGCAGGCCGTCCAGGCAGGCTTCCACCATGGCGGCCCGCAGATCGAAGGGCAGCAGGCCGCCCGCCACCTTGTGCGGCGGTGTGGCGCAGGGCGTCAGCTCCACGCCGGCGGCCAGGGGCCGCAAGGTCTCCGCCATCTCGATGGCCAGACGCAGATGTCCCACATGCGGCGGATTGAAACTGCCGCCGAACAGGGCCCGGCCCGCTGCCTTTATCCCGTCCATGTCTATTGCCGCACCTGCCCCTGGCCGAAGACCACGAACTTGGTGGTGGTCAGTTCCTGCACGCCCATGGGGCCATAGGCATGGAGCTTGGACGTGGAGATGCCGATCTCCGCGCCAAGGCCCAGCTGGCCGCCGTCATTGAAGCGGGTGGAGGCATTGACCGCCACCATGGAGGCGTCGGCCTCGCGCAGGAAGCGCATGGCGTGCCCGTGATCGTTGGTGCAGATGATCTCCGTGTGGTTGGAGCCGTAGCGGGCGATGTGCGCCAGGGCCTGGTCCATGTCGTCCACCACGCGGACGGCCAGGATCAGGGCGTGGAACTCCTGCCCCAGGTCGTCAGGGGTCTGGGGCCTGGCCGTGGGGCCCAGCAGCGGCAGGGAAGCGGGGCAGGCGCGGAACTCCACACCGGCCTCGCCCAGACGCCGGCCCACACGGGGCAGGAAGGCCGCGGCGCAGTCCTTGTGCACCAGCAGGCACTCCAGGGCATTGCAGACGCCGGGACGCTGCACCTTGCCGTTGAAAACGATGTCCAGGGCCTTGTCCAGGTCCGCGTCAGCGTCCACGAAGGCATGGCAGACGCCCTTGTAATGCTTGAGCACCGGCATGGTGGCGGCTTCGGTCACGGCACGCACCAGACCTTCGCCACCGCGCGGGATCATGACGTCGATGTACTGGTCGAGCTTGCACAGCTCGGTGACCGCGGCGTGATCCGTGGTCGTCACCAGCTGGGCCGCATCAGCGGGCAGGCCGGCCTCTTCCAGGGCCTGGCGCAGCAGGGCGGCCAGAGCGGTGTTGGAGTGCAGGGCCTCGCTGCCGCCGCGCAGGATCACGGCATTGCCCGCTTTCAGGCAGAGGATGGCCGCATCGATGGTCACGTTGGGACGGGCCTCGTAGATCATGGCGATGACGCCCAGCGGCACGCGCATGCGCCCCACCAGCAGGCCGTTGGGGCGCTGCCACTGGCTGTCCAGGGCGCCCACGGGGTCGGGCAGGCCGGCCACATGCAGGCAGGCGGCACGCATGTCGGCCAGTACCGCGGGATGCAGGGTCAGGCGGTCCATGCGGGGGGCGTCCAGGCCACGGGCGCGGGCCGCGTCCAGATCCTGCGCGTTGGCGGCGCGCAGCCCGGCTTCCCGCTCCTCGAGCAGGGCGGCCAGACGGGTGAGGGCGGCGTTCTTGGCCGCGGGGCTGGCCTTGGCCAGCAGGCGGGCGGCTTCCTTGGCCTTTTGGCCGAGCAGGGTCATTTCGTGTGCCAAAGTCATGAGGGGCTCCTTGGGTTGGCTCGTCTCTCTATACGCTGCCGCAGGAACGAGGGCAAGGGGACGCGCACCGGGCGCAGGCTGCCGCCGCCCCGCGGCCCTTGCGGGAAAGATGCCCCGTCCGTCCGTGCCTGACCGCTGCTGCGGGGCGCTCCCCGTGCGCTGTGGGGCGGGGCATCCCGGCCTGGACAGGGGGGATGCGCGGCCTGCAGGCCCTGCCGCAGGGAAAAGACAGGACGGGTATTCCCTACCGCGGGCAGGGGTTTTTCTTTGACAGAAGGCCGTCCCCTATCCTACATAAATAGACCGCACCGTGACAGCTCCGGCGACCGCGGGCGAAGCTTTTGCAAGGAGCACTGAAAGAAATGAATCCTGTCAGACCTCAGAATACCCCTGAATCTCCTACCCTGCTCAATGACCTCAAGGCCGAGGTGAGCGCGGAAAGCGCGCCGCTGCTGCAGTTCATCGTGCGCCACAGCGGGCTGATCGTGGGCGTGGTGGTCATCCTTCTGGTGGCCCTGGTGGGCACGGCCGTATGGCGCTGGCATCAGGGCGGCCTGCAGGCCGAGGCCCAGACCGAGCTGGCGCGTATCGGCATCACCATGAAGGGCGGGGATCGCCTCAAGGCGCTGGACGACCTGGCAGCCAAAGCTCCCGAGAACATGCGCTACAGCATCTATCTGATGCAGGCCGAGTTCGCCATGCAGGATCAGGACTACAGCCGGGCCGAGCAGGCCTATGCCACGGCGGCCAGGCTGGACGCCGATGGTGCCATGGGCCTGATGGCCGCCCTGGGCCAGGCCGGCGCGCTGATCAAGCTGGATTGTCCCGCCGATGCCGTGACCCTGCTGCAGGGCCTGGAGAGCCGCGCCACCGAAGACGGCCGTGCCACTCTGCGCATGCTGCTGGGCGAGGCCGCCGAAGCGGCGGGCAAGACCGATGTGGCCATTGCCGCCTATGAAGCGCTGGCCGCCTCGCAGCCCGGTCTGGACGGTGAGTTTTACCGCTCGCGCGCGGATGCGCTGGGCGGTGGCAAGACCGCACCCGTGAAGGACGGGGCGGAGAACAAGTAAGAACGTTGGCGGCCCCTCTGCCGACGCGCACGGGCCGGGAGGACACATGAGCAAACATCCTCTGCTGCACGGGGCGCGTGGCGAGCGCCACGTTTTGCTGGGCAATGAAGCCATCGTACGCGGCGCACTGGAAGCCGGCGTGCATATGGTCACCTGCTATCCGGGCACGCCTTCTTCCGAGGTGCCGGATACCTTTTACAAACTGGGAGGCGAGGGCCGCTACAGGATCGAGTACGCGGTCAACGAGAAGGTCGCGTTCGAAGTGGCCGCCGGTGCGGCCCTGGGCGGTGCCCAGGCCCTGGTGACCATGAAGCACGTGGGCCTCAACGTGGCGGCCGACCCGCTGTTCACCTCGGTCTATACCGGCCTGCCCGGTGGTCTGGTGGTGCTCTCCGCCGATGACCCCGGCTGCCACTCCAGCCAGAACGAGCAGGACAACCGTTACTACGCGCGTTTCGCCTCCCTGCCCTGTTTCGAGCCCGTGTCCGCCCAGGAAGCCAAGGACATGACCCGCGAGGCCTTCCGCCTGGCCCGTGAGCTCCAGCAGCCCGTGCTGCTGCGCACCACCACCCGCGTCAGCCACATGCGCGGCAACGTGGAGTTCGACGACCTGCCGGCGGAGCCCGCGCCCATCGTGGACTTCCAGCGCAACCCCGGCCGCTTCGTGCCCGTGCCCGCCGTGGCCCGCGGCCGTCACCGCTCCCTGCTGGAGATCATGGAAAAGGCCCGCGCCTTTGCCGAATCCAGCCGCTTCAGCCGCGAATACGGTCCCGAGGGCTGCCGCCTGGGCATCATCGCCAGCGGTGTGGCCCGCAACTATCTGGCCGACGCCCTGGCTTCCGGCGGCTGGGAAGAGCGCGTGCGCGTGCTCGAGCTGGGCATGACCTGGCCCCTGCCCGAAGCCCGCATCGAAGCCTTCCTGCACTCCTGTGACCGCGTGCTGGTGCTGGAGGAAGGCGAGCCCCTGCTGGAAGGCAGCGTGCGCGCCCTGGCCCAGAAGTGCGGCTGCAAGGCCCGCATCGAAGGCAAGGACGAGACCCTCACCGTGCTGGACGAATACTCCACCACCCTGGTGCTGCGCCGCGTGGCCGATTATCTGGACTGCCCCTGCCCGGTCAAGGCCTCCTCGCCCGTGGTCCGCGAGCTGCCCGTGCGTCCGCCGAACCTTTGTGCCGGCTGCTCGCACCGCGCCGTCTATTACGCCGTCCGCCACACCTTCGGTGACGACGCCTGCTATTCCAGCGACATCGGCTGCTATACCCTGGGCATGCTGCCGCCCCTGCGCATGGCCGACTTCCTGGTCTGCATGGGCTCCTCCGTGTCCGCCGGCAGCGGCTTTGCCCGGGCCTCCGGCAAGCCGGTGGTGGCCTTCATCGGCGACTCCACCTTCTTCCATTCCGGCATGACCGGCCTGGCCAACGCCGTGTTCAACAAGCACGACATCCTGGTGGTCATCCTCGACAACGGCACCACCGCCATGACCGGCCATCAGCCCAACCCCGGCATGCTGCAGGACATCCTCGGGGAAGAGGCCATGCATCTGGATATCGAATCCGTGGTGCGCGGTCTGGGCGTCACCGAATGCGTGAAGGTCCGTTCCTACAACCTCAAGGCCCTGCATTCGGCCCTGGAAGACATGCGCGGCAAGAAGGGCGTGCGCGTCATCATCGCGGAAGAACCCTGCGTGCTCTATGCCCGTCGCCGACTCAAGAAGACCGCGGCCCAGGTGGCCTATGTGGCCGAGCAGGGCGCCGATGCCCAGCGCTGCCTGGAAGAACTGGCCTGCCCCGCCTTCTACCGCAACGGCGAGGATGTGGCCGTGGACGAGAATCTCTGCACCGGCTGCATGGTCTGTCTGCAGGTGGCCCCCAAGGCCTTCAAGGCCAGAAAGCGCGCCTAGGCGAGGTGTATTATGCAACATAGCGACAAACAAAAGCGTCTTCGTATCTTCTTCACCGGCGTGGGCGGACAGGGCACCCTGACCGCCACCACCCTGCTGGCCCGCACTGCCCTGGATGCCGGGCAGGACGTGGTGGCCGGCGAAGTCCACGGCATGGCCCAGCGCGGTGGCGTGGTGGAATCCGTACTGCTGCTGGGCGGCTGGCGTTCGCCCAAGCTGGACCTTGGCGAAGCCGACATCCTGCTGGGCTTCGAGCCCCTGGAGACCCTGCGCGGCCTGCCCTATCTGCGTCCCGGCGGCGTCATCTTCTCCAGCCGTGATCCCATGCCGCCCCTGAGCGTGTCGCTGGGCATGGCCGAATATCCTTCCATGGAAGAGATCGAACAGAAGTCCCGTACCGTGGCCAGCCAGTGCCATTTCCTGGCCTGCCGCGAGCTGGGCATCCAGGCCGGTGCCGCCCAGGCGGGCAATACCGTGCTGCTGGCCGCTGTCTGTGCCTCGGGCCTGCTGCCCTTCGGCATCGACGCCCTCAAGACCGCCATCGAAAAATACCTGCCCGCCAAGTTGCAGGCCTCCAACCTCAAGGCCCTGGAGCTCGGTCAGGCCGCCCTGCACATGTAACAGCAGCATGGCTGTGCTGTTTTGTTGAGGAGCGGGGGAACCCCTCGCCTGGCGCGAGAGGTGTTCCCCCGCCCCTCAAACTCCCCACCCCCTCCCCAGCGCGCTTCAGCGGGGAGGGGGATTTTTTTATGGAGATAAGTATGGACGATACGTTGCAACGCTTTTTGTCCAGTGCCGGAATAACGTGTTTTATCCGGGATTTTGAATGGTTTCTTGAGGCAGAACGATAGTAATGTGGCTGCGGCTCATTCCTTGCATAAGACCTATGGGTATACTGTGACAGCTTCCCAAACACGGGTTTCCAAAGCACGAAAGATCATTGCCAGCAAAATGGACCTGTACAGTTGTTTGGAATACATTTCTTGCAAGGCAGGAAGAATTCCGTCAAATATTCGTGAAAAAGCACGGAGATCGTGGGAAGAGCGCCGGTAGGAACGGACGATAAGAGAGCCTTTCGGCCACGGCCGAAAACAGAGTCTGCTCCTCCAAACGAAGAAAGGCGCTGTCCGCATACACGGGCAGCGCCTTTGTCGTCTTTTGGGCAGCCTCCCTGCCTGTGCGTCACTACGATCTATCAATAAAACGCGCTGGGGGAAGGGAGGGGAGTTTGAGGGGAGGGGACCCCCTTTCGCGTCAGGCGGGGGGCCCCTCCCCTCAAGAAAAAGGAAACTAGCGGTTGCCGAAGCCGGGGATGCTGTAGCGCTTTTCCAGCCAGCGCAGGCACCAGGTGGCCAGGGAGACCAGGATGAGGTAGTAGAGGCCCACGGCCAGGAAAACTTCGGTATTGCGGAAGGTGTCCGAGGCCAGCACCTTGGCTTCGCTCATGAGCTCGTTACAGGTCACGAGCATGGCGAGGGAGCTGTACTTGATGAGGTAGATGATCTCGTTGCCGCAGCCGGGCAGGGCACGGCGGGCGGCCTGGGGGATGACGATCCAGAACACCGTCTGGAAGGTGGTCATGCCCAGGGCCTGGGCGGCCTTGATCTGTCCCTGGCGGATGGAGAGCAGGGCGCCGCGGATGTATTCCGAATGGTAGGCGGCGCTGCACAGGATGAAGCTCAGCAGGGCGGCGCCGTAGGGCTCGAAATAGATGCCCATCTTGGGCAGGGCGTAATAGATCATCATCAGCTGCACGGCCAGCGGCACGCCGCGGATGATGGCGGTATACCAGTTGCCCAGCCGGCTGCACCAGGGACCGCCGAAAGCCCGCAGGCAGCCCAGCGCCACACCGCCCACGAAGCCCAGGATGCTGGCCGGGATGATGAGGGCGATGGACACCTTCAGGCCCTGGTTGAGGGCCGGGATGACCTCCTGGGTGAAGAAGGGGATGTCGATGACCACGCCTAGGCCCCCATGTCCAGCAGGTGCGCGCAGAAGTCGCGGGTGCGGGTATTGCTGCCTTCGGCCAGCAGGGTCTCGGGCGCGCCCTGCTCGATGATGACGCCGCGTTCCATGAACAGGATCTCATGGGCCAGGGCACGGGCGAAGTCCATCTGGTGGGTGGCCATGATCATGGTCATGCCGCCTCTGGAAAGGTCGCGGATGACGGAGAGCACTTCGCCCACCAGTTCCGGGTCCAGGGCGGAGGTAGGCTCGTCCAGCAGGATGACCTTGGGATCCATGGCCAGGGCACGGGCTATGGCCACGCGCTGTTTCTGGCCGCCGGAAAGCTGGGCGGGGTAGAGCAGGGAACGGCGGGCAAGGCCCACGCGGGCCAGCTCGTCCATGGCGCGTTCGCGGGCGGCCGCCGCGGACATGCCGCGCACCTTGCGCAGGGCGATGGCCACGTTCTCTTCGGCGGTCAGGTGGTCGAACAGGTTGAAGTCCTGGAAGATCATGCCCACCTGGGCCCGGAAGGCGCAGAGCTTGGCTTTGTTGGCGAAATCCAGCTTTTCGCCTTCAAGGATGATCTCGCCCCTGTCCGGGGGGATGAGGCAGTTGATGCACTGCAAGAGCGTGCTCTTGCCCGCACCGGAAGGACCGATGAGGACCTTGAGCTCGCCGCGTTTCATGGTCAGGGAGCAATTGTCCAGGATGGACTTGCCGCCCAGGCTTTTGCTGATGCCTTTTACCTGCAAGACGATTTCGTTCATGCGTTCTTTACCCCATGCTGCGTGTTGTTGGCCATGCTGCCCACCGTGCCGGCGGAGTAGCCGGGGATCTGGACCTTGTTTTCCAGACGGCGCAAGAGCTTGAGCACGATCAGCGTCAAAACGAAATAGATGACCCCGGCCAGGGCGAAAAATGCCAGATGTTCATGCGTGCGCTGGGCCACGGCATTGACGCGGGCCATGATCTCCATGGTGCCCAGCAGGTAACAGACGGCGGAGTCTTTGAGGAGGATGGAAAATTCGTTGGCCCAGCCCGGGATGGAAAGACGCAGGGCCTGCGGCAGGATGATGCAGGTGATGGCGGTCAGGTCGCGCATGCCCAGGGCGCGTGCGGCCTTGAGCTGCCCCTGGGGCAGGCTCTCGATGGCGCCCCGGAAGATCTGGGACTGGTAGGCCGTGCTGATGCAGCCCATGACGAGACAGGAGAGCAGGAAGGGCTGGATGATCCAGCCCATGGAGAGGAAAAGCCCCTGGGAAAGAAAGAGCAGCACCAGGATGGGGACGCCGCGGAAAAACCAGACATACAGTCCCACCAGACGGCGTGCCAGGGCGTTGCCGTACACCTGCAGCACGGCCATGGGGACGCCCAGCACCAGCCCCATGCCCAGCGCCAGGGCCACCGAGCCCACGGTCACCAGCGTGCCGCCCATGATGAAGGGGAAGGCATCCACGATGGTGTCGCCTACGATGGGGCGCAGGACGACGGCCAGACAGAGCCAGGCCTGCATGAGGATATCCCGCAGGAAGTCCAGGATCACGCTGAAGGGGAAGATATCGGACATGGGAAAAACGGGCTGTATGGACATGGCGAACCGCCGCGCAAGGGCGGCGGTTCACCGGAAAAAGCGGCACGGGCCGCTGTATCAGTCAGGGCTTACTTGCTCAGGTACTTGGCCTGCAGTTCCTTCCAGTAGGGATCGGCCTGCAGCTTGCGGAAGCCTTCGTCGATGAGGGCGCGCAGTTCCTTGTCGCCCTTGCGGATGGCCACGCCGAACTGGTCGGGCTCACCGTGCACGCCGGCCTTCTTCACGGCCTTGCCGCGGGCGATGGCGTCACCGGCGGGCAGGGAGTCCATGAGGGCGGCGTCGATACGGCCGTTGACCAGGTCTTCCACGGCCAGCGGGCAGGATTCATAGAAGCGCAGTTCGAAGGGGTAGCCCTTTTCCTTCTGTTCCTGCTTGATGGCTTCAGCCTCGGAGGTGCCGCGCTGCACGCCCAGCTTGATGGGCTTGGACAGGATGTCGGCAGGGGTCAGCTTGGAGTCGGCAGGCACCAGGAACACGCGGGAGACTTCCCAGTAAGGATCGGAAAAGTCCACCATCTTGCGGCGTTTCTCGGTGATGCTCATGCCGGAGGCGATCATGTCGATCTGCTTGTTGGCAAGGGCCAGCACGATGCCGTCCCAGGCCACGGGCTTGTGGACGACCTTGAAGCCCATGGTCTTGGCGATCCAGTTCATGGCATCGATGTCGAAGCCGGCGGGCTGGCCGGTCTTTTCATCGACATAGGCAAAAGGCGGATAGTTGGAGTCGATACCGTTGACGTAGGTCTTCTGGGCAAAGGCCGGCACGGAGGCCAGCAGGCCGAACAGCAGGGCGCAAACAAAAAGTTTTTTCATGGTGCTTCCCTTGTAAAATGTGAGGGCCGGGTATAACCTGATGCCGTATCGCGCGGCAACAAAATTTTTTAGCAAAAGCCGCGCACGGGCGCAAGAGAGAAGGCGTCACAAAGCCGCTCTCCCGCCCGCTCCCGCCTTTTTCTTCCTTACCTGGAGACACAACGCCAGATGGAATCCTCCCGTCTTGCACAGCGCATGCTGCAGAGCCTGGGGGTGCCGCCCCGGGTCATCCTGCTGGTGTGCTGCGATTTTTTCACGCTTTGCGCGTGCACGTTCCTTGTCCTGTGCCTGCGTGCCCTGTGGGGCGGCCTGGATGTCACCAGTTACGGCTGGATGCTCTCCATGCTCCTGCTGGCCCCGGTCATGGGGCTGGCGCTGGGCCTTTACGGGGTCATCTCGCTGCCCGCCTATGTGGAGAGCCGCAAGCTCTGCGTGTTGAGCACCCTGACCTTCGGCCTCATCCTGGCCCTGCTGTTCGCGGGCAAGGCCAGCGTGGCCTATTCCCGCATCGTGCTCGTGGGGGCCTGGCTGCTGAGCATCTTCCTGCTGCCGGTGGCGCGGCGCTTCTGCCGTCATTATTTCGGCAGGTTCCGCTGGTGGGGCACGCCGCTGGTGATCCTGGACCGCAGCAATACGGGCCGGGAACTGTGGCATTATCTCAAGCGCCATCCCTGGCTGGGGCTCTCGCCGGTGGACATCTTCACCCTGTCGCCCGACATCGAAGAGGCCGGGCGACAGCTGCGGGACGCGGAACGGCGCCATTCCGGGGCCATCGCCCTGATGCTGCAGCCATCCGATGCCGACGCGGCCCGCTATGTGCATGAGGCCACACGTTATTTCATCAAGATCCTGGTGGTGCCCGCCCAGAGCAGCGGCGTGCGGCAGCACTGGTTCCACGCCTGCGACCTGGGCACCATGACGGGCTTCATGCTCATGCAGAACCTGCGCCGCCGCTGGCGGCAGCGCCTCAAGCGGGCCCTGGACCTGGTGCTGTGCCTGCCCGTGGTCCTGATCTGCGCCGTGCCCGGCCTGCTGCTGGGCCTGCTGATCCGTCTGGACAGCGCCGGGCCCGTGCTTTACCGGCAACGCCGCCTGGGCAAGGACGGCAAGTCCTTCGACGTGTTCAAGTTCCGCACCATGCGCCAGGATGC
This sequence comes from Desulfovibrio piger, assembly GCF_900116045.1. Taxonomy (NCBI): domain Bacteria; kingdom Pseudomonadati; phylum Thermodesulfobacteriota; class Desulfovibrionia; order Desulfovibrionales; family Desulfovibrionaceae; genus Desulfovibrio; species Desulfovibrio piger. The sequence goes on from NZ_LT630450.1 coordinate 2,695,715, forward strand.
GGACGAGGTGCTGGCCCGGTATCTGGAGGAGAATCCCGGCCTGCGCGAAGAGTGGGAAAAAGACCGCAAGCTGAAACATGACCCGCGCATCACGCGGGTGGGCCATTTCCTGCGCAAGAGCAGCCTGGACGAGCTGCCCCAGCTGCTCAACGTGGTCCGGGGCGAGATGAGCCTGGTGGGGCCGCGCCCCATCGTGGAGGACGAGATCGTCAAATACGGCGAGGTCTACGCGGACTACTGCCGGGTGCGCCCGGGCATCACGGGGCTGTGGCAGGTCTCGGGCCGGAACAATACGACCTATGAGGAGCGGGTCAGCCTGGACCGCTATTATGTGACCAACTGGTGCATCTGGATGGATCTGTGGATCCTGGCCCGGACCTTCCCGGTGGTGCTCACCGGTTACGGCGCATACTGACGGGCCTGCCGGACGCCGGGCACAGGCCCCGGAGGGGGGTGGCCCTGCGGGATGCCGGAAGCATCGCGCCCTGGAAGGGGCCCGGTCCACACGGCACCGCTGACCGGACACGGCTGTCCGCCGTTGCGTTGCCGGGAGACGGACAGGCATGGGGACGGGACACAGGACGAAAGAAAAGGACAGCCGTGCGGCTGTCCTTTTGTGTTTTTGGGGCTGTCCCGCCGCTTACAGGCGGGCCAGGGCCGCGTCCACCTCATGGCGGAAGCCGGTCAGGAAATGCTCGGTGGAGAACTTCTCCGCATGGGCATGCAGGCGCCTAGGATCGAAATCTCCTTCGCGCTGTTCGAAGCGGCGCAGGGCATCGGCCAGGCTCTCCGGGGTCTGTTCGGCAAAGAGCAGACCGGTCTCGCCGTCCACCACGGTCTCGGTGGCGCCGCCGCGTCCGTAGGCGATGACCGGGACGCCGGCCGACATGGCCTCCACCGGGATGATGCCGAAGTCTTCCTCACCGGGGAAGAGCAGGGCCCGGCTGCGTGCCATGAGCTCACGCACGGCGGCATCGTCCTGGCGGCCCACGAAACGCACGCAGGGACCTGCCTTGGCCCTGAGCTGCGGCATCATCTCGCCGTCACCGGCCACCACCAGCGGACGGCCGAGGCGGGTGCAGACCTCCACGGCCAGGTCCACGCGCTTGTACGAGGCCAGACGGCCGAAGCAGAGGTAGTGTTCCCCGCCCGGTTCGGCCCGGGGCGTGAAGGCGTTCGTGTCCACCGGCGGATGGACAACGGCGGCCTCGCGGCGCCAGTATTTGCGGATGCGCCGGGCCACATGGCGGGAATTGGCCACGAAGTGGTCCACCCGCTGGGCGCTGAGGAAGTCCCACTGCCGCAGGGAAGGCAGCAGCAGGCGCATGGCCAGGCGGGAGAGCCGCCCCGTGCTCCGCATGTAGGCGGGCCAGTTGTCCCACAGATAGCGCATGGGCGTGTGGCAGTAGCAGACGTGCAGGCAGTCGGGCCGGGTGATGACCCCCTTGGCGGGCCCGGACTCGCTGGAGATGACCAGATCGTAATCCGTCAGGTCCAGCTGCTCCAGGGCATGGGGCATGAGGGGCAGGTATTTTTTGTACAGCCTGCGGCTGGCGGGCAGGCTGTCGATGAAGGTGGTGCTGATCCTGTGCTGCCGGAACCGGGGCAGGAGTTTTTCCCTGTCCACCACATGGGTGAAGATGTCCGCCTGCGGATAGAGGCGGCACAGGGCCTCCAGCACTTTTTCACCGCCGGCCATGTTGACCAGCCAGTAATGCACCAGAGCGACCTTCATGCTAGGCCTTGGGGCGGTCGCCGATGGCGGCGGTGATCTGGGCCTCGGCGGCCAGCTTGCCGTCCACGTACGCGCGGGCGTCCATCTTGCAGAGCTTGAGCTTCATGCGGATATTGTCGCAGTGCAGTTCCAGACGGTCGCCGGGCAGCACCTGACGGCGGAACTTGACGCCGTCCAGGCCGGTGAAGAAGAAGAGCTTGTCCGACAGGTCGCCTTCCATGCCGGAGACCGCCAGCAGGGCGCCGGCCTGGGCCAGGGCCTCAAGGATGAGCACGCCGGGCATGATGGGCGCGCCGGGAAAATGGCCCTGGAAGAAGGGTTCGTTGATGGTCACGTTCTTGTAGGCCCTGATATGGGAGCCAGGCACGCATTCCAGCACGCGGTCCACCAGCAGGAAGGGATAGCGGTGGGGCAGGATGGAAAGGATGCGCTGGATGTCCATGGTGATAGGCGTTGCGTCCGACATGGAAAAACTCCTTTGATGGGTATGATGGCGCAGTTTAGCCCGATGCCCGGCGCAAGACAAGGCGGGCAAAAAAAAGCCCCCTGCGGACAGGGGGCTCGAGATCCGGCGGTACGGGGGGGCTACTTGCTGCCCTTGGCCTTTTCGTCCTTGTGCATCTTGTTGACTTCGGCCAGCACGTCCTGGGTCAGGTCCATGCTCTGGTCGGCGTAGAGGACGCCACCGGCGGTGATGTCCACCACGAAGTTGAAGCCCTTGCGCTGGGCCACGTTGTAGGTGGCATTGAAGACCAGGGTGACCATATCCTGGCGCAGCTTGACTTCGTCCTGTTCCACCTTGCGCAGGAAGTTGCGGGTCTTCTGGTCCAGTTCCTGCTTCTTGCGGATGAAGGCCAGCTTCTTTTCATCAGAGGCCTTGGGGCCCTTCAGTTCTTCGGCGGCCTTCTTCAGGGCCTCGCCCTGCTTTTCCAGGGCGGCACGTTCCTTGCCGTACTTGCTTTCCATCTGCTTTTTGGCGGCCTGGGCAGGTTCGCTCTGGGTGGCGACGGCCTGCATGTCCACGACGCCGATCTTGGCGGCAGCAGGTTCAGCGGCATTGGCGGCAACGGCCCCCGCCATCATCAGGCAGACCGCAAGGGTCAGATACATCAGTTTGCGCATGGAAAAAACTCCCTTTGATCGAATGCTCCGCGGATCGAGGATGCCGCCAGGCAGTGATTGTGTAGATTTTCTGGTAGCAAGAGGAGCGCCTCTTGTTTACCGCTCATCACATAGCACCAGAGGCAGGGGGCGTCAAGGAATTCTGGGCCGTGCGGTTCTGCCGCACGCGATCGCGGTAGCTCAGGATGCCTTCGGCCAGCCCCTCGGCCAGGATCATGCGGTAGCGGGCATCGAGCAGGTTGCGGGCCTCATGCGGGTTGGAGCAGTAGCCCACTTCCACCAGGACGCAGGGCATGCGCGCGCCCAGCAGGACGATGAAGGGGGCCGCCCGGGTACCGTTGTCGCGCACGGCATAGCCGCGGCGCTTCAGACGGGCCAGGGACTGTTTCTGGATATCGCCGGCCAGGCGGCGGCTCTCGTACTGGCGGGCCGTGAGCATGCTGTCGGAAAGGACCTTCTGCACCTCGCCCAGGTTCCTGTCGGTGCGGGCGTTTTCCTGGCTGGCCACACGCACGGCCCGGGGGTCGCGGGAGATGTCCAGGTAATAGGTCTCGAAGCCGTTGATGCCGCGGTCCTCGTGCGCATTGACATGGATGGAGACGAACAGGTCGGCTCCGGCCCGGTTGGCTTTGCCGGTACGGTCACGCAGGCTCACGGCCACGTCCTTGCGACGGCTGTAGATGACCTCCAGACCGTTGTCCTCCAGCAGGCGGCCCAGACGCAGGGCGATGTCCAGGGTGATGTTGCGCTCGACCACATCGTTGTGGATGGTGCCCGGATCACGGCCGCCGTGCCCGGCATCGAGGAACACGCGCTGCACGGAAAGGCCCGGCTGTCCGGCCACCAGGTTGCCGGCCGGGACGGCCGTGCCCCTGCCGTCGGAGGCATCCGTCGGCAGGACGCCCGCAGCGGCGTCGGGGGCCAGCTGGCGGCGCAGGGCCACGGCCTGGGGGCGCATGTCGCCACGGGGATATTCCTTTTCCAGACGGGCCAGCAGGCGCACGGCCCCGGCGCGGTCCTTGAGCTCCCCGGCACTGATCTGCGCCGCCAGCAGCAGGGCATCGTCAGCCAGGGCGCTGCCGGGGAACTCTTCCGGCACCCGCAGCAGCAGGGTACGGGCCGTGCGGTAGTCGGCGGCAAGGTGGGAGCAGTCGGCCAGCGCGCGGGCACTGACACCGGCACGGAACAGGGCCGCCGCACTGATCGTGGCGCCGGGACGGCTCTGGTAGACCTGCAGGAAATCGCCCCGCAGGTTTTCCCAGGGTTCGCGCCAGCAGGAACGGCGCTTGTCGGCACGCAGGAGCTCCATGGTCTTCTTGGCTTCCTCGTAGCGCTGCAGGGCCTGGCGGGCATCCTCCGCCGGAGGGGCGTCGGATATCTGACGGGCGGGCGGCCCGGAAGGCTGGACCGCATCCTTGCCCGGGGCAAGTTCCTGCCGCAGGCGGCGGGCCTCGGCGGCCATGTCACCGTTCGGATAGTCCCGGCAAAGCGTGTCCAGCAGCGTCAGCGCACCCCGGCTGTCCTTGAGCCTGCCGGCACGGATGCGGGCGGCGCGCAGCAGGGCGTCGTCGGCCAGGCAGCTGCTGTCGTGCCGGCGCGCCACGTCCTCGAATGTCCCGGCGGCCTTGCGGGCGTCGGCCAGGGCGAAGGAGCGGCGGGAAAGCTCTTCGTAGCATTCCGCGGCCTTGAACAAAGCCGCGGGACGGTTGGGCCAGGTGGAGGCGTCCTGGTGGATGTCCCGGAAGACGGCGGCCATCTCTTCCCAGGGGGCGCGCTGCATGCCGCGCGTGCCGTCCCGGCGCAGTCGCTCCATGTCTTCCTTGGCGGCTTCATAGCGCTGCGCGGGGGACAGCACGGCGCCATGACTGATGGTGTGGCAGAAGGCCGCCAGCAGGGAAAAGGCCAGGATGAACCCCAGGGGGGGCAGGATACGGGCCATCATGCCGGGGGACTGGGGACGGGGAGCGGGGGTGACTTTTTTCCTGGCCATGACACGGAACTCGCTGGATGGTGGCTGCTCCCGGGAGGGGAACCTTGCCGCAGCCTATCCTTTGCAGGTTGTGTGCCATGCGATGGATGACATGAAAGAGACAGTTTTTCCAAAGTGTTAGCTGTGCCATTTCCCGATGGACGGACGAAGGCGTCTGTTTTCCGACATAAAAAAAGCTCCCCGAAGGGAGCTTTTTTGACGCGAAGGAGACCAGCCCGGCCTAGAAGAACTGGCCCATGCTGAATTCCAGACGGCCCTGCTCGCGCTCGCCGTCATAGTCCTTGGAGAGGGGGTAGCCGTAGGCCAGGCGCAGGTCGCCCATGGGCGAACGCCAGCGCAGCTCCAGACCGGCGGAATAGACGATCTTGTCGTTGAGGTCGTCGGCCATGGTCTTGTGGTCGATGTTGAAACCGGCATCGAAGAAGGGCACCAGGGCAAGGCCCATGTCCTTCTGGAAGGTCCAGATGTATTCCACGTTCAGCACGCCCATGCGGTCACCGCCGATCTGGTCGCCGCCGTACTTGTCGTCGCGGGGCGAAAGGTCGGAGTAGGAGTAGCCGCGCACGGTGTCCATGCCGCCCAGCCAGAAGCGTTCGAACACGGGCACGCGGCTGCTGGTGTTCTGGAACACGCCGCCCACGCGGGCGCGCAGGTGGAAGGTGTTCTCGGGATTGATGGACCAGAAGCCCTGCCAGTCGGCCACGGCCTTGATGAAGTTGTCGGTACCGCCCAGGCCGCCGCCGCCGTATTCGGCCCACAGGCGGGCGATGGTGCCCTTGGTGGGACGGGCGCGGTCGTCGGTGGTATCGCGCAGGATGCGGGCGGAAATGGCGCTGGTCCAGTTGGTGCCCTTGTAGTCGGAGATGTAGGGCGAGGCGTCGGCATCCACGTCATACAGGTCGTAGCGTTCCAGGCGGTAGCCCAGGCCCACGGACGTATATTCCCCGATGGGATAGCCGAAGCGGATGGTGTCGCCGATGGTCTCCTTGGTGAAGTCGTCCCAGTAGTCGTAAATGTAGTAGATGTCGTTGCCGAAGGACAGATCGGTGTCGTAGACGCGCGGGTTGGTGAAGGAGAGCACGCCCGACGTGCGGCGCCAGGAGAAGAAGCCCTGCAGCTGCACCTGATAGCCGCGGCCGAAAAGGTTGCGCTCCATGATGGAGGCCGTCACGCCCACGTCATAGTAGGTGGAGTAGCCGATACCGCCCATGAGGGCGCCGGTGTTGTCTTCCTTGACCTTGATCTTGAGGTCCACTTCGTCGGGCCGGTCGGTGGGGATCAGCTCGCTGTCGATGGCGGAGAAGTAGCGCAGGCGGTTCAGGCGCTCGGCGGAGCGGCGCATCTTCTCGCCGTCGTACTGGTCGCCGTCGCCCAGGCGCATCTCGCGCAGGATGACGTTGTCACGGGTCTTGGTGTTGCCGTCGACCATCAGGCGCCGGATGAAGACCTTTTCCTTCTTGTTGACCATGTAGCCCACGTCCACCATGGGCTCGTCGCCATCCACCTTCATGACGCGGGTATCCACTTCGGCAAAGGCATAGCCGCGGTCGGTGTAGAAGTTGGTCAGGCGCTTGCTGTCTTCCTGCATGACGGTGATGGAGAAGTAGTCGTTGTCCTTCTTCCATTCGTCCATCTCGACCACATCCAGCATGGCCTGCTCTTCGTCGATGATGTCACCGCCGAACTTGATGTCGTGGATCTTGTAGCGGGGGCCTTCGTGGACCTTGAAGGTCACATAGATGCCGTCTTCCTTGTACTGCACGTCGGGAGCGGCCACCTGGATGTCCACGAAGCCCTGGTTCAGGCCGTAGGCGGCGATGGCGTTGGTGTCGCGCTCCAGGTGCTCTTCCTTGAGCACGCCGGTGCCCGTGAACCAGGAGAAGATGTTGCGGGGCTTGAGGGCCAGGTATTTGTCCATGTCGCTCTTGTCCAGCTGCTCCAGGCCCTCGATCTTCACTTCCTTGATGTAGAGCTTGTTGCCTTCTTCCACCTGGATGACCAGCACGGCGCCGCGGCCGCCGGAGCGGCTGTCCAGGCGGTAGCTGGAGCGGGCCAGGTAATAGCCTTCCTTGCGGTAGAGCTCGTTGATCTTCTGCAGGTCGTCGGCGATGAGCTGTTCGTTGAGCACGTTGCCGGACTTGGTGCCCATGGCGGCGATCACGTCCTCGGCGTCAATCTCGTGGTTGCCTTCCACGATGATGTTCTCGATGCGGGGTTTTTCCGCCACGGTGAAGACCAGCACGTTGCCTTCCATGTGGGCCTGGACGTCGCTGAAGTAGCCCAGTTCCCAGATGCGCTTGACTTCTTCGTTGATGTCATTGGCGGAGGGGGTGTCGCCCTTGCGGATGGAAAGGCGCATGAGGACCACTTCGGGGTCCATGACCTGCAGGCCGCGCACCTGCACGTCGGCCAGGGCGCCCTTGGCGGTGCCCATGGGCACGAAGTCGGCACGGCCGATGGGGTCGGTGGGCTCGGTGCGGGGAGCGCTGCTGGCCGCAGGGGCGGCGGCACCGGCACCGGCCAGCATGCCGGACGCCTGGCCGGCCATGGCGGCGGCGCATTCGTTGAGGCTCAGCAGGGAGGGGCGGTCGAAGTTGGCGGGCCTGGCCTGGCCTTCGTTCACCGGTACCAGCAGGGACTGCAGGGAAAAGCCTTCGCCGTTCTGCGTGAAGCTGCCGAACAGCACCAGGTCGGCTCCCGCTTTCCTGCCCAGTTCGCGGGCGGCGGCCATGTCGATGCTGCCGCCGCGGGAAGACAGCAGGCTGCGGGCCTTGTCCATGGGGATGACGGCAAGGCCGCGCTGCTGCATCTCCGTACCGATGATCTGCGGCACATCCCGGGCCGCATCGGGCATCTCGGGGCCGGCAGTGACCTGGAAGGGCAACACCAGCACCGTGTTTCCCGCGGCCTGCAGGGGGGCAGCCCACAAGGCCAGCAGGGCGAAACAGAACAGGCCCAGCCAATTACGCAAATGTTTTTTCATACAGAGTCCCCGCTCTCAGTTCCAGACTGCGATTCATGGTGGCGGCCAGCTCGCGGTTGTGGGTGACAATCACGAGGGTCATGCCCAGCTCGCGGTTCAGTTCGCGCATCAGGGTGCTGACCTGCTCGCCGGTATTTTCGTCAAGGTTGCCCGTGGGTTCGTCGGCCAGCAGCACCCGCGGGCGCAGCAAAACGGCACGGGCAATGGCCACCCGCTGCCGCTCCCCGCCGGACAGGGTGGAGACCTTGCTCTCCACACGGTGGGCCAGGCCCACACGTTCCAGCATGGTTCGGGCATCGGGCAGCACATCGGCCCGGCAGGCACCGCCTATCAGGGCCGGCATGGCCACATTTTCCAGGGCCGAGAATTCCGGCAGGAGATGATGGAACTGAAACACGAAGCCCAGCGTCCTGTTGCGGAAGCGGGCCTTCTCGTCAGGCGTCATCCCGGACATGTCCCGGCCGTCAAAAAAGATTTTTCCACTGCTTGGAGTATCAAGAGCCCCCATAAGATGCAAGAGGGTACTCTTGCCGGAGCCGGAGGTCCCCACGATGGCCAGTGATTCCCCCTCTTCCACGGACAGATTGATATCCTTGAAGATCTCCAGGTTCTCCGGGCCGGAGAACCGCTTGCCCACATGTTCGAATTTGTAGAGCTCGGCCATGATCGCTGATCACTCGTAGCGCAGGGCTTCCGCGGGCTCGAGGCGTGCGGCCTGCCGCGCCGGGTACAGGGTTGCCAGGAAACAGAGCAGCATGGCGCTGGCCCCGATGATGAGCACGTCCTGCCAGGAGATGATGATGGGCAGGTGGTCCAGGGTGTAGACGTTCTCGGGCAGCTTGATGAAGCGGTAGCGCTTCAGCGCCCAGCCCAGGCTCAGGCCCATGCCGTAGCCCAGCAGGGTGCCCACGAAGCCGATGATGGTGCCCTGGAGCATGAAGATGCGGCGGATCATGGAACGGGTGGCGCCCATGGACATGAGGATGGCGATGTCGCGTGTCTTCTCCATGACCAGCATGACCAGGGAGGTCACGATGGAGAAGGAGCCGATGAGCACCACCATGGTCAGCAGGATGAACATGCCGATCTTTTCCAGCTTGAGGGCCGCGAAAAGGTTGGCGTTCATCTCCATCCAGTGGCGCACGTAGAAGGGGGAGCCCAGGGTGTCCTGCACGCTCCGGGCGATGGCGTCGGCCTTGTAGACGTCATCCACCATGATCTCGATGCCGGTCAGGAAACCGTCGGGCAGGCCGAGGATGTCGCGCGCGGCCTTGAGGTCCACAAAGGCCAGGGTGGCGTCGTATTCGAACATGCCGGTCTTGAAGATGCCCACCACCTCGAAGGGGCGGATGCGCGGCGAATAGCCGGTGGCGCCCTTTTCGCCCGAGGGGGAGAGCAGGTTGACGCGGCTGCCCAGCCCGATGCCCAGACGCTTGGCCAGTTCCTCGCCGATGACGATGCCCGGCGTGCCCTCGCGCTTCAGACCGGCCACGGAGCCGCGGCGGATCTCGCGCAGCATGCTCAGGACCCGGGGCGCGCTCTCGGGGTCGATGCCGCGCAGCACCAGGCCTTTGACGCCGCCGGCCGCGGAGAGCATGACCTCGGTATAGATGAAGGGCGTGGCGCCGCGCACATGCTCCACGGCCTCCACCCGCCGCACCAGGTCGGGGTGCTGCTGGAAGGCCGCGGGCACATAGGACATGACGATGCCGTGGGCATTGGCGCCGATGATCTTGTCGCGCATGTCGGTGGTCAGGCCGTTGTAGACGCCCAGGACCACCACCAGGGCGCCGACGCCGAGGGCGACGCCCAGGATGGACATGATGGAGATAATGTAGATGAAGGTCTGCTTGCGGCGCGAGAACAAATATCTCAGCGCCACGAACAGCTCAAAGGGCATGCGCATGCTTGTTTAGAACTCCGGACGCAGCAGCGGGAAGAGGATGACTTCGCGGATGGAGGCGGAGTCCGTCAGCAGCATGACGAGGCGGTCGATGCCGATGCCTTCGCCGGCTGCCGGGGGCATGCCGTATTCCAGGGCGCGCAGGAAGTCCTCGTCCATGGCGTGGGCTTCGTCGTCGCCGGCCTCCTTCTCGCGCACCTGCTCTTCGAAGCGCAGACGCTGGTCCACGGGGTCGTTGAGCTCGGAGAAGGCGTTGGCCAGTTCACGACCGGTGATGAACAGTTCGAAGCGGTCCGTCAGGTCGGGATGCTCGTTGTTGCGGCGCGACAGGGGCGAGATCTCGGTGGGGTAGTGGTAGATGAAGTGGGGCTGGATCAGCTTCTCTTCCACATCCAGGTCAAAGAGCTTGGCGTGCAGCTTGGGCAGGCTCTCGCTGTCGGTGGCCTTTTCGCCGCGGCTGCGGATGTAGTCGCGCACCTTGTTGTAGTCGTTGTAGAATTCGGGGCTGTGGCCGCCGATCTTGGTCAGTGATTCGTAAAAGGACATGCGGGTCCACTTGCCGGGGGTGAGGTCGATCTCCTGGCCCTGGTAGGTGATGACCGTGCCGCCGCAGACCTTGCGGGCCAGACGGGCGAAGAGTTCTTCGGTCAGGTCCATGAGGTCATGGAAGTTGGCATAGGCCCAGTAGAACTCACAGGAGGTGAACTCCGGGTTGTGGCGGGTGTCGATGCCTTCGTTGCGGAAGTTGCGGTTGAGCTCGAAGACCTTCTCGAAGCCGCCCACCAGCAGGCGCTTGAGGTAGAGCTCGGGCGCGATGCGCATGTAGAGCTTGAGGTCCAGGGCGTTGTGGTAGGTCTCGAAGGGGCGGGCGGCGGCACCGCCGGCCACGGCCTGCATCATGGGGGTCTCCACTTCCATGAAGCCGCGCTCCTCGAGGAAGCGGCGGAACTCGCTCACGATCATGCTGCGCTTGCGGAAGATCTCGCGGGCGCGCTCGGTGACGATGAGGTCCACATAACGCTGGCGGTAGCGGGTCTCCATGTCCTTGAGGCCGTGATACTTTTCCGGCAGGGGGCGCATGGAGCGGGTGATGAGCTTGAGGTTGCGGCAGGAGATGGTCAGCTCGCCCGTCTTGGTGTGGAAAAGATGGCCGGACACGCCGACGATGTCGCCCACGTCCAGCTTCTTCACGACATTATAGACATCTGCGGGCAGCTCTTCGCGGCTGGCATAGCACTGGATGCGGCCGCTCTCGTCCATGAGGTGGAAAAAGGCCACCTTGCCGAAGGAGCGCAGCGAGACGATGCGGCCGGCGATGGCGAACACGTCCCCCTTGGCCTCCAGCTCTTCGGCGCTCAGGCTGCCGAAATTGTCCAGCACCCAGCTGACGGCATGTTCCTTGCGGAAATCATTGGGGAACAGCGGTACACCGGCATCCAGCAGGTCACAGGCTTTGACGACGCGGTTTTTGATGACTTCGTTGAGCATGTCGCGCTGGGCAAAGCCCTCAAGCATGGGCATGAAATAGGCGGCGTGCTGCGACTTGGTGTTCAGCTTGATCTTTTGCTTCTTAGGACTCTTTTCCCGGTTTTCCACTGCAAACTCCTGACTTCGGGCATGGCCCGGCCCGCTTTCGGGCTCAACGGTTGAATGGCTAGAGGTATGCCATTCAGGCCCTGCCGTCAAGGTTCCGGGCCGGGAGGGCCCGGCGGGCGGAGGGTGCCTTTCGGCCCGGAAAGTGATAAAGTAGTCATACTTGAATTCCATTGAATCATAGTTTACCGTTTTCAAAACGTAACCCCCGCAAGGACCAAGCATGAAAAAACTGACCATCTCTTTTCTCGGCCGGGACTGTCCCGGCATCGTTTCCGCGGTAAGCCAGATCCTCGGGCAGACCGGCTGCAATATTATCGAGGTCACCCAGACCATCCTTTGCGGTGAGTTCGCGGCCATTTTCATCGTCCAGGCTCCTGAAAACGTGACGGAAGAATCCCTGCACAGCCAGCTGGCCCTGGGCCTGGTGGATGCCAAGCTCGACCTTTCGGTGCTGGTGCGCCCGGCGGTGGAAGGCCGCTGGGAAGATTCCGTGGTCAGCCAGCCCTTCGTGGTCACGGTGGACGGTCCCGACCGTCCGGGCCTCATCGCGGCCATGAGCCGCGTCTTCGCCCGTCACGGCGTCAACATCGACAGCCTCAAGGCCGTCCTGGGCCAGGAGCACAGCAACCACGCTCTGTTCGTGTTCGAAGTCAAGGTCCCCGAAAAGGCCGACCTGGGCCGCCTGCGTCGCGAGCTGGCCAGCGAGGGCCAGGCCCAGGGCCTGCGCGTCAGCGTGCAGCACCGCGACATCTTCGAAGCCGTCCACCGCATCGGCTCCTTCTAGGATCCTGCCCTTCCCGGGAGCGCGGCAGGGCCGCCTCCGCAAGTATCATAAGGAATATCCATGCTTTCTGAACGCGAAGTTATCAACACGCTCAACATGCTCCGCAACGAGCATCTGGACGTGCGCACCGTGACCCTGGGCGTGAGCCTGTTCGACTGCGTCAGCCACGACATCGACCTCTTCACCGGCAACGTCAAAGCCAAGCTGCACCGCTATGCCTCCCAGCTGGTCAACGTCTGCAACGAGGTGGGCGACAAGTACGGCATCCCGGTGGTCAACAAACGTATCAGCGTCAGCCCCATCGCCGTGGTGGGGGCCCCCTTCGGCCCCGACGGCATGGTGCGCGTCTGCCAGGCCCTGGACGAAGCGGCCAAGGAAGCCGGCGTCGACTTCCTGGGCGGTTTTTCCGCCCTGGTGGAAAAAGGGTTCGCCAACGGTGACCGTGCCCTCATCGAGGCCCTGCCCGAAGCCCTGGCCACCACGGACCGCATCTGCTCCTCCATCAACGTGGCCTCCTCCCGTTCCGGCATCAATATGGATGCCGTGGCCCTGATGGGCGAACAGATCCTCAAGGTGGCCCAGGCCACGGCCGACCGCGGCGGCCTTGGCTGCGCCAAGCTGGTGGTCTTCGCCAACATCCCGCAGGACGTGCCCTTCATGGCCGGTGCCTATCTGGGCGTGGGCGAGCCCGATGTGGTCATCAACGTGGGCGTCTCCGGCCCCGGCGTGGTCAAGAAGGCCATCGACCGCGCCCTGGAGCACAGCCGCCACGGCGGCAGGCCCATGACCCTGCTGGATGTGGCCGAAGTCATCAAGCGCACGGCCTACAAGGTGACCCGCGTGGGCGAGATGATCGGTAACGAAGTGGCCCAGCGCCTGGGCCTGCCCTTCGGCGTGGCCGACCTTTCCCTGGCGCCCACCCCGGCCGTGGGCGACAGCGTGGGCGAGATCTTCCAGAGCGTGGGGCTGTCCAGCATCGGGGCGCCCGGCACCACGGCCGTGCTGGCCATGCTCAACGATGCCGTGAAAAAGGGCGGCGCCTTCGCCTCCTCGTCCGTGGGCGGCCTGTCCGGCGCCTTCATCCCTGTTTCCGAGGACTCCAGCATCGAGGCGGCGGCCACCTCCGGTCTGCTGAGCCTGGAAAAGCTGGAAGCCATGACCAGCGTCTGCTCCGTGGGCCTGGACATGATCGCCATCCCCGGTGATACCCCGGCCAGCACCATCTCCGGCCTCATCGCCGACGAGATGGCCATCGGCATGATCAACCACAAGACCACGGCCGTGCGCGTCATCCCCGTGCCCGGCAAGGGCGTGGGCGAGGAAGTGAGCTTCGGCGGCCTGCTGGGCAAGGCGGCCATCATCCCCGTGCCCAAGGGCGACGCCAGTGCCTTCATCGGCCTGGGCGGCCGCATCCCGGCCCCCATCCACAGCCTGAAGAACTAGCCGGCAGCTGACGACAATAAAAAAGGACGGGATCTTTTCCCGTCCTTTTGTGCTTTTGGGGGGAAGGAGCCCGGCTTCCCCAGATGTCCGGGCCGCTCATGCGGACATCCGGCGGCCGTTTTGCCGGCCGGTCATGCCGGGGCCCTCTCTTGCTGGCATGTCGGCAGCGGCATGGGTGACGGGAGCAGGGCATCCTCCTCCAGCCCTGTGCGGCGCGCTGGCTTTTTGTCCGTGCTGCGACATCAGGAGGAGAGGGACAATGGCCGGACGAGGCCGGACAGACGAGGGAGGCAGGAGGATGCCGGAAGGGGATTTTTTCCGCTGCGATCAGGCGGCCGTGGATTATCTGGCCCGCAAGGACAAAAAGCTGGCAGCGGCCATGCAGGCCATCGGTCCGGTACGGCGGGAGGTCATGCCGGATCTTTTCCAGGCCCTGATGCATGCCATCACGGGCCAGCAGATCAGCATGGCGGCCCAGCGCACGGTCTGGGGACGTTTGTGCGGCCTGCTGGGCGAGGTCACGCCGCAAAATTTGCTGGCCCGGCCGCAGGCGGCCTTGCAGGCCCTGGGGCTTTCCGCGCGCAAGGTGGACTACATGCGCGGCATCGCGCGGCAGGTGGTGGACGGGGAACTGGATCTGCCGGGCATGGCCGCCCTGGAGGACGCCGAAGTCTGCCGCCGCCTTTCCGCCCTGCGCGGCATCGGCGTCTGGACGGCCGAGATGCTGCTGCTCTTCTCCCTGCAGCGGCCCGACATCCTGAGCTATGACGATCTGGCCATCCGGCGCGGCCTGCGCATGCTCTACCGGCACAAAGAGATGCCGCGGGAACGCTTCGAGCGCTACCGCAGGCGTTTCTCTCCCTATGGTTCGCTGGCCTCGCTCTATCTGTGGGCCATCGCCGGCGGGGCCCTGCCGCAGCTGGACGATCCGGCGGAACGCGGAAAAGGCGGTGTCCGCCCTTCCGGGCGTGGCAGAGGAACGCCGGTGAAGTCCTGAGCGCTGCCGCCTGTTGCGGGGGCGCACGGCCGTCCAGTCTGCGTGAACGGGGGCGTTTCGGAGGCCCGGGAACGGACGGGGATTTCGTGTCGGGCCTGCCTGCGCGCACGGAGGCTTTTTCCCTGATGGCGCTGCTGCCTGTCGTGCTCATGGCATGCACAGGGACGACTTGCGTACCGCCGCACCCCAGACCCTCCGCATACTAAAAAAGGCCCTGCGGCGTGTTCCGCAGGGCCTTTGCCGTACGGGGCTACTTGAGGGCCGCGGCGCCTGCCTTGGCCACGTTGGTGTCCTCGGCCACGCTGCCGCCGCTGACGCCGATGGCGCCCACGATGACGTTGTCACGGACCAGCAGCTCACCGCCGCCAAAGATCACCAGGCCGCCGTTGGTGGCCTCGATGCCGAACAGCTCCTGTCCGGGCTGGGAAGCGGCGCCCAGGGTGGAGGTGGGCATGTTGAAGTAACGGGCCGTGACGGCCTTCTTGGTGGAGACGTCGATGCTGCCGATGAAGGCGCCGTCCTGACGCACGAAGGCCTTCAGGTTGCCGCCCGCATCCACGATGGCGATATTCATGGGCACGCCCTGGGCCTTGGCCTTGACTAGGGCCGCATCGAGAACCTTCTGGGCCTCGGCCAGGGTCAGGTCGCCGGGAAGCTGGGTCGCGGGGGCCTTGGTCTTGGCCTGGGCCAGACCGGCGCAGAGGACGAGAGCCAGAACGAGAGGAACGATACGCTTCAGCATACAGGACTCCTTTTGCCCGCAAGGGCGGTTTCCTCCTGCTCTAGCACGCTGCCGGTATGGGGGCAAGGGAGGGGGCCCGTTCCCGTGATGGTCCGGCACCGCATCATCCTCCTCCGCTGCCCGCACGGGCAGGCCCTGCGTCTGCCTCGGGCCGCCATCCCCAAAGCCGGCGGCGCATGGCTGCCGGCCCGGCATCAGGCATGGGAGGATCAGGCGCCGGGCAGATGGGGCGAGATGAAGAAGCGCCAGACCAGGGTGGCCAGCAGCAGGGAGAGCGAGACCCAGAGGAAGCGGCGCACGGCCTCGGTGCCGACCTTGATGGCCAGGCGGCTGCCCAGCCAGTTGCCCGCGATGTTGGCCGCCATCATGGGCAGGCCGATGCTCCAGATGACGGCGCCGTTCCAGATGAAGAGGATCATGGCGCCGAGGTTGGAGGCGAAGTTCATGACCTTGGACGTGGCCGAGGCTTCGATGAGGCTGATGCGCAGCACCCAGTGCAGGGCCAGGATCAGGAAACTGCCGGTGCCGGGGCCGAAAAAGCCGTCATAGATGCCCACGATGAGGAAGCAGAGCGGCGCCAGTATCCAGTAGCGGCGGCCGGTGGTGAGCTGGGGCTTCTCCTGTTCCTTCTTGGGCATGAGGGTGGCCAGCATGGCGAAGGGCAGCAGGACCACCAGCACCTTGCCCAGCAGATCGGGCGGGATGTAGAGGGCCAGCTCGGTGCCGATGGCCGCCCCTGCCAGCGAAAAGCCCACGCCCAGCAGGGCCAGCCGCCAGAGGATGAGGTGGCTGCGGGCAAAATTGAGCATGGCCACGCCGGTGCCCAGGCAGCAGCCCACCTTGTTGGTGCCCAGGGCCAGCTGGGGCGGCAGGCCGGAAAGCAGCAGGGCGGGGATGGTGATGAGGCCGCCGCCGCCCGCGATGGAGTCGATGAAGCCCGCCACGAAGGCGGCGCAGGTGCAGAAAAGGATGACGGCCGTGCTGACCATGCTACCATTCCTTGAAGATGACGTAGGCCGCCAGCACGATGAGGGCGAAGCCCAGCACATGGTTCCAGCGCAGGGTCTCGTGCAGGTAGAAGACGGAGAAGAGCGAGAAGACCGTGAGGGAGATGACCTCCTGGATGGTCTTCAGCTCCGCCGCATTGAAATAGCCGTAGCCGATGCGGTTGGCCGGCACCTGCAGCACATACTCGAAGAAGGCGATGCACCAGCTGATGAAGATGACCAGGGGCAGGGCCATGCTCTTGTGCTTCAGGTGACCGTACCAGGCAAAGGTCATGAAGACATTGGAGAGCACCAGCAGGCCGACTGTGGCGACCGGGACGGGGATCTGCATGACAGGCTCCTTCGTGCAGATAAAGAAAAAACGCCCATGTTTCCACAGGCGTTGAAATTTCTGGAGCCCTTGACCAGGATTGAACTGGTGACCTCATCCTTACCAAGGATGCACTCTACCGACTGAGCTACAAGGGCGGTCGTATATGTCCGGGTTTCCCCAAAAAAACGCCCATGTTTCCACAGGCGTCGTGTTGTTTTCTGGAGCCCTTGACCAGGATTGAACTGGTGACCTCATCCTTACCAAGGATGCACTCTACCGACTGAGCTACAAGGGCGCGCTCAACGAAGAGAACTTCTACGGAAAAAGTCCGCCGGGGTCAAGCGATTTTTTCATTTTTTGCCGAGAAAATATCCCCTTGCCTGTAATAGGCCGGAATCCTTCACCTGACGGCCCTTCTTCGCCCGGCGGTGAAGCCCCGTCAGCGCTGTTCCAGCAGGCGCATGAAGCCCCGGAAGAGGGCGCGGCGGGCATGGGGCGGGCGCCGGTCATCTTCCCTGCGGGCTTCGGCCAGCAGCTTTTCCAGCTCCGGGCGCCCCGCGGCTTCGGCATCGGGCCAGGGGAAGGCGGCCAGGAGGGCATCCACGTCCGCCTCGGCAGCGGAGAGCAATTTTTCCCGCCACTGCTCGGCCAGATGCAGGCGGGCGGCATCGGCCTGCTGGCCGTTCCTGCGGGCCTCGATGGCTTCGGCCAGCGGCCCGGCGTCCACCCCGCGCATGAGGCGGCCTATGAACTGGAGCTGGCGGCGCCTGCCTTCGCGGTTGCTGATGCGGGCATACAGGCGCAGGGCCTCCAGCAGGTCGGGCGTCAGGGGCAGCCTGTCCAGCTCGCTGACGGGCAGTTTGGTCAGCTCGGCGCCCAGATCCTGCAGGGCCGAGCTCTGGCGCTTTTTGGCCGAGCGGCTGAGCTGTTCGGGGGCCTCCTGGCCGCTGGTCTCCGCATCCCATTGGTACTGTTTCTTGCGCGGCATCTTAGAGCACCACTCCCAGGATGACGCCCACCAGCACCAGCGGCGAGATGATGCCGTTGAGGGTGAAGAAGACCATGTTCACGCGGCTGAGGTCCTGCGGGCGCATCAGATGGTGCTCCCAGAACAGAATGGCGGACACGCCGGCCCAGAGCACATACCAGGGCCAGGCCAGCCCGGCGGCGATGCCGGTCAGGAACAGGAAGATGGACGTGACGGCATGGGAGAAACCGGCGATGGCCAGGGCCGTGTCCGGGCCGTAGACCGAGGGCACGGAGCAGAGACGGAAGGCCACGTCGAAGTCATAGTCCTGGAAGGAATAGTAGATGTCGAAGGCGCCCACCCAGAAGGTCACGGCAAAGAACAGCATGACGGGGCCCAGTCCCAGGGCCTCGGGATTCACGGCCAGGGCACCGGCCAGGGGCGCCAGGCCGAGGGTGGCCCCCAGCCAGAAGTGGCAGATGGCCGAAAAGCGCTTGGTCAGGCTGTAGGCGGCGGCAAAGAGCAGGGCGGGCACCGAAAGGACGAGGCAGACCGTGTTGATGGCCGCACAGGCCAGGACGAAGATGACCGCCATGACCAGGGAAAAGACCCAGGCCTGGCGCACGCTGATCTCGCCGGTGACCAGATGGCGGTTGGCGGTGCGGGGGTTCTCGCGGTCAAAGGGCAGGTCGAAGATGCGGTTGATGCCCATGGCGAAGGAGCGCACGCCCACCATGGCGATGGTCAGCAGGATGAGCTTGTCCCACGGCGGCATGCCGCCGGCGGCCATGACCGAACCGGCCCAGGCATAGGGCAGGGCGAAGATGGAATGCTCGATGCGGATCATGCGGCAGAAGGAGACGAAGCCGCGGACGGAAAAGCGTCGGCACAGATCCCCGGGACGGCAGGACGGCAGGGAAAAACGGGGCAGGGTGAATCGGGGCAGTTTCATCAGGGATTAACCTCCACAGTCGGCGGGATCGCCGTGCAACTTGTCCAGCGCATGGGGCAGGGCGGGCAGGACAGCTTCCAGATTTTCCACGACGGCCTTGCGGCTGCCGGGCAGGTTGATGATGATGCTCTGTCCCAGCACGCCGGCCACCGCACGCGAGATGGCCGCGTGGGGCGTCTTGGCCAGGCTGGCCTGCATCATGGCCATGCTGAAGCCGGGCAGGGGATAGTCCAGCACCGCGGACGTGATCTGCGGCGAGATGTCGCGCGGGCCCACGCCCGTGCCGCCGCTGGTGCAGATGATGTCATAGCCCTGGTTCAGGGCCAGATCCACCAGCAGGGCGCGCAGCTGCACCGCGTCGTCGGGCAGCAGGAAGCCCTGGCTGTGGCACAGGGGCAGGGCGTCGGCCACCAGGGCGGCCATGGCCGGGCCGCTGGTATCGTCACGCATGCCCTGGGAGCCCTTGTCCGAAAGGGTCACCCAGGCCAGGGCGCGGCCCGTGCGCCGTGTCTCAAGGCTGATCTCGCCCACGGGCAGATCCGCCAGGGCGCGGGTCATCAGGCATTGCAGGGCGTGGCCGCCGTCATCGGCGGGCAGCCAGCAGCGGCCCGTGACGCGCAGCAGCTCCACATGGTTCGCATCATACAGGCCGGTGCCCACAGGGATGAAGGGACACTGGCGCACCAGCGGGGACGCCAGACGATGGCTGGGCATCCCTGCGACCCGGGCCACGGAAAGGGGCATGAGGCCCCCGGCGGAACAGGCGCGCAAGGCAACAGAAAGTTTCATGCATCCTCCACAGACTGCCAAAACGGCAGATGACGGCCGCTATTGTAGCGGCAAGCACAATAAGTTACAAGGACGGCAGCCGCGGCCCGTTCCCGGTGCCCGGCAAGATCAGCAAAGGAGTTTCCATGTCCACCACCCGCAGCCAGGACCAGACGCAGCACCTGCATGTGCTGGGCACCGGCAAGATGCCCGAATTGCAGGGCGGCCCCAGCACGGCGCTGCTGGAATCCTTCCCCAACCGTTATCCCCGGCGCCCGTACGTCATCAGCATCACCTTTCCCGAGTTCACCTCCCTGTGCCCGGTGACGGGACAGCCGGACATGGGCACCATCACCGTGGAGTACATCCCGGACCAGCTGTGCGTGGAATCCAAGAGCTTCAAGCTGTACATGTTCGCCTTCCGCAACCACCAGTCCTTCATGGAGACCATCACCAACACCGTGCTGGAAGACCTGTGGACCGTGCTGGCCCCCTGCTGGTGCCGCGTCAAGGGCCTGTTCGTGCCCCGTGGCGGCACGCGCATCCATGTCTTTGCCGAGCAGTTCAAGGACATGCCCGAGGAAAAGGACGCCGCCGTCCGGGCCGCTGTCCAGGCCTGGCGTACGGAAAGCGATCCGCACAGACCGTGACGCCGCCGTCTCCGGCAGGGGAACGTTTCCTGCCGGAGGCTTTTTCGGTGTGCCGTGCGCCCGGTCCCGGTCCCAGCCGGTACCGGGACGTCTTTTATTAAGGATGTGCCCATGAGCCTTTCGCATGGCGATGCTCCCCGTCCTTCCGGCGGTGGCCGTATGGCCCGCACGGCGGGGATGCTGGCATTGTTCACCCTGTTTTCCCGCCTGCTGGGGCTGGTGCGCGACATGGGCATGGCCTGGCTGGTGGGCTGCGGGCCGGTGGCCGATGCCCTGGTGGCGGCCCTGCGCCTGCCGCATCTGCTGCGCCGCCTGCTGGGCGAAGGCTCCCTGTCCATGACGCTCACGGCCTGGCTGGTGCGGCACGATGTCGCGCATGGCCGGGAGGAGCTGCTGCCCGCTCTGGTCTCCGGCCTGCTCCGGCGTCTCGTGCTGGCGCTGGGCGGCCTTGTCCTGCTGGGCATGCTGGCGGCGCCGCAGCTGCTGGCCTTTCTGGCCCCCGCCCTTTCCCCCGAGGCCCTGGCGGAGGGCAGCAGGCTGTTCCGGCTCTGCCTGCCCTATGTGCTGCTGGCTGGGCTGGCGGCCCTGGGCATGGCGGTGCTGCATTGCCGCGAAGTCTTCTGGCTGCCCGCGCTTTCGCCCGTCATCTTCAATGTGGTGGTCATCGGCGCCATGCTGGCGGGCTGGTGGGCGGGCGGGACGGAGGCAGTGCCGGCGGCCCTGGCCGCGGGCATGAGCGCCGGGGGCCTGGCCCAGTGGCTGGCCCAGTGGGGCTATGCCCGCCATGTCTTTCCCGCGGCCAAGGCGAAGCGCCCGGCCGCTGTGCCCTCCGGCCGCGAGCTGTGGGGCTGTCTGGGGCGCCTGCCCCTGGGCCTGCTGGGGGCGGCCGCACCGCAGCTGGTGATGCTGGCGGCCATGGGCCTGGCTGCGGGCAGCCAGATAGCGGGCCTGTACTATGCCGAACGCCTGCTGGAACTGCCGCTGGGCCTCATCGGGGCCTGCCTGGGCATGGCCAGCCTGCCGCGTTTGAGCCGCCTGGCCGGAGAAAAGGATTTTGCCGCCTTCCGGCAGGACATGGCCCTGGCCCTGCGCTGGGCCACGCTTTTGTCCCTGCCCGCGGCGGCGGGTCTGTGGGCCGTGGGCCCCTGCCTTGTGGACGTACTGCTGCATCACGGGGAATTCGACGCCACGGGGGTGCGGCAGGTGACGCTGGCCCTCTGGGCGTACCTGCCCTGCCTGCCCGCCTGCGCGGTGAGCCGTTGCCTGCTGGCGGGCTGCAATGCCCTGGGTGACGTGCGCCTGACGGCCTTGTCCTCGCTGCTGGCCGTCGTTTTTACGCTTGCAGGCGGGGCGTGGCTGTTACATAGTATGGCAAGGGACATCTATTTCTGTTTGCCGGCCGCGGCGGCCAGCGCGGCCCTGTGGGGACAGACCCTCTGGCTGTGGCGGGGGCTGCGCCGGCGCGTGCGGCCCGTGCTGCCCGCGTGGGCGCTCCTGGACGGCATGGCCTGCCTGCGGCATGTGCTGGCCGCGGGCGGGGCGGCGGCGGGGGCCCTGGCTGTCCTGCGCCTGTGCGGCATGGCCTGCCCGCTGCGGGAGCCGTTGTCCGTCGTGCCGGTCGTGTTGCCCGGGCTGCCCGCAGCAGGGGCGCTGGCCCTGTCCATAGGGGCCGGGTGCTGTGCCTGGGGGGGCGTCCTCATCCTGCTCGGGGATGCCGATATGCGTATGCTGGCACACAAGCTGCGCACAAAATCGCAAGGAGATTCCCGCTCGTGAAGCGGTCCGTTCTTATTTTCCTGACCAGATACCGCCGCTGGGTGGCCCTGGCCTGCTGGCTTTTGGCCGTGCTGCTCTTTCTGTCGCAGGCGGCGTGGAACATCATGGCTGAACGCAGTGCTGCCCAGAGCCGCCTGCAGAGCGAGGCAGGCCGCGTGGCCAGCCGTTTCACCCATCTGCTGGGACTGTACGGTGAGCTCACCGCCGTTTCCACGGACGCGCTGGTGACGGGGCTCATGGAGGACCCGCGCCTGTATGCCGTGACCGTGCAGGTGGGGGACAGCCTTTTTTCCGGCCAGCGCCGCAACGCGCACTGGGAGGCGGTGCCCTGGGACGGCGAGATCACGGAGAACACCGTGCAGGGCATGAGCCCGCTGCGCCGGGAAGGACAGCCCGTGGGCACGGTGGAGGTCTATCTTGCCCGCCGTCTGGTGCAGGAAGGTTCGGACAGGGTCATGCAGCGCGAGATCTGGCGTTTCGTCATCAATACCCTGCTGCTCAGCGTCTTTCTGGCGGCCCTGTACTGGCACTGGGGCGATCTGGAGCGTTTGCGTTCCCTGGGGCGGCGGCTTTTGCGCAAGCGCGGAGAGCCGGGACGGCCGGAGGCCGGAAGCCGGGACGTGCGGCCCGGGGATGGCCCTGCCGGGGCAGGGGAGGTCCTGCCTGTGGATGCGGTCCGGGGCAGGCATTTCCAGCAGGCGAACCCCGCGAGCTGGCGCATGACCGCGGCCCTGTTCCGCCAGACCTTTGCCCATGCGCCCATGCTCATGATGCGCCTGTACGCGGAAGATGAGCTGGAAGGGCTGTGCCATCTGGGGCGGATGCTGGCTGCCGCGGCGCCCTGCCTGGGAGCCGCCCGCCTTGAGGACAGCGCCCGCGAGATGCTCGGCGCGCTGGAGGATCCCGGCTGCGAGGCCCGTGCCCTGGCCGTGGAGACCTGTGCCGCCGATCTTGAGGAAGTTTTGCGGGCCCTGAGCGGGGCCGCAGTGAAATAAGGAGAGACTATGGGCTTTTTTTCCGCAGTAAAAAAGTTTTTTGGTGGGAGCGCCGAGGAGGCGAAAGAAACGCAGGCCGCGGCAGTGGAGAAGGAAACGGCCGCAACGCCTGTGGCCCCGGAGGAGCCTGCCGCTGATACCGGGAGCGCTGCAGCGGAGCCGGAAAGCGCGCCGGAACCGGAGAGCGTCCCGGCGGCTGACGAAACCGTTGCCCCTGCGGAAGACATATCTGCGGACGAGGCCCCGGAGGACGGGGCCGCTCCCGTTGCCGGGGAAACCGGGCTGGCGGAGCCTGAGGCGGAAGCCGTGGTCGCTGCTGAACCCGTGGAAGTGACTGCCGCTGAATGCGATGCTGTTGCTGCCGAGGCCCCGGAGGAGAGCAAGACCGCCGAAGCTGTCGTGGCGGCGGCGCCTGCCGGCCAGCCTGCGGCGTCCGAGGCTCCGCTGGAAGCCGGGGTCACTACGGAGGAAGATGCGCCTGTGGCGGAAGCCGAGGGCCCGGCCTCTCTGGGCGAGTCTTCTGTGGAGGTCGAAAGCGAAGCGGCCGCCGAAGCAGAAGAAGCCCCGGCTGCTGTTGCGGAAGCGGAGATCTCGTCGGATGAGGTGCCCGCGACGGAAGCGGCTGGCGGACCTGTGGCGCCGGAAGAAACATCCGGTGATGCCGGTGCGGAAGCGGATGCGCAGGAGCGGGATGACGCCAGCGCGGACACGGCTGCCCCGGAAAACGCTGTTGCGGAAGCTGAAACTGTCGAAGTCTGCGAAGAGCCCGCCAGTGCCGTTGCGGCTCCCTCAGACACCGGGGAAGAAAGGCTTGCCGACATGGAAGAGGCCCGGCCTGAAACGGAAACTGCGGCGGTCGAGGCTGAGACCGTTGTGGAGGCTGGCCAGGAAGCGGAAGAAGGATCGCTGCCTGCGGAATCGACCGGGGCCGATACCGTCGATGCGGCTGAGGCTGCCGGTGACGATACGGTCGCCGCCAGCTCTGCGGAAGCCGGTGAAGCTGCGGATGAAGAAGAGGCCGAAGCCGGAACGGATGCCGCGGAAGATGAGGCGGTCCGCGACGAGGTCCGCGAAGGAGCGGAAGAAAATCACGAAGCGGCGGCGCCCCGTCGCAGCTGGTGGCAGCGCATTTTCGGCAGTGACGAAGATACGGCCCGGCCGGAAGCTGAGGCCCCGGCTGCCGAAGCTGAGGACACGCCTGCTGTGCCGGAGCAGGAGGTGGACGAGGACGTCCGCCCTGATGCTGCCGCCGCTGGAGCCCATGCGGACGAAAGCGTTGCAGCCGCCGAAAGCGCCGGGCAGGAACCTCCGCTCAAGGTGGACGAAGGCACGGAAACTGCCGCTGCCGCCTTGCCGGAACAGGATGGGCCCGCCGCTGCGACCGCGCCGGAACAGGGCGGATCCGTCTCCGTGGCCGATGCGGCCCTTGCCGCCACTGCCGTTGCCGCGGCGGCTGCCACGGCCGAGCGTCCCACGGCGCCCGCGCTGGAGACCTGCGGTCTGGACCCGGCGCTGGCCCAGTCCCTGATCCTGCGCCTGCGCGAGGCCGAACCGCGCCTCTCCGTCTGGCTGGGCATCGTGCTGGAAGGGGTGGAGGAAGCCGGGGACGAGCTCTGGAAGCGTCTGCGCTTCCTGCTGCGTTCGCTGGATGCGCCCGCCGCCGAAGTGGATGCCTTCGTGGATGACTTCCGCGGCTGGCTGGAGCGCATGGAATATGTGCAGCTGGACGAGTTCCGCTCCGAATTGCAGTACCGCCTGACCCTGGCCCTGGACATGGAGGACGAGGAGGACGAGCGCAGCCGCCTGTTCCTCAAGATCAGCGAAGGCCTGAGCCGTACCCGCGAGCAGTTCTCCCGCCGTCTGGACAGCCTGTTCAGCAGCCACGGCGAACTCGATGAAAGCTTCTGGGAAGAGCTGGAAGAGCTCTTCATCATGGCCGACCTGGGCTACGAACCGTCGCTGGAGCTGGTGGAGCGTCTGCGTGAACGGGCCCGCAAGGAGAATGTGACCCGCGTGGAAGACGTGCGCGGCCTGCTCATGGCCGAAGTGGACGAGATCTTCCGCCTGCCGCGTCGCATCAGCGCCGTGAACCCGCCCGAAGTGGTGCTCTTCATCGGCGTCAACGGTGTGGGCAAGACCACCACCATCGCCAAGCTGGCCCATCGTGCCCGCATGCAGGGCAAAAAGGTCATGATCGCCGCGGCCGACACCTTCCGCGCGGCGGCCATCGAACAGCTGCAGGTCTGGGCCGAGCGCGTGGGCGCGCTTTTCCATGCCCGTCCCGCCGGTTCCGATCCGGCCTCCGTGGCCTACGAGGCCATGGACCGCGCCCTGGCCGAAAAGGTGGACATCCTCTTTGTGGATACCGCCGGCCGCCTGCAGACCAAGGTCAACCTCATGGAAGAGCTGACCAAGATCCGCCAGGTGCTGGGCAAGAAACATGAAGGTGCGCCGCACCGCTGCGTCCTGGTCATCGACGCCACCACCGGCCAGAACGCCCTGTCGCAGGCCAAGCTCTTCAAGGAAGCCGCCGGCGTGGACGAACTCATCCTCACCAAGCTGGACGGTACGGCCAAGGGCGGCGTGGCCATTGCCGTGGCCATGCAGGAAAAGCTGCCCATCACCTATGTGGGCCTGGGCGAAAAGCTCGAGGATCTGCGGCCCTTCAACGGCGCCGACTACGCCCGCGCCCTGCTGGGCGACCTGGACCAGGGCAAATAGCGCTGCGGTTGTCATGAGAGGCATGAGGGGGGCTTTCCGTGAGGGGAAGCCCCCCTCTCGCGTTCCTTTATGGGGGGCAGGCGTGTGATGCATGCCCGTGAGGTCGATGGCACGACCGTCTTTTTTATGACAGGCGCCTTCGGGGCCCGGCAGGCAGGATCTTTTTTCTCCCGAGGCGGGAAGGGCAGCAGGAGCGCGAAAAAAAATCCCGCCCGCTGTGAAAAAAACTTGACGCATCGTCCCATTCCCGGTAGAAGGAACCTCGCCTTGAGCAACAAGGCTGTTCCCTGGACGGCAGGGAAGGGCAGATCGAGTCTGTCCTGATGCACCCAAAGCGGTCGCTCCGCGGCGGGTTTTGACATGTGCAGGCGTTACCAGATGCCGAGACAATGTCGAGCCGTTCCAGCCCACACAGCGGATCCCACCTGGCGATCAGGTGACCCCGGGCTGTAAAGGTAGGGGGGAATGTTCCCCCATTTGGTGACCCTGCGGGACCACCCTCGTCACTGCTTCCGTCAGTGACAGGCCTGGGCTGCGCCGGGAAGCATCACACGGATGATGCAGGCACGCTCAGGCGTCCGTACCTTCCGATATATCTGATCCTTTCAGATTCTGTGATGTGCGCTGCTTCAAGCGCTTCTCTTCCCCAAGTTGTTGCCCAGTCTCCCAACGGGTGAGGCCGACCTTCGGGCCCGTGGTTTTTTGGCCCGCGAAAAGCTGTTAAGAAACCTGCGCCGAACCCAACCGGCCAGGATTTTTCAAACGGAGTAGGCAACAATGACGACAGTTAGCAGTGATCGCATTCGGATCAAGCTCAAAGCCTACGATTACCGCATCCTGGACAAGGCTGTTGCGGAAATCGTGGATACGGCGCGCAATACCGGTGCCGGTGTGGCCGGGCCCATCCCGCTGCCCACCAATATTCACAAGTACACCATCCAGCGTTCCGTGCATGTGGACAAGAAGTCCCGTGAGCAGTTCGAAATGCGCATCCACAAGCGGCTTATGGACATCCTTGAACCCACGCAGCAGACCGTTGACGCCCTCGGCAAGCTTTCCCTGCCCGCTGGCGTGGACGTTGAAATCAAGCTCTAGTGAGAGGCAGTCATGGCTGAGAAAATGGGAATTTTGGGTCGTAAACTTGGTATGACCCGCATTTTTGCCGGTGACGGCGCCGCTGTGCCCGTCACGGTGATTCAGGCCGGGCCCTGCCCCGTCACCCAGGTGAAGACCGTTGAGACCGACGGTTACAACGCCCTGCAGATCGCGCTGACCGAAGACAAGGAAAAGCACGTCAGCAAGGCCATGAAGGGCCACTTCGCCAAGGCCGGCACCGGCCTGTACCGCGAACTGCGTGAGATCCGCCTGGAAAACGCCCCTGAAATGGAACCCGGTCAGGAACTGACCGTGGAAATGTTTGCTACCGGCGACGTGGTCAAAGTGACCGCCAAGAGCATCGGTAAGGGCTACCAGGGCCGTATGCGCCGTTGGAACTTCGCCGGTTCCAAGGATACGCACGGTTGCGAAAAAGTGCACCGTAACAACGGCTCCATCGGTAACAACACCTTCCCCGGCCACGTGTTCAAGGGCCGCAAGATGGCTGGCCATTGGGGCAACGAAACCGTGACGGAAATGGGCCTTGTGATCGTTGACGTTCGTCCCGCCGACAACGTCATCCTGGTCAAGGGTTCCGTGCCCGGCCCCAAGAACGGGCTGGTGCTGGTCCGCAAGCAGTAGAGGAAGCACAACAATGGCTACCGTGAAAGTTTATGACCAGAACAAGCAGGAATGCGGCGAACTGACGCTTTCCGCCGACGTGTTTGAAGTTGAGGCTCGTCCCGAGATCCTCAACCTCGTGGTGCGTGCCCAGATGGCCGCCAAACGCGCCGGTACCCACATGGCCAAGACCCGCGCCTTCGTTTCCGGCGGCGGCGTGAAGCCCTGGAAGCAGAAGGGCACCGGTCGCGCCCGTTCCGGCTCCAACCGTTCGCCCGTGTGGCGTGGCGGCGCCATCGTGTTTGGCCCCCAGCCCCGCGATTACAGCTTCAAGGTCAACAGCAAGGTGCGCGCCCTGGCCATGAAGATGGCCCTGTCGAGCCGTCTGGCCGCCGAAAACCTGCTGGTGGTCAAGGGCATCGAACTGCCCGAAGCCAAGACCAAGCATTTTGCCAAAGTGGCCGGTACGCTGGGCCTGAACAAGGCCCTCATCGTGACCGCCGAGGAAAGCGAAGTCCTGACCCGCTCCGCCCGCAACATCCCCGGCATCACGCTGACCACGCCTGATCGCCTGAGCGTGCTGGAGATCCTCCGCCACAAGCAGCTGGTCCTGCTGGAAGGCGCCGTGGCGCCCGTGCAGGCCCGCTTTGAGAAATAAGAGGGGCAACTCATGGAATTCACCCAGGTTCTTATCAAGCCCCTGCTGACGGAAAAGACCACCCTGCTGAAGGATGCGTCCCGTCAGGTGGCTTTCTATGTTCATCCCGGCGCCAACAAGCTTGAGATCAAGCAGGCCGTGGAAAAGGCTTTTGATGTGAAAGTGGAAGCGGTCAACGTGGTTCGCAAGGCTCCCTCCAACCGGGAACGCCAGGGCCGCGTGGTGGGCCGCAAGCCCGGCTGGAAGAAGGCCTATGTGACCTTGCGCCAGGGCGATAAAATCGAGTTCTTCGAGGGAGTGTAAAATGGCTGTCCGTAAGCTGAAACCGACCTCCGCCGGGCGTCGTTTCCAGACGGTTTCCGACTTCGCGGAAATCACCCGGACGACCCCTGAGAAGTCGCTCACCGTGGGCCTGACCAAGAAGGCCGGCCGCAACAACCGTGGCCGCGTGACCAGCCGTCGCCGTGGCGGCGGTGTGAAGCGCCTGTACCGCATCATCGACTTCAAGCGCAACAAGTTCGGCATCGCCGCCAAGGTTGCGCACATCGAATACGACCCCAACCGTACCGCCCGTATCGCCCTGCTCCACTATGTGGACGGCGAAAAGCGCTACATCATCGCTCCTGTGGGCCTGAAGCAGGGCGACGTGGTGCTGGCCGGTGAAGGTGCCGACATCAAGCCCGGCAACGCCATGCAGATGTCCCGCATCCCGGTGGGTACCGTGATCCACAACGTCGAGCTGTACCCCGGCAAGGGCGGCCAGCTCTGCCGCGCCGCCGGCACCTATGCCCAGCTCGTGGCCAAGGAAGGCAAGTACGCCCTGCTGCGTCTGCCCTCCGGCGAAGTGCGCAAGGTCCTGGCTTCCTGCGTGGCCACTGTGGGCCAGGTGGGCAACATCCAGCACGAAAACATCTCCCTGGGCAAGGCCGGCCGCAACCGCTGGCTGGGTCGCCGTCCTCAGGTCCGCGGTGTGGCCATGAACCCCATCGACCATCCCCTGGGCGGTGGCGAAGGCCGCAGCTCCGGTGGTCGTCATCCCGTGTCGCCCTGGGGTATGCCTGCCAAGGGCTTCAAGACCCGCGACAAGAACAAGGCTTCTTCGCGCCTTATCATCAAGCGCCGCGGCCAGAAGTAGGAGTAGCAGATGCCCAGATCTTTGAAGAAAGGGCCGTTCATCGACGGCCACCTGATGAAGAAGGTTGACGCCGCGGTGGCCTCCAATGACCATCGCGTGGTGAAGACCTGGTCGCGCCGCTCGACCATCCTGCCCGAAATGGTGGGCCTGACCTTTGCGGTGCACAATGGCAAAAAGTTTGTGCCGGTGTTCGTGACCGAAAACATGGTGGGCCACAAGCTGGGCGAATTTTCGCCCACCCGTACCTTCCACGGCCACGCCGCTGACAAAAAGGCCAAGGCCGGCAAGAAGTAGGGTAGAGATATGGAATCCAAAGCTATCGCGAAATTCCAGCGCGTGTCGCCCCGCAAGACCCGCCTTGTGGCCAAGAACGTGCAGGGCAAGGGTGTGGAAGAAGCCATGAACATTCTGCGCTTCACCCCCAACAAGCCCGCCGGCGTGCTGCTGAATGTGCTCAAGAGCGCCGTGGCCAATGCCTCCCAGCTGGGCGGCGTGAACGTGGACGCCATGGTCATCAAGGAAGTCATCGTGAACGAAGGCCCCACCTGGAAGCGCTTCATGCCCCGCGCCCAGGGCCGTGCCACCAAGATTCACAAGCGTACCAGCCACGTTACCGTTATACTCGCAGAAGGGCAGGAATAGGCTATGGGTCAGAAAGTTCATCCGTTTGGCTTCCGGCTGGGGTACAACAAGAACTGGCAGTCCCGCTGGTTCAGCAAGAAGGACTACCCTGCCTTTGTGTTTGAAGACAGCAAGATTCGCGCCTATGTGAAGAAGCTCCTGTATCATGCGGGGCTGGCCAAGATCGAAATCGAACGCGCCGGTGGCAAGATCCGCCTGATCCTGTCCACCGCCCGTCCCGGTATCGTCATCGGCCGCAAGGGCGTGGAAATCGAAAAGCTGCGCGGCGACCTCCGCCAGAAGTTTGGCCGTGAGTTCTCGCTGGAAGTGAATGAAATCCGCCGTCCCGAAGTGGAAGCCCAGCTCGTGGCCGAAAACATCGCCCAGCAGCTGGAACGCCGCGTGGCCTTCCGTCGCGCCATGAAGCGCACGGTGTCCATGGCCCGCAAGTTCGGTGGCGAAGGCATCAAGGTGACCTGCTCCGGTCGTCTGGCGGGCGCTGAAATCGCCCGTACCGAATGGTACCGTGACGGTCGCGTGCCGTTGCAGACCCTGCGCGCCGACATCGACTACGGCTTTGCCGAAGCGCACACCACCTACGGCATCATCGGTGTCAAGGTGTGGATCTACAAGGGTGAAATCCTTGACAAAGAGGTTGATCAGTAATGCTCGCGCCCAAGAAAGTTAAATTCCGTAAATGGCAGAAGGGCCGCCTGCGCGGCCTGGCCAGCCGCGGCGCCTCCATCGCCTTTGGCGATATTGGCCTGAAGGCCGTGCAGCACGGTCAGTTGTCCAGCCAGCAGATTGAAGCCGCCCGTATCGCCATGATGCGTCACATCAAGCGTGGCGGCAAGGTCTGGATCCGCGTGTTCCCCGACCGCCCCGTGACCGCCAAGCCTCTTGAAACCCGTCAGGGTTCCGGTAAGGGGGCTCCGGTGGGCTGGTGCGCTCCGGTCAAGCCCGGCCGCGTGCTGTATGAAATCAAGGGCGTCAGCCTTGACCTGGCTCGCGAGGCTCTGACCCGCGCCGCCCACAAGCTGCCCGTGAAGACCATCATCGTGGTGAGGGAGGGCCTGTAG
Source organism: Desulfovibrio piger (assembly GCF_900116045.1). Classification (NCBI taxonomy): domain Bacteria; kingdom Pseudomonadati; phylum Thermodesulfobacteriota; class Desulfovibrionia; order Desulfovibrionales; family Desulfovibrionaceae; genus Desulfovibrio; species Desulfovibrio piger. The sequence continues at coordinate 2,726,368 of NZ_LT630450.1, forward strand.
TATGGCTGCCAAGAAGAACGAAAAAGCCGCCATGGCCACTGCCGCCGAGCTGCGCGACATGAGCGTCGAAGAGCTGCGTGCCAAGCTGGCCGAACAGCGCGAAGAACTCATGACGGCCCGTTTCAAGCATGCCACCGCGCAGCTTGAAAAGACTTCCGAGCTCAAGGCCATGCGCCGTCAGGTGGCTCGCATTTCCACCGTTTTGACTGAAAAGGAATAGAGGGGCTGAACCATGCAAGCTCTGGAAAATCGCAAGGGCAGAACCCTCACCGGTATCGTTGTCAGCGACAAGAACGACAAGACCATCGTCGTGCGCGTTGAAACGCTGGTGAAGCATCCTCTGCTCAAGAAGTATGTGAGGCGCCGCAAAAAGTTCACGGCTCATGATCCCATGAACGAATGCGGCATGGGCGACAAGGTTAAAATCGTGGAGTTCCGCCCCATGTCGCGCAACAAGCGCTGGCATCTGGTCTCCATCATCGAAAAGGCTGTGTAGGGTAGAACCATGATCCAGGTAGAATCGACTCTTCAGGTGGCCGACAACAGCGGCGCCAAAAAGGTGGCCTGCATCAAGGTGCTCGGTGGCTCCCACCGCCGTTATGCTTCCGTGGGCGACATCATCGTCGTGTCCGTCAAGGAAGCCATGCCCCACAGCAAGGTCAAGAAAGGCGACGTCATGAAGGCCGTTATCGTGCGCACCGCCAAGGAAGTGCGCCGCATGGACGGCTCCTACATCAAGTTCGACGGCAACGCCGCTGTCCTGCTCTCCAACCAGGGCGAACCCGTGGGTACCCGTATTTTCGGACCCGTCGCTCGTGAGCTGCGCGCCGCCAACTTCATGAAGATCATTTCTCTTGCCCCCGAAGTGCTGTAGGAGATGACTATGAAAACGTATCGCATCCGCAAGGACGACAAGGTGATGGTCATCACCGGCAAGGACGCGGGCAAGATCGGCAAGGTGCTCAAGGTTCTTCCCAAGAAGGACCGCGTGCTGGTGGAAAAGGTCAACGTGGCCAAGCGCCACATGCGCCCCAACCCCTACGCCCAGCAGCCCGGTGGCATCGTGGAAAAGGAAATGCCCATCCACGTGTCCAACGTGATGGTGGTGTGCTCCGCTTGCGCCAAGCCGACCAAGGTGGGCTACAAGTACATTGAGTCCGAAGGCAAGCAGAAAAAAGTGCGCTTCTGCAAGAAGTGCAACGAAGTTATGGAATAAGGTGATACGATGACACGCCTTGAAAAGATTTATAGAGAGAAAGTGGTTCCGGTACTGCAGAAGGAGTTCAACTACTCCTCCTCCATGCAACTGCCCGGCATCGAGAAGATCTCTCTGAACATCGGTCTCGGCGCCGCCAGCCAGAACAACAAGCTGATGGAAGAAGCCGTGGCGGAACTGACCGCCATCGCCGGACAGAAGGCCGTGGTTACCCGCGCCAAGAAGTCCATCGCTTCCTTCAAGCTGCGTGAAGGCATGCCCATCGGGGCTCGCGTCACCCTGCGCAAGGATCGTATGTGGGACTTCCTGGACAAGCTGATGAACTTTGCCCTGCCCCGCGTGCGTGACTTCCGGGGTATCCCGGACCGTGGTTTTGATGGTCGCGGCAACTTTACCCTGGGCATCAAGGAACACACCATCTTCCCCGAAATGGAAGCTGACCGTGTGGAAAACCCCAAGGGCATGAACATCACCATTGTCACCTCGGCGACCACGGACAAGGAAGGCAAGTTCCTTCTGGACCAGCTGGGCATGCCGTTCCGCAAGTAGGAGAAGAGCCATGTCCCGTACCGCTCTTGAAGTGAAGGCTTCCCGTAAGCCCAAGTTCAGCTCCCGCGCCTACAATCGCTGCCCCATCTGCGGGCGTCCCCGGGCCTTCATGCGCCAGTTCGGCATCTGCCGTATCTGCTTCCGCAACATGGCCCTGCGCGGCGAACTGCCCGGTGTGCGTAAATCCAGCTGGTAATCCGCATCCCGGACTGATCTGAAAGATGGAGGGACTCCGAAAGGGGTCCCTCTTTCCGTTTACGGCAAAGGGCAGGGCAGGGGCCCAGGCCCCTCCCGGGGCACCGCCTTCCGTGCCCGATATATGTCCGCGGCCCTGCCCGTGCCTGCGGGCGACGGCGCTCCGGCGCCCGGCGGGTGCGGGAACGGCCCGGAAAAAGCGATTTTCAGGCCGCGGGCAAAAAAAGCATTGCCTTTTGCCGCGGCTTGGGATATGGACTTTCGATTGTGTGCGGGAAGTGGCGGCATGGGGCCGCTAACCCCTCACGAAACCAACCTTAGGAGCTATCGATGTTGACAGATCCTATTGCGGATATGCTGACCCGTATCCGCAACGCACATTTGGCCCTGCACAAGGAAGTGAATGTGCCGCGCTCGAAGATGAAAGAAGCCTTAGCCGCCATCCTCAAGCAGGAAGGTTACGTCGAAGACGTGGCTATCGACGACCGCAACATTACCATCACGCTGAAGTACCAAAAGGGCAAGGCCGTCATCTCCGGCCTGAAGCGCATCAGCACCCCCGGTCGCCGCGTGTATGTGGGCGCTCACCAGATCCCCAAGGTGCAGAACGGCCTCGGCATTTGCATTCTGTCCACGTCCAGCGGCGTGCTGGACGGCATGACCGCCCATGAAAAGAAGGTGGGCGGCGAACTTCTGTGTGAAATCTGGTAGGGGTGCGCCATGTCTCGTATCGGCAAACAGCCCATTACCGTTCCCGCTGGCGTTGAAGTCAAGATCGGAACGGATGTTGTGGAAGTGAAGGGCCCCAAGGGTACGCTGCATACCCCTGTGTGCAGCCTGCTGAAGTATGACCTCACCGACGGTGTGCTGACCCTGACCCGCGTGGAAGACGACCGTCACAGCCGTGCCCAGCACGGTCTGCGCCGCACCCTGCTCGCCAACTGCATCGAAGGCGTGACCAAGGGCTTTTCCAAGTCCCTGGAAGTGATCGGCGTGGGCTACCGCGTTGCCGTCAAGGGCAACCTGGTGGAACTGTCCGTGGGCTTCTCCCACCCCGTGCTGGTGGAACTGCCCGAAGGCATCCAGGCCAAGGCCGAAGGTCAGATCCTGACCATCAGCGGCGCCGACAAGGAACTGGTGGGCGAAATGGCCGCCAAGATCCGTCGCATCCGCAAGCCCGAACCTTACAAGGGCAAGGGTATCAAGTATACCACCGAGACCATCCGCCGCAAGGTCGGTAAGTCCGGCGGCAAGAAGTAGGTAGGGATTGCGTCATGAAGCTTACCAAGAATGAATCCCGTCAGCGCCGCAAGGTCCGCATTCGTAAAAAGGTGCAGGGCACTGCCGACCGTCCGCGTCTGGTGGTGTACCGCTCCAACATGCACATCTACGCCCAGATCGTGAACGATCAGGAAGGCGCCACCCTGGTCGCCGCCTCCACCCTCAGCCTGGCCAAGACCGAAGCCGGTATGCACTGCAACCTGGCCGGCGCCGAGAAGGTGGGCATGGAAATCGCCCGTCTTGCCAAGGAAAAGAACATCACCCAGGTGGTGTTCGATCGCAACGGGTACCTTTATCACGGTCGCGTGAAAGCCGTGGCCGACGGCGCCCGCGAAGGCGGCCTGGAGTTCTAATATGCGTCAGGAAAATACCGAAACCAAACAGAACGAATTGGGCGAAATCGAAAAGATCGTCTCCCTGAACCGCGTGGCCAAGGTGGTCAAGGGCGGTCGCCGTTTCAGCTTCAGCGCCCTCGTGGTGGTGGGCGACGGCAAGGGTGGCGTGGGCTACGGCCTGGGCAAGGCCCAGGAAGTGCCCGAAGCCCTGCGCAAGGCCACTGAACGCGCTCGCAAGAACCGCGTGCAGATTCCTCTGGTGGAAGGCACCCTGCCTTACGAAGTGCTGGGCCGCTTCGGCGCCGGTCGCGTCATGCTGAAGCCCGCCTCCGAAGGTACCGGCATCATCGCCGGCGGTGCCGTGCGTGCCGTCATGGAAGCCGTGGGCGTGCGTGACGTCCTGGCCAAGGCCATCGGCACCAACAACCCCCATAACGTGCTGCGTGCCACCATGCAGGGCCTGATCTCCCTGCGCAGCGCCGACGAAGTGTCCGAGCTGCGTGGCAAGAAGCTCGAAGCCCCGAGGAAGTAGTCATGGCTGAAATTACGGTCAAACTCGTGCGTTCCCGCATCGGCACCACGCCGGCCCAGCGCAAGCTGCTGGACTCCCTTGGCCTCAAGCGCCGCGAACAGGTCAAGTCGTTCAAGGACACCCCGGCCATCCGGGGCATCATCGCCAAAGTTTCGCACCTTGTGGCCCTGGTGGACTAGTCCACGGCCGCAGGAGGAGTATACATCATGCAACTGCACAATCTCTTTCCCTTCCCGGAAGAGCGCAAAACCCGCCGTCGTGTGGGCCGTGGTTCCGGTTCCGGCCTGGGCTGCACCTCTGGCAAGGGCAACAAGGGCCAGAACGCCCGTGCCGGCGGCGGTGTGCGTCCCGGTTTCGAAGGCGGCCAGATGCCCCTGCAGCGCCGTCTTCCCAAGCACGGCTTCAAGAACTTCCCCTTCAAGGTGACCTATGAGGTGATCAACCTGGATCGCCTGCAGGAAGCCTTTGAAGGCAAGAGCGAGATCACCCTGGACGACATCTACGCCCGCGGCCTGGCCCGTCTGGGCGCGCCCGTGAAAGTGCTTTCCCGTGGCGAAGTGAAGTCGGCCATCAAGGTGGAAGCGCACAAGTTCAGCCAGGCCGCTGCGGAAAAGATCCGCAACGCCGGCGGCGAAGCCACCGAACTTGAAGCTGCGCAAGCGGCTGAGTAATTATGCGCCGTGCCGGCAACGGCAGGCGGATGTCTTTGACCCCGCGCCGGAATGGGCGCGGGGTAAAGACGCTCCCGCGCATACGCGTCCCTTACAGCGTAAAAGGTAACGAGTGATTCATGGCATCAGCATCGGTTAATCCCCTCGGACAATCTTCTCTGGCCAAGCGCCTGGGCTGGACCTTCCTCCTTCTGTGCTGCTACAGAATCGGGGTGCATGTGCCCATCCCCGGTGTGGATGCCGCGGCGCTCGCCGCGTATTTCAAAAGCCTGTCGGGAACGTTGTTCGACATGTTCGACATGTTCTCCGGTGGCGGCCTGTCCAACGTGTCCGTCTTCGCTCTGGGTGTCATGCCCTACATCTCGGCGTCCATCATCATGCAGCTTCTGCAGGTGGTGAGCCCCGACATCAAGCGCATGGCCAAGGAAGAAGGCCAGGCCGGACGCCGCAAGATAACCCAGTACACCCGTTACCTGACCGTGCTCATCACCCTGGTGCAGGGCCTGTTCATCTCCATAGGGCTCGAATCCATGACCAGCCCCGACGGCACGCCCATCGTGCTCAATGCGGGCTGGCATTTCCGCATGGTGACCATGGCCACCTTCACGGCCGGTTCCATGCTCGTCATGTGGCTGGGTGAGCAGATCACGGAGCGCGGCATCGGCAACGGCATCTCCCTGATCATCTTCTGCGGCATCGTGGTGGGCATCCCGCGCGGCATCATGCAGTCCCTGGACCTCATCAAGTCCGGCAGCATGAGCATTTTCCTCGCGGTGGTCATCGTGCTGCTCATGGCCGCCGTGCTGACGGCCATCGTGTTCGTGGAGCGTGCCCAGCGCCGTATCCCCATCAGCTATGCCAAGCGCCAGATCGGACGCAAGATGTTTGGCGGCCAGAACACGCACCTGCCCCTGCGCGTCAACACGGCGGGCGTCATCCCGCCCATTTTCGCCTCGTCGCTTTTGCTGTTCCCGGCCACGGTGGGCCAGTTCTCCACCAATGAATATGTCAGGATGGTCACGGACTTCTTTGCTCCGCACGGCATCCTGTACAATGTGCTCTATGTTGTCCTGATCTTCTTCTTCTGCTACTTCTACACGGCCATCATCATCGACCCGAAGGACATGGCCGAGAACCTGAAGAAGAACGGCGGCTTCGTCCCCGGCATCCGCCCCGGCGAACGCACCCAGGAATACATCGACACCGTGCTCTCGCGCCTGACCCTGAGCGGCGCGGTGTACATCTCGGCCATTTCCCTGCTGCCCATGCTCATGATCGCCAAGTTCAACGTGCCGTTCTACTTTGGCGGCACCAGCCTGCTGATCCTTGTCGGCGTGGCCATGGACTTCATGAATCAGGTCGAGTCCCACATGATCTCAACCCAGTACCAGGGGTTGATGAACAAGGCGGCCCGCAAGGGCGGCCGCATGTAATTCTGGCAAAGCGAGCTGGAAAGTCATGAAAAAGTATCAGGGCGCATTCATCAAAAATGAGCGGGAGATCGCCTGCCTGCGCGAGGCCAACCGTATGGTGGCCAACATCCTGGATGCCATCGGCGACATCGTGAAGCCGGGCGAGACGACCATGCGCTTTGAAGAGCTGGCGCGCGACATGTGCGCCGATTATAATGTGAAACCGGCCTTTCTGGGCTATTACGGCTACCCCTACGCCACATGCTGCTCGGTCAACGAGCAGGTGGTCCACGGTTTCCCCTCCCCGCGGCTGCTTGAGGAAGGGGACATCGTCAGCGTCGACATGGGCGTGGTCTTTGAAGGTTTTGTGGGCGACGCTGCGCGCACTTTCCCTGTGGGCAAGGTGAGCGAGGAGGCCTGCAAGCTCATGCGCGTCACGGAGGAGAGCCTCTATGTCGGCATCGAGCAGGCGCGTGCCGGTAACGATGTCTATGCCATCGGTACCGCCGTGCAGGACTATGTGGAAGCCGCCGGTTTCAATGTCGTGCGTCAGTATGTGGGCCACGGAGTGGGCGCCAAGATGCACGAAAAGCCGGAAGTCCCCAACTATCACCCCGGTGGCCGCGGGCTGACCCTGCGCAACGGCATGGTCATCGCCATTGAGCCCATGGTCACCGCCGGCAGCTACGAGGTGGATGTTCTGGAAGACAAATGGACTGCTGTGACACGCGACCGCCGCCTGGCTGCGCATTTTGAACACAGCGTAGCCATTACGCCGGACGGGCCCCGCATCCTGAGCATTTCGGACCGCGGCCTGAACCGGACGACAATTGGTTGTTGACAGAGCAGGTAAAGATGGATAAAGGTTTCTGTTCCCGCTGCTGAAGGGCGGTGAGCAGCCGTATTGACCGGGTTTGTGTTGTGCTTCCGGCAGCGGCAAACCTTGGTCACGCAAAGCCGTAGGGCTTTGCCACTCATTGGAGACGAATCATGAAAGTCAGACCTTCCGTCAAAAAAATATGCCCCAAGTGCAAGGTGATCCGGCGCAAGGGTGTTCTTCGAGTTATCTGCGAAAACCCCCGGCACAAGCAGCGCCAGGGCTAGGGCAGGAGACGTACTGTGGCGAGAATTGCAGGTGTTGATTTGCCTCGTGGCAAACGTGTGGACATTGCGCTCACCTATATCTATGGCATCGGCCGTGCTACGGCCCTGCAGATCCTGAGCACCACCGGTGTGAACTGGGAGCGCAACATTGATGATCTTTCCGCCGACGAAGTGAACGAGATCCGTAAGGAACTCGAACAGAACTACAAGGTGGAAGGCGACCTTCGTCGCGAGATCTCTACCAATATCAAGCGCCTCATGGACATCGGCTGCTTCCGTGGCCTGCGCCACCGCCGCGGCCTGCCCGTGCACGGTCAGCGCACCCACACCAATGCGCGTACCCGCAAGGGTCCCCGTCGCGGTGTGGTGGGCAAGAAGAAGTAGGGCGCATTCCTTTTCACGCGAATTTAGCCAGATTGAGGTAATATCATGGCCAGACCCAAGAAAGTGGTCAAGAAAAGAGAAAAGAAGAACGTGCCCGTGGGCATCGCCCACATCCAGGCTTCGTTCAACAATACCATCATCACCTTTACGGACACTCGCGGCAACGCCATCAGCTGGGCCTCTTCCGGCCAGAGCGGTTTCAAGGGTTCCCGCAAGTCCACCCCCTTCGCCGCCCAGGTTGCCGCCGAAACTGCCGCCCGCAAGGCCCAGGACAACGGCATGCGCACCGTGGGCGTGTATGTGAAGGGCCCCGGCTCCGGCCGTGAAGCCGCCATGCGTGCCATTGCCGCTGTTGGCTTCCGGGTTGCTTTCATCCGCGACGTCACGCCCATCCCCCACAATGGTTGCCGGCCGCCCAAGCGCCGTCGCGTGTAGTTGGCTGCCCGCGAGGCAGTGGTAATCAACGCAAGAGGATTCTTCAAATGGCCAAATATACTGAAGCCAAATGCCGCATTTGCCGTCGCGAAGGCTGCAAGCTCTTCCTGAAGGGCGACCGCTGCTTTACCGACAAGTGCGCTTATGATCGCCGTCCCTACGCTCCTGGCCAGCATGGCCGCGCGCGTAAGAAAGTCAGCGAATACGCCGTCCAGCTGCGCGAGAAGCAGAAGACCCGCCGCAGCTACGGTATCCTGGAAAAGCAGTTCCGCGGATACTTCGAAAAGGCTGAAATGCAGAAGGGCGTCACCGGTACCAACCTGCTGGTGATCCTGGAACGCCGCCTGGACAACGTGGTGTACCGTCTCGGTTTCGCCAACTCCCGTAACCAGGCCCGCCAGCTGGTGCGTCACGGCATCTTCACCCTCAATGGCCACAAGGTGACCATCCCCTCGCTGCAGGTGCGCGTGGGCGATACCATCGAAGTGCCCGAAAAGAACCGCAAGATCCCCGTTCTGGCCGAAGCCCAGGAAGTCATCGCCCGTCGCGGCTGCCCCGCCTGGCTGGAAGCCGACGGCGCCGCTTTCAAGGGCACCGTGAAGGCTCTGCCGCAGCGTGACGACATCCAGTTCCCGGTCAATGAACAGCTGATCGTTGAACTTTACTCGAAATAAGCGGGGGCTTCATGCTTATCAAACAGGGCGAACGCCTTATCAATGCGCGCAACTGGAGCGAGCTCGTCAAGCCCGACCAGATCCTGCGCGACGAAGACACGGCCAGCAGCACGCACGGCAAGTTTGTTTGCGAACCGCTGGAGAGGGGATACGGCACCACCATCGGCAATGCCATGCGTCGTGTGCTGCTTTCCTCCCTGCAGGGTGCTGCCTTTGTGTCTGTGAAGATTACCGGCGTGCAGCATGAGTTCACCACCATCCACGGCGTCCTTGAGGACGTGACCGACGTGGTGCTGAACATCAAGCAGGTGCGTCTGCGCATGGACACGGACGAACCGCAGCGCCTGACGCTTCGCGTTGACAGCAAAGGGCCTGTTACGGCCGCCCAGATTCAGGCCAATCAGCATGTGACCGTGCTCAATCCTGAACAGCACATCGCCACCCTCACCGAGGATGTGGTGCTGGAGATGGAATTTGAAGTGCGCATGGGCAAGGGCTACGTGCCTGCCGACATGCACGAAGGTCTGGCCGATGAAATCGGTTTGATTAAGCTGGACTCCTCCTTCTCGCCGGTGCGTAAAGTCGCCTATTCCGTGGAACAGGCTCGTGTGGGCCAGATGACCAACTACGACCGCCTGATCCTGGAAGTATGGACCGACGGCTCGCTGACTCCTGAGGATGCCATCGCGTACAGCGCCAAGATCATCAAGGACCAGATCTCGGTGTTCATCAATTTCGATGAGCGTGTGTCCGGTGACATGCGTCACGGCAGCAGCGACAGCGGCGAGACCAACGAGCATCTCTTCAAGAGCATCGACGATCTCGAGCTTTCGGTGCGTGCCACCAACTGCCTGCGCAGCGCCAACATCGCGCTGGTGGGCGAGCTGGTGCAGCGCTCCGAGGCTGAAATGCTCAAAACCAAGAACTTCGGCCGTAAATCCCTGGACGAGATCAAGGAAGTCCTGCACGACATGGGCCTTGATTTCGGCATGAAGGTTGACGGTTTCGAAAAGAAATATCAGGACTGGAAAAGGAAGCAGCAAAATGAGGCATAGCAATTCCGGCAAAAAACTTTCGCGGACGCCTGCGCACCGTAAGGCCCTGTTGCACAATCTCGCCAAGGCGCTGCTTATCCACGGCCGCATCCGCACCACCGAAGTGAAAGCCAAGGAACTTCGCGGCGTTGTCGAGCCGCTGATCTCCCTGGCCAAGCGCAACGACCTGCACTCCCGCCGTCTGGCGTACCGTGTGCTGTGCGACTACGCTCTGGTTAAGCGCCTGTTTGACGAAATTGGTCCCCAGTTCGCCGGTGTGCCTGGTGGCTACACCCGCGTGATGAAGCTGGCCATGCCCCGCAAGGGCGATAACGCTCCCATGGCCATCATCGAACTGACCCGCCAGCCCGAAGCCAAGACGGAAGCTCCCGCCAAGGCTGAAAGCGCCGAGTAGTTCCGATGACCGTGTCCGGCTCTGGCCGGACGAGGGAAAAGGACACAAGGGCCCCCGCAAGGGGGCCTTTTTACGTTTTTGGGAGTATGCCGGCAGGGGAGGAGGGCGACCGCCCCTTCTTCGTCACGACTTGCCAGCAGGGGGGCTTTCATGGCATGGACGGCCTGTGCCTGTGCGGCGTTCTTTCATTGTTCAACAAAGCGAGGTTCATCATGAAGTTGCTGGAAAAGGCCCGGGCTGCCGGCTGAGCGGCAAAAATGGCTCCAGGGGCCCTGGAGCAGCTTTTGCGGGGCCTCGCGCCCCGTGGATCATCGGATCTGGAACAGCGTGTCATCGCCGGACGTGCCCGCAACGAGGACGCAGTGGTGGTGCGCATGCCCGCAGGCAAGGCCATCGTGCAGACCGTGGACATCCTGGCGCCCATCGTCAACGATGCCTTCTGGTTCGGCCGCATCGCGGCCTGCAATGCCCTGTCGGATGTCTACGCCCTGGGCGGGCAGCCCTGGTGCGCCATGAACGTGGCCTTCTTCCCCGCCTGCCTCACCGAGAACGATCCCGAAAACATCCTGGCCAATATCCTGCGCGGCGGCATGGATGCCCTGGAAGAAGCCGGGGCCGTGCTGGCCGGCGGGCATACGGTGCAGGACGACGAGCTCAAGTACGGCATGGCCGTGACCGGGGTCATCGATCCCGGGCATGTGGCGTCCAATGACAAGCTGCGGCCCGGCCTGCGCCTGCTGCTGACCAAACCCCTGGGCACGGGCATCCTGGCCACCGGCGTCAAGGCGCGCTGGGACGATCACGAGGAGAGCGAGGCCCTGTTGCAGCGCTGGTGCGGTCGTCTCAACCGCATCCCCGGGGAGGCCATCGCCCGCTTCCGCATCCCGGCCGCCACGGACATCACCGGCTTTGGTCTGGGCGGGCATCTGCTGGAGATGGCGCAGGCCTCGGGCGTTTGCGTGTCCCTGCAGACGGAGGCCCTGCCCCTGCTGCCCCACGCCCTGGAGTACGCCCGCATGGGCCTCATCCCGGCGGGCAGCCATCTGAACCGGACCCACTGCGCCCCGGCCGTGGACGTGGCGCCGTCAGTGGATGAGGCGGTGGAAAGCATCGTCTTCGACGCCCAGACCTCGGGCGGCATCGTGCTGGCCGTACCGGGCGAAGCGCTGGGGACGGTGCGCGACTGGCTGGAGGCCAGGGGCGAGATGGCCGTGGAGATCGGCGAGGTGCTGGAAGCGCGTTCCGGCGGGCCGCGTCTGCTGCTGCGGTAGGCGGGAGAGCGCGATCCGCCGGGGAAGGCTTCGGCGCTGCCCCCTTCCCGGGCATCGGGCTCCTGCGGCAGGGGGCCCGTCCTCCGTCCTGCTGTCCCGCTTTCCGCCGGAATGGCGGCACGGCGCCGTGCCCTGATGCTGCCGGTCACGGGCCTGGCCCCGCGCAGGCCGGGGCAGGGCAAACTTGCGGGGGAAAAGTGTCTGTGCTATACAGGGTATCTTTGCGAGAGTGGCGGAATTGGTAGACGCACTGGACTTAGAATCCAGCGGTTTATCCATGCGGGTTCAAGTCCCGCCTCTCGCACCAGAATTTGCAAGGACGTTCCCGGCAGGGCCGCGGAACGTCCTTGTTTTTTGCGGCCGGGCTTCCAGGCGGAACGCGTCTGTCCCGTGCCCGGCCGGGAGGCATGGCACTTCCCGGCATCCCGGGGCGCCACCCGGCCCGCGGGGCTGCCGGCAGCTCGGCGGATCCGGCGTCCTTCCGGCCCCGGCCTTCTCCGGTGTTGGCCACCCTCCGGGGAGATCGTCCTGCCCGCCCTCTCCGGGAGCGGGAGGCCGTGTCCGGCCGCTGTGCGGTCCCTTGTCCCCGATGCCCCGCTGCGGGCCGCCCGCCGTCCTTTCCCGCCTTTCCGGCAAAGGGCCCCTGCCATCTTGACCGGCACGCTTCCGTGCTTATCTTTGGCAGCAGGGAGCCGCCGGGAAGATGGCGCCGGCCGCTTGAAATCCGCCGTTCTTTGGGCTATGAGAAGCGATTGTCGCGGCTGGCGAGTCACTCGCCATGCCGGGTGATACGTGCCCTGTGCCGTGTCATCATTCAAAGAACTGCCGTGCGGCCCTGGTCGCGTGTCGTCTCCGGGTCATCCCGGGGCGCGGCGGAAAAAAGAGACTTTTCGTTAAAGGAGCGCCTCGTGGAATATACTGTTGAAGATTTGTCCCCGGTCAAGAAAAAGGTTGCCATCACCACTGATCCCAAGGAAGTGGAAGCCGCCATCATGGGCGCTGTCGCCCTGTACAAGACGTCTGTGCAGATTGACGGTTTCCGCAAGGGCAAGGTGCCCGCTTCCGTCATCGAACAGCGCTTCCGCGACCGCATCTACGAAGAAGCCCGCCAGGACCTCGTCAACGTGCACATCAATGAAGTGATGTCCAAGCTGGACGTGACCCCCGTCTCCGGCATCAGCATGGTGGACGGCGAGCCTGTCATGGAACGCGGCAAGGGCATGAATTACAGCATCGAGTTCGAAGTGCTGCCCACCTTTGACCTGCCCCCCTACGAAGGCATGGAAGTGGAGCAGGAAAAGACCGTCGTGGACGACGCTGAAGTGGAAGAAGTGGTGGAGCGCATCCGCCGCGACCGCTCCAAGCTGGTGCCCGTGGACGGTGACGGCCCGGCCGTGGACGGCCAGGTGGCCAACATCGACTTCTGCGCCTACCAGAACGGCAAGCCCCTGGAAGGCATCAAGGCTGAGGGTTTCGACCTGGCCCTGGGCGAGAAGCAGGCCCTGGAAGATTTCGAAAAGCTGGTCAAGACCATCAAGCTGGGCGGCGAGGCCGAAGGCGACATCACCTTCCCCCAGGACTTCCTGGCCAAGGATCTGGCCGGCAAGACCGTGACCATGAAGGTCAAGGTGCATGCCATCAAGGAACGCCAGCTGCCCGCCGTGGATGACGAACTGGCCAAAGCCGTGGGCGTGGAAAACGTGGAAAAGCTCAAGGCCGGCATCCGCGAAAGCTACCGTTCCAGCCGTTACAACCTGAACAAGGGTTCCGCCCAGAAGTCCATGCTGGACAAGCTGGTGAAGATGGTGGAATTCGAACTGCCGCCCAGCATGGTGGACGTGCAGGCCCGCACCCTGCTGGCCGACATGCGCGCCCGCCTGGAACGCCAGGGCAAGAGCCTGGATTCCCTGGGCAAGAGCGAAGAAGAACTGCTGAAGGAAGTCCGGCCCCAGGCCGAAGAGATCACCCGCATGCAGGTGCTGCTGCTGGCCATCGCCAAGAAGGAAGGCCTGGAAGTGAGCGAGCAGGAAGTCAATGCCCAGCTCTACCAACTGTGCATGCGCAGCGGCGAGGACTTCAAGCAGGTGCGCGAAGCCTATGAAAAGAGCGGCATGATCTTTACCCTGCGTGACCGCATCCTGGCCGACAAGGCCATGGACGCCGTCTATGCCAAGGCCCAGGTGAAGGAAGTGGAGCCCAAGCCCGCAGAAAAGACTGAAGAAAACAACTAAGGCGGGTCATGTCTGCACCACGGTGCAGATGTTCCCCGCACCCTTCCGGCGACGCTTCGTCGTCCGCTTTTGACGTACGCCGCGGCGGTCCTCCCGTCGCGGCGGCGTCGAATTTATACGGTTTAACTCACAGAGAGGTTTTCATGTCCCTCGTCCCCATGGTCATCGAAACCACGGGCCGTTCCGAACGCGCCTATGATATCTATTCCCGCCTGCTCAAGGATCGCATCATCCTGCTGGGCAGCGAAGTGAACGACACTGTGGCCTCCCTTGTCTGCGCCCAGCTCCTGTTCCTGGAATCCCAGGACCCGGAGAAGGAGATCAGCCTGTACATCAACTCTCCCGGCGGCTCCGTGACCGCCGGTCTGGCCATCTATGACACCATGCGCTACATCACCGCGCCCGTCAGCACGGTGTGCATGGGCCGGGCCGCCAGCATGGGGGCATTTTTGCTGGCGGCCGGGCAAAAGGGCATGCGCTACGCGCTGCCCAACAGCCAGATCATGATCCACCAGCCGCTGGGCGGCTTCCAGGGCCAGGCCACGGATGTGGACATCCATGCCCGCGAGATGCTGCGCATCAAGGAGCGCCTGAACACCCTGCTGGCCGAAAACACCGGCAAGAGCTATGACGAGGTGGTCCGGGCCACGGAACGCGACAATTTCCTCACCCCCGAGCAGGCCCTCGAATTCGGCATCATCGACCGGGTACTGGTATCGCGCAGCGATATGACGGAGAAGAACTAGTCTATGTCCAACAGCAAGAATTCAGGACAGGAACCGCTGCGCTGCTCCTTCTGCGGACGCAGCGAGCTGGAGGTGAACAACCTTATCGTGCAGGACAACGCCTGCATCTGCGACAACTGCGTGCGCGCCTGCGGCGACATCATCGCCCGTGACAAGGTCCAGCAGCAGGTGGAGGAGGCCGACGAGCGCCTGCTCTCGCCGCAGGAGATCAAGGCCCGCCTGGATGAATACGTCATCGGCCAGACCGAGGCCAAGAAGATCCTTTCCGTGGCCGTGCACAACCACTACAAGCGCGTCTTCTTCGCCGACGCCCTGGGCGACGACGTGGAGCTGGAAAAGAGCAACATCCTGCTGGTGGGGCCCTCCGGCAGCGGCAAGACCCTGCTGGCCAAGACCCTGGCCAAGGTGCTGCGCGTGCCCTTTGCCATCGCCGACGCCACGACCCTGACCGAAGCCGGGTATGTGGGCGAGGACGTGGAGAACATCCTGGTGCAGCTGCTGCAGAATGCCGACTACGACATCGAAGCCGCCAGCAAGGGCATCATCTACATCGACGAGATCGACAAGATCTCCCGCAAGAGCGACGGCCCCTCCATCACCCGCGACGTGTCCGGCGAAGGCGTGCAGCAGGCCCTGCTCAAGATCATCGAAGGCACCGAGGCCAACATCCCGCCCAAGGGCGGCCGCAAGCATCCCCAGCAGGAATTCATCCGCATGGATACCAGCAATATCCTGTTCATCGTGGGCGGGGCCTTCGTGGGACTGGACAAGATCGTGGGCTCCCGCATGAGCGGCAGCTCCATGGGCTTCGGCGCCCAGGTCTGCTCCAAGAAGGAGATGCCCCTGGGCGAGCTGCTGGAAAAGATCCAGCCCCAGGACCTGGTGAAGTTCGGCCTGATCCCCGAATTCGTGGGCCGCATCCCCATCATCACCCATGTGGACGATCTGGACGAGGCCGACCTGGTGCGCATCCTGACCGAGCCCAGGAACGCCCTGGTGCGCCAGTACCAGAAGCTGTTCGAACTGGACCACGTGCATCTGCGCTTCACGCCCAATGCCCTCAAGGCCATCGCGGCCCGGGCCATCGAGCGCAAGACCGGCGCGCGCGGCCTGCGCAACGTCATGGAGCGCACCATGCTGGACATCATGTTCCGTCTGCCCTCCATGCCCGGTGTCAAGGAATGCCTCATCAACCGGGCCGTCATCGAAAAGGGCAAGGAGCCGGTGCTGCTGTATGACGAAAGCGCCGAAGGCGCCGCTGCCGACGCCAGCATGAATTAGCCCGGCCTCCGGCATGGCCGCACGGCGCGGACACCGTTCCCGCCTGCGGCCGCTGCCCGGTGCGCCCGCACCATGCCGGGGCCTGCCCCCGGGCAGGCTGTCACAAGAGCTGAAAGGGGGGAAGCATCCGCCTTTGCCGCAGGCAAAGGGGATCCTTCCCCTTTCAACGATATACAGGGGCCATCCGGCCCGGCCGTCCCGACGGCTGAGCGGGCCGCCCGCGCGGCCCTTTTACGAGGTACACTATGTCCGAATTCCAGCGCGAAGCGCGCTTTTTTGCCGAGCTGCCGGTCATGCCCCTGCGCGAAGTGGTCATGCTGCCGCGTACCATCATGCCGCTTTTCGTGGGGCGCGAGGCGTCCATCAAGGCCATCGAGCTGGCCCAGTCCGGTTACAACAAGCAGATGTTCCTGGTGGCCCAGCGCGAGCCCGATGTGGAGAAGCCCGGCGCCGATGATCTGAGCCCCGTGGGAGTCGTCTGCAAGGTCCTGCAGATGCTGCGCCTGCCCGACGGCACCATCAAGGTGCTGTTCGAAGGCCTGCACCGTGCCCGCTGGACGGAACTGCGCGAACAGGACAACTGCCTGATGGCCATGCTCTGCACGGTGCCGGAAAGCGAGAGCCGCCCCGAAGAGCGCGAGGCCCTGGTGCGCACCGTGCAGGAAGCGCTGGAAGAGTACGCCAAGAACAACAAGAAGCTGACCCAGGAAGCGCTCATGTCCATCATGGCCCTGCGTGATGCCGGGCCGCTGGCCGACGCCGTGGTGCCCCACCTCAAGGTGGATTACCGCAAGAAGCAGGAAGTACTGGAGATCGCCGACGTCACCGAGCGCCTGGAACGCGTGTACGAGCTTTTGCAGGGCGAAGTGGCCCTGGCCTCGGTGGAAAAGCGCATCAAGAACCGCGTCAAGGTGCAGATGGAGCGCAACCAGCGCGAATACTACCTCAGCGAGCAGCTCAAGGCCATCAACAAGGAGATGGGCCGCGAGGACGATCCCCAGGCCGAAGTGGACGAGCTGGAAAAAAAGCTCGAAGGCCGCAACATGCCGCAGGAGGCCCGCGCCCGCTGCCAGTCCGAGCTGCGCAAGCTGCGCAGCATGCCGCCCTCGGCCGCGGAATACACCGTGGTGCGCAACTATGTGGACTGGCTGCTGGACCTGCCCTGGAACGACCTCAAAGAGATCGACATCGACATCGAAAAGGCCCGCGCCATCCTCGAGGGCGACCACTTCGGTCTGGAAAAGCCCAAGGACCGCATCCTGGAATACCTGGCCGTGCAGAAACTTTCCCACGGCCTGCGCGGTCCCATCCTCTGCTTCGTGGGCCCGCCAGGCGTGGGCAAGACCTCGCTGGCCAAAAGCGTGGCCCGGGCCACGGGGCGCGAATATGTGCGCCTTTCCCTGGGCGGCGTGCGTGACGAGGCCGAGATCCGCGGCCATCGCCGTACCTATGTGGGCGCCCTGCCCGGCAAGATCATCCAGTCCCTGAAGCGGGTCAGGAGCAGCAACCCCCTGTTCTGTCTGGACGAGATCGACAAGATGACCTCGGACTTCCGGGGCGACCCGGCCTCGGCCCTGCTGGAAGTGCTGGACCCGGAACAGAACAGCACCTTCATGGACCACTATCTGGATCTGGAGTACGACCTCTCCAGGGTGTTCTTCATCACCACGGCCAACTCGCTGGACACCATCCCGGCCCCGCTGCTGGACCGCATGGAGATCATCGAGCTCAACAGCTATCTGGAGACGGAAAAGCGCCAGATCGCCCGCAACTTCCTGCTGCCGCGCCAGGTGAAGGAACACGGCCTGAAGCCGGAGAACATCGCGCTGTCCGACGGCGCCATCCTGGAGATCATCCGTTCCTACACCCGCGAAGCGGGCGTGCGCAATCTGGAGCGCGAGATCGCCGCCCTGTGCCGCAAGACCGCCATACGGCTGGTGGAGGACGACGATCTGGACAAGTGCGTGAGCATCTCCCGCCAGAACCTGGCCTCCTTCCTCGGCGTCAAGAAGTACCGCCACGAGGAACGCGAGAGCGAGTCCCAGGTGGGCGTCTGCGCCGGTCTGGCCTACAACCAGCGCGGCGGCGAGATCCTGATGGTGGAGACCAGCCTCATGTCCGGTTCCGGGCAGGTGGTCATCACCGGCCAGCTGGGCGACGTGATGACCGAGTCCGCCCGTGCGGCCCTGACCTATGTGCGTTCCCGCGCCGAGATCCTGGGCCTCGATCCGCGCTTCCACCGCAAGGTGGACATCCATGTGCATGTGCCCGACGGCGCCACGCCCAAGGACGGCCCCTCGGCCGGCATCACCCTGGCCACGTCCATCACCTCGGCCCTGCTGGGCATCCCGGTGCGCAACGATGTGGCCATGACCGGCGAGATATCCCTGCGCGGCCGCGTGCTGCCCATCGGCGGCCTGCGGGAAAAGCTCCTGGCTGCCCGCCGCAGCGGCATCAAAAAGGTCCTTATGCCGCATGACAACGAAAAGGACCTCAAGGAAGTGCCCGCCGAGGTGCTGGAGGATCTGGAGATCGTCTTCGTGGACCATGTGGACGAGGTCCTGCCCCATGCCCTGGCCGCTTCCGCGGAAGAGATCTTTTCCGGTCGCGCCACGGCCCAGCCGCTCTATCTCAGCCTGCGCGCCGGCAGGGGCGACAAGGGCAGCAGCGCCCCTGCGCCGCAATAGATGATGGCAAGGGGAGGGGATTTGAGCGGGGGAAACCTTTTGTGCACAAAAGGTTCTCCCCCGCACCCCCTTCCAAAAAACTTTTTTCAGGTGGGGCCGCAGGTCCCCGTCGCTGGACGGCGGGGACCTGCGGCAACGGCCCGTGGACCGGAAAGACAAGAAGAGGAAGGCATTTTGCCTTCCTCTTCTTGTTCTTGGTGCGTATGGCGTGCCTTGCGTGTGCAGTGTGCCCTTGAACGGATGACCATAACAAAAAAGCGGAGGGCAAACTGCCTTTCGCGTTTTATGTCATGGGCGACAGCTTTCTTTGCCAGAGAGCCGTGTTTAGTGGGGCCGTTTTGCCGGGGGACCGGCAGTGGGGACTGTCCGGCGTTATACCGGGGAGTCCATCCTCCTGCATAAAGCGCGTTGGGAGGAGGATGGGGGTTTGGGGGAAGGAGGGACCTTTGCGCGCGAGCCGGCGACCGAAGGCGGCCGCAGGCCGTGCCCGTTGCGACGACGGGAGCTACGGGCATCGACAGCAGGGCAAGGTCCCTCCTTCCCCCAAAAAAACTGCTTACATATGGAAGAAGCGCAGGGGGGGCACACCGGGGATCATGCGGGCATCGGCCAGCTTGCGGTAGAAGAGGGTGAGGCCCTGCAGTTCGCGTTCG
This sequence comes from Desulfovibrio piger, assembly GCF_900116045.1. NCBI lineage: Bacteria > Pseudomonadati > Thermodesulfobacteriota > Desulfovibrionia > Desulfovibrionales > Desulfovibrionaceae > Desulfovibrio > Desulfovibrio piger. The sequence goes on from NZ_LT630450.1 coordinate 2,745,474, forward strand.
CCCAGGCTGAAGGTCAGGCCTTCGTTGTAATAGACGGTCAGTTCCTCGCGCGACAGGGGGCAGCCGTGGCCGGTGAGGTCGAGGATGACATCCATGTGGGAAAGGCCCCAGTCCCGGCCCTGGCGCATGAGCGCGCCGGGATCGCTGTGGAAGAGCTTTTTCTGCACGGCGTCGTGGCTGACCACCCAGACGCCGAAGATGAAGGGCAGGCCGGTCCATTCCACCCAGGCATCGGCCAGGTCGAGGCGGTAGGGATAGTCGGGATGGTTGCGCAGGCGCAGGGCCTCGTCCCCGATGGCCAGGAAGGCCTCGGGGGCCCTTTCCGTGCCCAGGGTGGGCGTGACGGCGCCGGTGACGTAGCGCACGTCGCAGTGGTAGTGGTCCTTCATGAGCAGGCGCAGCAGGGCCACGGAGGTATGGGTCTCGCCGCTGATGAGGATGGTCTGGCCGTCCAGCCGCTCCACGGGGCGGCGGGACATGAGCAGCACGCTCATCACATTGCCGTGGGAGCCGATGGAAAGATCCTCCACCAGATGGTAGCGCTCGGGGCGCATGGCATATTCGAAACAGGAATTGGAGGAGATGTGCAGCTCGCCCCGGGCCATCATGTTGTTGAGGACGGCGGGCGGCCCGGAGATGATCTCGAAATCGTGGGGGATGATGCCCGCTTCCAGAGGATGATAGATGGGCAGGACATTGAGGTAGCCGATACGGCCCATACGCAGGGTATCAGCGGGCAGACCGGGTTCACTGGACATGGCGTTCCTCCTGGCCGCGGCGCGGCCGTTTCTGGGTGGGCTGTCCGGGGGCAGCGGGGCGGGGAGGCGGCCGTGCGGGCGCATCCCCGGATGCTGCATAACAGGCCCACGACAAAAAGGAAAGGGCGGGAGCGGCGTTTTGACGTCCTTCCGCCTTCCTGTATATGATGGGAAAAAGCAGGTGAGTCATGTTCAGATGTTTTTTTCTTGTATTGCTGGCAGGGGCGCTGCTGGGAGGGGCCCCGGTCATGGCCGCCGCACTGGAGACCGAGAATGCGGGCACTGTCGTGCGCGAGCCTGTCCTGACAGGGGAACAGGCCCAGAGCATGGTCGAGGTGGTCATGCACGAGGCCCGGGAAAGCGGAAAGGCCGTCACCGTGACCGTGGTGGACCGTTCCGGGCAGATACTGGCGGTGCTGCGTGACCATGAGGCCGGTGTGCACACCATCAGCGCCAGTTACAAAAAGGCCTACACGGCGGCCTCCCAGAAGCGCGAGACGGCCATCCTCGCCCGTGGTGTGCGGGACGGCTCCATCCCGGCGGACATCCGTTACCTCGACCCCAATTTTTCCCTCATGGAAGGCGGCATCCCCATCATCCTTGAGGATGTGGTGGTGGGCGGTATCGGCGTCGGCGGCGCCCACGGCAGCGAGGACAGCCGTCTGGCCCGTATCGGCCTGCTGGTGCTGCAGCACTGAGCCCGCGAGCGCCGGCCGGGCGGGGAGGCAGGCAACTGTCCTGTGCCGTCCGCGCGGATGGGGCGGGGCCCGGCGGGCAGGCGGGGTGTGCGCCCGCCAGGGAAGACAAAAAATATCTAAATAGTAATAATTACTATTTACAAAAATTGCCGGTCATGGCATTTCTTGTCTGGCGATACCTCCTGGGGGGAGGCTGTCACTGCACCACCCCGGTGCGCAAACCAGGGAGAAAGCACATGACTGACAAAAACGACCGCCTGACCACCAGTGCCGGTGCGCCGGTAGCCGACAACAATCATGCCCTGACTGCCGGTCCGCGCGGGCCCATGCTGATGCAGGATGTCTGGTTCCAGGAAAAACTGGCCCATTTCGACCGTGAGGTCATCCCGGAGCGGCGCATGCATGCCAAGGGCTCCGGCGCTTACGGGACGTTCACGGTGACGCATGATGTCACCCCGTATACCAGGGCCTCGCTTTTTGCCGAGGTCGGCAAGCAGACCGAGGTCTTCGTCCGCTTTTCCACCGTGGCCGGTGAACGCGGCGCGGCGGACGCGGAGCGCGACATCCGCGGTTTTGCCGTCAAATTCTACACGGACCAGGGCAACTGGGACATGGTGGGCAACAACACGCCGGTCTTTTTCCTGCGTGATCCGCTCAAGTTCCCCGACCTGAACCATGTGGTCAAGCGCAACCCGCGCACCAACATGCACAGCGCCACGGACAACTGGGACTTCTGGACCCTGCTGCCCGAGGCCCTGCACCAGATCACCGTGGTCATGAGCGATCGCGGCATCCCGGCCTCGTACCGGCACATGCACGGTTTCGGCAGCCACACCTACAGCCTCATCAATGCGGAGAACAGGCGCTTCTGGGTCAAGTTCCATTTCAGGACCCAGCAGGGCATCAGGAACCTCACCGATGCCGAGGCGCAGGAGCTCATCGGCCGTGACCGGGACAGCCACCAGCGCGATCTGTACGAGCATATCGAAAAGGGCGACTTCCCCCGCTGGACCCTGTACTTCCAGATCATGCCCGAGGAAGACGCCGAAAAGCTGCCCTATCATCCCTTCGACCTGACCAAGGTCTGGTACCACAAGGACTATCCCCTCATGGAAGTGGGCGTGCTGGAACTGAACCGCAATCCCGAGAACTACTTCGCCGAGGTGGAGCAGGCGGCCTTCAATCCCGCCAACCTGGTGCCCGGCATCGGCGTCTCGCCCGACAAGATGCTGCAGGGCCGTCTGTTCTCCTACGGGGATGCCCAGCGCTACCGCCTGGGGGTCAACCACACCATGATCCCGGTGAACCGTCCCCGCTGTCCCTATCACAGCTTCCACCGGGACGGCGCCATGCGGGTGGACGGCAACTACGGCGGCCATACCAGCTACGAGCCCAACAGCACGGGCGCCTGGCAGGAACAGCCCGATTTCAGCGAACCGCCCCTGAAGATCAGCGGCGACGCGGCCCGCTGGGACTATCCCTGCGATGACGCCGACTACTTCGAGCAGCCCGGCAAGCTGTTCCGCGTGATGACGCCGGAACAGCAGGAAGAGCTGTTCGGCAATACGGCCCGTGCCCTGGGCGATGCGCCCCGCGAGATCAAGCTGCGCCATATCCGCCATTGCGCCAAGGCCGATCCCGCCTACGGTGCGGGCGTGGCCCGGGCCTGCGGCATCCCGGAAAGCGAGATCTGAAAAAAGATTGCGGGACAGGGGGGGCGTTGCCCCGCTGCCGGTGCCCGGGGTCTCCCGTGCAGCGACGGCCCCTCCTCTTCGTCGTGACGGGTGCGGCCTGAGGGCCGGTATCCGGTGGCTCCCGGCGGGCCGATGGCCCTCCCTGTCCTCCTTTTCCAGAAACAGGCCCATGCAAGGATGTCTTCCGCTGAAAGCGGCGCATGTCCTTGCAGACGGCCCGGAAGGATCCCTTCCCCGTGCCCCCGGCAGCGTCGCGTCGTTGCAGGCGTGGAAGACCCGCCGTACGCGGCGGACCTTCCGCTGACGCGATGCTGCCATCAAAAAAGCGGACATGACCATCAGGGTCATGTCCGCTTTTCTGTCTTTTTCCGTCTGCGGGGATCTCCCGGCACCTGCGGGATATGCCTGCGCCCGTCGCGCCGGTGGACCGGCAGGATAGGCCGCGTTTTTTCCCGTTTCCCATGCCGGACACGATGCCCGGGCCTGCTGCATGAGACAGGCCCGGGCAAAGTTTTTTGGCGTGGAGGGGGAGCGCGAGGGGGAGGCCGCACCTTTTGTTCACAAAAGGGGGGCCGCCTCCTCGTCTCGTCCCTTTATGGTCAGCTAGTCTTCGGGCTGCGGGTCCACGGGGGTGTAGTTCATGGTGCGCTGCACGGGGGTGAAGCCGGCGGCACGGATGATCTTGTGGATCTCGTGACGGGTCAGGTGGTAGGACACGCCGGCGGCGGCCACCACGTTCTCCTCGATCATGAGCGAGCCGAAGTCGTTGGCACCGTAGAAAAGGGCCAGCTGGGCCACTTCGGGGCCCATGGTCACCCAGGAGGACTGGATGTTGGCGATATTGTCCAGCACCAGGCGCGACACGGCCAGCAGGCGCAGATAGGCGGGTGCGGGCAGGGAGGCCGTCACGTTGATGCGGGTATGGGCAGGCTGGAAGGTCCAGGGGATGAAGGCCGTGAAGCCGTGGGTCCTGTCCTGCACCTCGCGCACGGCGAAGAGGTGGTCCAGACGGTGGCGGGGCTCTTCCTCATGGCCGAACATCATGGTGGCGGTGGTGCGCATGCCCTGTTTGTGGGCGCGTTCCATGACGTAGAGCCACTGGTCGGCGCTGCACTTGTTGGGCGAGACCCGGGCGCGGACCTCGTTCTGGAGGATCTCGGCGCCGCCGCCGGGGATGGAGTCCAGACCGGCGGCCCTGAGGCGGGAGATGACCTCGTCCACGCTCAGGCCGAACTTCTGCGACCAGAAGAAGATCTCCGGCGGGGAGAAGGCATGGATGTGCAGGCCGGGCCAGGTGGCACGCATCCAGCGCAGCAGGTCTTCGTACCATTCCAGGGGCAGGTCGGGATGGTGCCCGCCCTGCAGCAGGATCTGGGTGCCGCCCAGGCGCAGGGTCTCGTCGATCTTCCGGGCCATCTCCTCGCGGGTGATGACGTAGCCTTCGCCGGATTCGGGCGCGCGGAAGAAGGCGCAGAAGCGGCAGGCGCAGACGCAGACGTTGGAATAGTTGATGTTGCGGTCGCCCACATAGGTGACGATGGGCTCGGGATGCAGGCGCAGGCGCATGGCGTGGGCCAGCCGGGCCAGCGTGTGCAGGGAGGCGCCGTAATACAGGGCTTCGGCGGCGGCGCGGTCCAGGCGCTTCCCGGCCAGGGAAAGGGCCGCGGCCTCCTTCACTTCGGGGCTTTCATCAAAGGCGCTGTGCGCCGGACGGAACTGCTGGTCGCTCATGCGCGGGCCTCCTCGGTCGGGACGGTATGGAAGATGGCGTTGCGCCGCACGGGCGTGAAGCCCGCTTCACGGATCATGAATTCCAGCTCCTTGAGGGTCAGGCCCTGGGCGGAACCGGCACCGGCCATATGGCCGATGTGCTCTTCCACCACGGTGCCGTCCAGGTCGTCGGCGCCGTACCAGAGGGCCGTCTGGGCCAGCTTGGTGCCCATCATGATCCAGTAGGCCTTGATGTGGGGGATGTTGTCCAGCATCAGGCGCGAGACGGCCACGGTGCGCAGCTGGTCGAGACCGCGCACGGGGCCGAGCTTTTCCTCAGGCAGCTTGAGCCTGCTGTTCTCGGTCAGGAAGGGCAGGGGGATGAAGCAGGTGAACCCGCCGCTTTTGTCCTGCTGTTCGCGCAGGCGGCAGAGATGGTCCACGCGCATGGCACAGGTCTCCAGATGGCCGTAGAGCATGGTGCAGTTGGTCTTGATGCCCAGGCTGTGGGCCTCGCCGGAGATGCGCAGCCACTCGGCGGAACCGGCCTTGTGGGGGCAGATACGGGCGCGCAGGTCTTCGTCGAAGATCTCGGCGCCGCCGCCGGGCATCATGACCAGACCGGCGTCCTTGAGGCGCTGCAGCACTTCGAGGGTGGAACAGCCTTCCATCCTGGCGAAGTGGGCGATCTCCACCGGGGTGAAGGCCTTGATGAGCAGGCCGGGATTGAGTTCGCGCGCGGCACGCAGGGTGTCCAGGAACCACTGGAAAGGACGGGTGGGATGGCAGCCGCCCACGATGTGCAGCTCGTCCAGATGCAGGGGCGTGGCATCAGCGGCGCGCAGGCGCTCCAGCACTTCTTCGGTACTCAGGCAGAAAGCCCCCTGGTCTTCTTCGCTGTCGCGGCGGAAGGCGCAGAACACGCAGCCGTTGACGCAGACATTGGTATAATTTATTTGGCGGTTGACCACATACGAGGTCTTGTCCCCGTGCATGCGGCAACGCGCATGGTGGGCCAGGGCGCCCACGGCGGTGATGTCGGGGCAGGCGAAAAGCGCCATGCCGTCTTCGGCGCTCAGGCGCTGGCCGGCAAGGACCTTGTCCAGAACGTCGGCAAGCCCGAGGCTTGCGTAATAGGAAGCATCCAGCATAATGGGTATCCTCAGATGATGATTGGCCGAAGGCCGGAACAGCGCAATATATGTTCCAGCCTCGCTGCCTGTCAAACTGTTGTGCCGGATCAAACAAAGAGAGGTGTCCCGTGGCGGAGAACATGACGCTGGGCCTTTCGCCCTGTCCCAATGATACCTACATTTTCCATGCGCTGCTGCACCGGCTGGTGCCGTCCCCGGCGCATTTCACGCCGCACATGGCCGATGTGGAGGAACTCAATGCCCTTGCCCGGCAGAAGAAACTGCCGGTGACCAAGCTCTCGCTGGGCGTGGTGCCCTACATCATGGACGATTACGCCATCATGGCCTCGGGCGCCGCCCTGGGCTGGGGCTGCGGCCCGCTGGTGGTGGCCCGCGAAGACCTGCCCGAGGAAAAATGGAAAACGGCCCGCGTGGCCGTGCCGGGCCTCATGACCACGGCCAACCTGCTGCTGACCCTGCACGGCGGCTTCCAGGGCCCGCGTGAGGAGATGCTCTTCAGCGATGTCATGGACGCGGTGCTGGACGGTGAGGCGGACATGGGCGTCATCATCCACGAGGGCCGTTTCACCTATGCCGAGCGCGGCCTGGTGAAGCTGCTGGACCTGGGGCAGTGGTGGGAGGCCACCTATCATGCGCCCCTGCCGCTGGGCGCCATCGCCGTGCGGCGCGACGTGCCCGTGGAGCTGGCCCGCGCCATCGAGGCGGCCATCACAGCCAGCGTGGATTATGCCAATGCCAACCCGCGCGCCTCGGCGGACTTCATCCGCGAACACGCGCAGGAGCTGGCCGAGAGCGTGACCTCGGCCCACATCAGGACCTTCGTCACCGAATACAGCCGTGATCTGGGCGATACGGGCCGTCAGGCCATCGCCCGTCTGGTGGAGACCGCGGCCAGGATGCAGGGCCTGCGCCTGCCCGAGGCGGGGCTCTTCCTGTAGGGCAGGCCGCGTCAGGCCCCATGCCTTGCTGTACCTGTCCGGGCCTCGTGCGGCATGCCGCCGGGGCCTTTTCAGGGCCGCCCCGCAGGGGGCGGCCCTGTTGTTGCCTTTTCCGCGGAACATGATGACCAGGAACAGATTCTTTTCCCTCAGTGAGGCCCGCCGCTTCCTGGCGCTGGGCCTGCCCGTACTGGTGACGCAGATCGCCCAGATGGGCATGAACTTCGTGGACACGGCCATGACCGGCCGGGCCAGTACGGCGGACATGGCCGCCGTGGCCGTCTCGGGCTCCATCTGGGTGCCTGTTTCCCTGCTGGGCATGGGCTGTCTTCTGTCCCTGCCCGCCATGATGGCCCATCTGGTGGGCGGCGGCGAGCAGCGGCGCACCCCGCATCTGCTGCGGCAGGGCCTCTGGCTCTCGGGCCTGCTCTCGCTGGTGCTGATGGGCGTGTTCGCCTTCCTTTCCCTCCATCTGGAGCTGTTCGGCCTGGATGCCGAGCTGGCGCCGCTGGCGGCCGGGTATCTGCGGGCCATGCTCTTCGGCCTGCCGGGCATGATGCTGTTCGTCAATGTGCGCGGCTTCCTGGAAGGCTATGCCCGCACGCGTCCGGCCATGCTGGTGGGCCTGCTGGGGCTGGCGCTCAACGTGCCCTGCAATTATGTGCTCATCTACGGCAAGCTGGGCCTGCCCCGGCTGGGGGCCGTGGGCTGCGGTGTGGCCACGGCCCTGTGCTACTGGTTCATGGGCCTGACCCTGGCCCTGTATGCCCGGCGCGAGGCGCGCTGCCGCAGGCTGGGGCCGCTGTTCCTGCCCCTGCTGCTGCCGCGTGCGGCCGGGGAGGGCGGCGGTGCCCGGCGGGTTGACTGGCCGCTGGTCCGGCGCATCTTCCGCATCGGCCTGCCCGGCGCGCTGGCCGCCTGCTTCGAGGCTTCGCTGTTCGCGGTCACGGCCCTGCTGCTGGCGCCGTTGGGCAAGGTGGTGGTGGCCGGGCACCAGATCGCCATGAACTTTTCCAGCATCGTCTACATGCTGCCCCTGTCGCTGAACATCACCGTGGCCATCCGGGTGGGGCAGAACCTGGGGGCCGGCCGTCTGGAACGGGCCCGCCTTTCGGCCCGCACGGCCCTGTGCCTGGGGCTGGGCCTGGCCCTGCTGACCATGACGGCCACCCTGTGCCTGCGGCCGCAGATCGCCCGGATCTACAACGCGGACCCCGCCGTGCTGGAGCTGGCCGTGCTCCTGCTGGCCTTCGCCGCCGTCAACCAGATACCGGAATCGTTGCAGACGGTGAGCATCGGTGTGCTGCGCGCCTACAACGATACCCGCTACATCCTGGGCGTCTGCCTGTTCTCCTACTGGATCGTGGGGCTGGGCACGGGCTGGGCCCTGGCCCGTACGGACTGGCTGGTGCCCGCCCTGGGCGCCCCCGGCTTCTGGACGGGCTACGGCCTGGCCCTGTGGGTGAGCTTCGTCCTGTACCGTTTGCGCACGGGCCGTCTGCACCGTCTGGATGCGGCGGCCGTGCGGCAGCGCATCCGCCGCTGACCGGAGGCCCCGGGCGGCCTTTGCCGGATGCGCGCGGGGAAGGGGAGGCATGGCAGGGCCTCCCTTTTTGCGTGGCTGAAGGCCCCATCTTCACGGACATGCCTGCCGTGACGGATGACGTTTTGTCCCTGCAGGGCAGGGGCGTTGCGGACAGTCGGCGGAGGGGCCCCGCCGCTTGTCCGGGAACGTCTTTCCCCGATAGGGCGCGGGCTTGTCATTCAGGGGGGGAGCAGGTATAGGAGGAGCGCGGACCGTACCCTGCCACGGCTGTGCCGGCAGGCTGCCCCGCCTGCCTCCGGCCCGGCATGAGGGCTTGTCTTGTCACCGGATCGTTCCGGCTGCGGATGGGAGACCATGCAGAACCCGTTCTTTTCGTTGTCCGAGGCCCGGCGCTTTGTGGCTCTGGGCCTCCCTGTATTTGTGGCCCAGATGTCCCAGATGGGCATGAACTTCGTGGACACGGCCATGACCGGTCAGGCCAGCACGGCGGACATGGCCGCCGTGGCCGTGGCCGGTTCCATCTGGAACCCCCTTTCCCTGCTGGGCATCGGCTGCCTGCTTTCCCTGCCGGCCATGAGTGCCCATCTGGTGGGCGGCGGACAGCGCCCGCGCACCCCGCACCTGCTGCGGCAGGGCATCTGGCTCACCCTGGGCATCAGCGCCATCCTGATGACCGTCTTTTACGTCATCTCCTGGCATTTGCAGTCCTTCGGGCTGGACGAGGAGCTCTCCCGCCTGGGCGGCGGCTACCTGCGCGCCATGCTCTGGGGCCTGCCGGGCTTCATGCTGTTCGTCAACGTGCGCAGCTTCCTGGAAGGCTATGCCCGCACGCGCCCGGCCATGATCATCGGCATCCTGGGCCTGGCGCTCAACGTGCCCTGCAACTATGTGCTCATCTACGGCAAGCTGGGCCTGCCCCGGCTGGGGGCCGTGGGCTGCGGCGTGGCCACGGCCCTGTGTTACTGGTTCATGGCCGTCTGCATGATCTATTATGTGCGCCGGGATGCCCAGTACCGGGACCTGCATCCCCTGTTCCTGCCCCTGCTGCTGCCGCGCACGGCCCGGTCCTGCGGCTGTGAGGCCCGCGCCCGGGACGATGCCAGCCCCCTGGCCGCCCCCTACACCCCGGAACCGGTGCCCTGCCGCTTCGACGTCCCGCTGATCTGGCGCATCCTGCGCATCGGCCTGCCCGGCGCGCTGGCCGTGTTCTTCGAGGTCTCGCTGTTCGCGGTCACGGCCCTGCTGCTGGCGCCGCTGGGCAAGGTGGTGGTGGCCGGGCACCAGATCGCCATGAACTTTGCCGGGCTGGTCTTCATGCTGCCCCTGTCGCTGAACATCACGGCGGCCATCCGGGTGGGGCAGAGCGTGGGGGCCGGGCGGCTGGGGCGGGCGCGCCTTTCGGCCCGCACGGCCCTGTGCATGGGGGCCGCCTCGTCGCTGGTCATCGCCGCCTGCACGGCCCTGTTCCGCGAGCAGATCGTGCACATCTACAACGATGACCCCGCCGTGACCGCCCTGGCCACGGGCCTGCTGCTGCTCGGCTCCTGCTATCAGCTGGTGGACGCCCTGCAGACCATCAGCATCGGCATCCTGCGTGCCTACAATGATACAAGGACCATCTCCCTGGTCTGCTTCGCCTCTTACTGGGTCATCGGCCTGCCCCTGGGCTTCACGCTGGCCCGCACGGATCTGGTGGTCCCGGCCCTGGGTGCCGCGGGCTTCTGGATAGCCTATATCGCGGCCCTGGGCTTCGGCGCCCTGTGTTATCTGGCACGCGTGCATCATCTGCACGGTCTGGATGCCGGAGCGGTACGGCGGCGTATCCAGCGCTGATGCGGGGCAGGCGCGGACGGTGCGGATGCCCGGGGCCGCTGTTTTTGGGGGGCCGCTGCGGCCCGGGGCGTGCCGGGACGGGCACAAGAAAAATAATTGAAATTTGAATTTTAATTCGTTAATGTTTCCCGGGCATGGCAGGAAGTATTCTTGATTTTGATGGTAGAACTTCAGCACTATGAGGCGGCGATGGGCAGTCTTTCCCACGGGGGGCACGAGCGCGGCAAGCGTGGTGACGGGGATCTGACCCGGTCCCGGATACTGGAAGCGGCGGGACAGCTGGCGGCCGAGTGCGGCTATGCCAACATGACCAGCAAACAGGTCTGTGAAAGGGCGCATGTGAACATGGCGGCGGTCAACTATCATTTTGGCAGTCGTGAGGGCCTGTACGCGGCCGTGCTGGCCGAGGCCCATGACCGCCTGTTCACCCTGGAGCACCTGCGCCAGATGCTGGCGGAGGGGACGGCGCGCGAGAAACTGTCGCGCACGCTGGACGAGCTGCTGGCCCATCTGCACGGGCCGCGCAGCTGGCATGTGCGGGTGCTGGCACGGGAATTTTTTTCGCCGGCGGGCTTTCTGGATCCTTTCCTGCAGGAAAAGGTCCATCCCAAGGCGCGGCTGCTGCGCGGCCTGTTGAGCGAGATCACCGGCATCCCGCAGGAGGCGTCCCAGCTGGACTGCTGCATCGCCAGCACCATGGGGACCTGCATGATGCTCATCATGCTTGATCCGGGCTTTGCCAACAGTCTTTTCCCGAACCTGGCGGAAAGGAACGCGGCCCTTGACCAGATGATCAAGGACTTCATCTTCGCCGGGCTGGACGACGCCGCGGCCAAGTGGCGCGCCCGGCCGGCAGCAGATGCCGCCCGGGACTGAATCCGACGACATACGACATACGAGATCTATCCGGCTGAAGCGGGGGAATCAGGTAATGGAAGAAGCTTTGTATCTCGGGCTCGACGCAGGCTCCACCACGGTCAAGCTGGCTCTGGTGGATGCGCGGGGCACGCTGCTGGAAGCCCGTTATGAACGTCATGGCGCGGCGGTGCGCGCGACCTTGCGCACCCTGCTGGAAGACCTGGCCGAACGGCGGCCCGGTCTGGTGGTGCGCCCGGCCATGACGGGTTCCGCGGCCCTGCGGCTGGCGCAGGCCCTGGAGCTGCCCTTCGTGCAGGAGGTGCTGGCCACGTCGCGGGCCATCGCCGTCCTGGCACCGCAGACCGACGTGGCCGTGGAGCTGGGCGGCGAGGACGCCAAGATCCTTTATTTTTCTGACGGTTCGGACAATCTGCGCATGAACGAGGCCTGTGCCGGCGGTACCGGGGCCTTCATCGACCAGATGGCCAGTCTGCTGGATACCGATGCGGCCGGTCTCGATGCCCTGGCCGCGCGCCACACCACCATCTATCCCATCGCGTCCCGCTGCGGCGTCTTCGCCAAGACCGACGTGGTGCCCCTGCTCAACGAGGGCGCGCCCCGCGAGGATCTGGCGGCCTCCATCTTCCAAGCCGTGGTGGAACAGACCATCGGCGGCCTGGCCTGCGGCCATCCCATCCGCGGCAAGGTCGCCTTTCTGGGCGGGCCCCTGCACTTCCTGCCCCAGCTCAAGGCCCGTTTCGTGGAGACCCTGCACATGGCCCCCGAAGACGTGGTGGACGTGCCCGATGCCCAGTATGTGGTGGCGCGCGGTACGGCCCTGAGCCTGGTGGACATCCCCGGCATGGGGCGGCCCGTGGCTTCCGCGCCCGTGAGCGTGGCCGAACTGGCCGAACGGGCCCGCACCCGCACCTTCGAGGGCGAGATCAGCGCCAGCCTGCCGCCCCTGTTCGATTCCGAAGACGAATATCATGCCTTCCTCGACCGTCACCGCCGGGATGCCGCGCCGCGCGGCCGGCTGGACGAGGCCTCGGGCCCGCTCTATCTGGGCGTGGACCTGGGCTCCACCACGGTCAAGGCCGTGCTGGTGGACATCAACGGCGCGGTGCTGGACACCTGGTACCAGCGCAACCAGGGCGACCCGCTGGCCGGGCTGCTGCCCTATGCGGCCGGTCTGGTGGACCGCCTGCCCGCCGGGGCCTGGATACAGGCCAGCGCGGCCACGGGCTACGGCGCCGATTACGCCCGGGCGGCCCTGGGCTCCGTCATTTCCGAAGTGGAGACCGTGGCCCACCTCAAGGCGGCCTGCCGCCTGGTGCCGGACGCCACCTATGTCATCGACATCGGCGGCCAGGACATGAAATGCCTCAAGGTCCGGCAGGGCTGCATCGCGGGCGTGACCCTCAACGAAGCCTGTTCCGCCGGCTGCGGGGCCTTTCTGGAGACCTTTGCCCAGAGCCTGAACCTGAGCATGGAAGACTTCGTGCAGGCCGCGCTCTTTGCCCGCCATCCCGTGGATCTGGGCTCGCGCTGCACGGTGTTCATGAATTCCAAGGTCAAGCAGGCCCAGAAGGAAGGCGCCTCCATCGGCGACATCGCGGCCGGGCTCTGCTATGCCGTCATCCGCAATGCCCTGTACAAGGTGCTGCGCCTGCGCACGCCCGACGAGCTGGGCGAACGCGTGCTGGTGCAGGGCGGCTCCTTCATGAACGATGCCCTGTTGCGCGTCATGGAAAACCTGCTGCAACGCGAGGTCAGCCGCCCCGACATCGCCGGGCTCATGGGCGCGTACGGCGCGGCCCTGCTGGCCCTGCGCTGCTGCGCCGGGCAGGAGGAGCGCACGCCCCTGAGTTCCGCCGGGCTGCGCTCGCTGGAGATCACGACCAGATCCGTGCGCTGCCGTGGCTGCGGCAACCATTGCCTGCTCAAGGTGCACCGCTTCTCCAACGGGCACCGCTTCGTGTCCGGCAACCGCTGCGAACGCGGCGGCATGGGCCAGGCGCAGGACGATGTCCCGGTCATGCCCAATATCTACGCCTGGAAGGCCCGGCGCCTGTTCCGCTACCGGCCGCTGGAGCCGGAGCAGGCCCCCCGCGGCCGCATGGGCATCCCCCGTGTGCTCAACATCTATGAGCACTATCCCTTCTGGTTCACCTTTTTCACCCGGCTGGGCTACAGGGTGGAGCTTTCTCCGGCATCGGGCAAGGAACTGTACGACCTGGGCCTTTCGTCCATGCCGTCCCAGACGGTCTGCTATCCCGCCAAGCTGGCTCACGGCCATGTGACGGCCCTGCTGCGCCAGGGCGTGCGGGAGATCTTCTTCCCCTGCCTGCCGCGTGAAGGGCAGGATACCTCGGTGCGGGGCTACAACTGTCCCGTGGTCTCCGGCTATCCCGAGGTCATCCGCCTGAACACCGACGAGGTGCGGGAGCTGGGCGCCCATTTGTATACGCCCTTCGTCTCGCTGGAACATCTGGATACCTTGGTGGACCGCCTGCACGAGGTGCTGGGCCTGCCCAAGCTGGAACTGTGGGAGGCGGCCCATGCCGCCCGCGCCGAGCAGGAGGCCTACCGCGCCGAACTGCGGGCCGAGGGCGAGCGCATCCTGGCCCAGGTGGAGCGTGACAAGGGGCTGGGCATCGTGCTTTGCGGCCGTCCCTACCATGCGGACCCGGCCGTGCATCACGGCCTGCCGGACTACATCGCCTCGCTGGGCGCGGCCGTGCTCAGCGAGGACAGCGTGGCCCATCTGGGCGTGCTGCGCGATCCTTTGCGCGTGGTGGACCAGTGGAGCTACCATTCCCGCCTGTACCGGGCCGCGGCCCTGGTCTGCGACCGCCCCCTGCTGGAGCTGGTGCAGCTCACGTCCTTCGGCTGCGGCCTCGATGCCGTGACCAGCGACCAGGTGGCGGAACTGCTGACCCATCACGGCCGTCTGCATACGCTCATCAAGATAGACGAGGGCGCGTCGCTGGGGGCGGCCCGCATCCGTATCCGTTCGCTGCTGGCCGCTGTGCGGGAACGCCGCGAGAGCAGGGCGCCGGAGTTCCGCTGTTCCCCGCGCCCGGAAAGCCCGTATTTCACCGCAGCCATGCGCGAGACCCACACCATCGTGGCCCCGCAGATGGCACCGCTGCACTTCTCCATCATGGAGGCGGCGGTCAACAGCGCGGGCTACCGCCTGCAGGTGCTGCCCGTGGTCAGCCGCCGGGCCATCGAGCTGGGCCTGAACTACGTCCATAACGATGCCTGCTATCCGGCCATCGTGGTCATCGGCCAGATGCTGGACGCGCTGTTCAACGGCCGGTGCGACCCGCAGCGCACGGCCCTGATGCTGGCCCAGACCTGCGGCCCCTGCCGCGCCAGCAATTATCCGGCCCTGCTGCGCAAGGCCCTGCAGGAGGCGGGCTTCCCGCAGGTGCCCATCCTGACCCTGAGCAGCGGCTCCCTCAACAAGCAGCCGGGCTTCAGGATGTCGGGCAGCATGCTGCACCGCATGATCCTGAGCTGCCTGTACGGCGACATGCTGCAGCGCGTCTCCATGTCCTGCCGGGCCAACGAGCTGCACAAGGGCGATACCGACGCCCTGCTGGAACGCTGGACGCAGCGCGCCCGCGAGGTTGTGGGCAGGGGCGATACCCGCGCCTTCCGCAAGGACATGCGCCGCATCGTGGAGGACTTCACCAAGATCCCGCGTGACGGCGTGGTGCGGCCCAAGGTGGGCATCGTGGGCGAGATCCTGCTCAAGTACCACCCCGATGCCAACAACCATGTGGCCCGGCACATCATGGACGAAGGCGGCGAGCCCGTGCTCACCGACATCATGGACTTTTTCCTCTACTGCTTCATGGATCCCATGTACCGCTGGCAGCGGCTGGGCGGACGCATCCTGCCCGCGCTGGGCAGCTGGCTGTTCATCGTGCGGGTGGAGATGCTGCGCTCCTCCATGCGCAAGGCTCTGGAAGGCAGCATCTTCATGCCCGTGTCCCGCATCCGGCACCTGTCGCACAGCGTCAAGGGCATCATCTCGCGCGGCAACCAGGCCGGTGAGGGCTGGCTGCTGACCGCCGAGATGCTGGAGCTCATCGACAACGGCGCCACCAACGTGCTCTGCCTGCAACCCTTCGGCTGCCTGCCCAACCACATCACCGGCAAGGGCGTCATGAAGGAACTCAAGCGCCTGCGGCCCGCGGCCAACCTCATGGCCGTGGACTATGACCCCGGCAGCAGCGAGGCCAACCAGCTCAACCGCATCAAGCTCTTCATGTCCATGGCCCACGCCAAGTTGCAGCAGGCCTGATGACAGGGGGCGGAGGCATCCCCTGGACGTGTCCAAAAAAACAGCCCGAAACCGAGACGGTTTGGGCTGTTTTGCATATGTGTGCAGGATGGCGGGCTGATGCCCTCATGCACCGAGAGCTCTGATCTTTTGTAGCAGAGGCCTTTCGGACAGATGCTCGCTACATCTTGTTCCGCGATACGGGCTCCAGGGCCCGCAACAGCTCGCGCAGCCGTTCCGGCCCGGCGGCCTCGCCCAGGTCTTCGGGCACGGCGCCTTTGGCCAGCAGGGCGGCCAGGGTGTCGGCTTCCTTGCGGGCGTCGGCGCTGCGGGCCATGTCGGTGGCGGCATCGGAACCGGCCTGGTGCCGGGTGGCGGGATGGATGCTGCCGGGCTCCTGTTCGCGGGCGGCCTTTTCAAAGACGTCGGCCTTGACGCGGATGGGCACCGAGGCGCGCAGGGCCAGGGCGATGCCGTCCGAGGGGCGGCAGTCCACGCTGATGAGCCCTGCGGGGCCGCGCAGCAGGAGCACGGCGTAGTAGATGTCGTCCCTGTAATCCACGATGTCCACGCCGGTGAGCGTGCCGTTGAGGGCCCTGGCCACCATGAGCAGCAGGTCGTGGGCCAGGGGGCGGGGCAGTTCCTCGCCGTTGAGCACCAGCGAGATGGTCATGGCCTCCATGGCGCCGATCCAGAGCGGGAGCAGGCCCTTGCCGTCGTTCTGCCGCAGGATGACGATGGGTTTCCGTGTCTGCGGGTCGAGGCTCAGGCCCTCCACGTGCATCTCTACCATGGCTGTCCCGTGGCTTCGGCCACCAGGCTGTGCTTCTTGGCTTCCACGATGCGGGCGCTGACCAGGCGGCCGGTATGGTCGCCGGCGGGCAGGGGCACGTGCACCAGGGCGCCGTAAGCGTCGCGGCCTTGCCAGCTTTGCAGGCTGTCGTCAGTGGTGGCCTCGCGGCGGCTGGCGTTTTCCAGCAGCACTTCGCACTCCTGGCCCACGCGGGCGTCGAGCCAGCGCTGGGAAAGCGCCTCCTGCAGGGCCTGCAGGCGCAGCAGGCGATCCTGCTGCACGTCGGGGGCGATCTTGTCCAGAAAGCGGCTGGCCCGGGTGCCGGGGCGGTCCGAATAGCAGAAGGAGAAGCTGGACATGAAGTCGCTGGCGCGCATCAGCTCCAGCGTGGCGGCGAAATCTTCCTCGGTCTCGCCGGGGAAGCCCACGATGAGGTCCGTGGACAGGGCGATGTCCGGGCGGGCGTCACGCAGGCCGGCCACCAGATCCAGATAGCGGGCGCTGTCGTACTTGCGGCCCATGCGCTTGAGCACGGCGTCGGAACCGGCCTGGAGGGGCAGGTGCAGGCGCGGGCAGAGCTGTGGGATGTCCGCGAAGGCCGCCACGTCTTCGGGGCCCATGTCCTTGGGATGGGGCGTCACGTAGCGCAGGCGCTTCAGGCCGGGCAGGGCGGCCACCTTTTCCAGCAGGGCGGCAAAGCTGACGCCGTCGCCGTGCGCATCACGGCCGAAGGCGTTGACGTTCTGCCCCAGCAGGGTGATCTCGCGCGCGCCGCGGTCCAGCAGGTGCCGGCACTCGTCGAGGATGGCCGGGGTCAGGCGGGACTTCTGGCGGCCGCGGGTGTAGGGCACGATGCAGTAGGCGCAGAAATTGTCGCAGCCCTGCATGATGTTCACGAAGCCCACGGGCGCGGAAGGCGTATCGGCGCCGGGTTCGCGCTCCACATAATGGCTGGTGAAGTCCAGCAGGGAAAGGCGCAGGGCGGGCTCGTCCAGCAGGCGTTCGATGGCCTGGGGCGTGCCGCTGATGCCGTCGCTGCCCGCCACCAGACGCACCTGGCGGCTGAAGAGTTTCTCGCCCAGCTGCTGGGCCACGCAGCCGGTGACGGCCACCAGCACGCGCGGCGAGTTGCCGGTGACCTGCCGGATGCGGCCCAGGGTGCTCATGACTTTCTGTTCGGGCTTTTCGCGCACGGAACAGGTATTGACCACCACCACGCGGGCCTCTTCCAGAGGCGCCTCGCAAAAGCCGCGCGCCTCCAGGGCGCGGGCCAGCCACTGCGAGTCGTGCACGTTCATCTGGCAGCCGAAGGTGATGATGTGGAAGCTGTTGTCGATCATGTCTTCTACTGTTCGGGGCCGGTGATGTTGCGGGGGTAGACGGTCATGCCGCTTTCGTCCATCTCCAGGGCGGCGACGCGGTCTTCCAGCCATTCCAGCACGGCGCGGGCCGTGTTGTAGTTGAGCAGCACGCGGGTATTGATGCGGCGCACCACCTCGCGCACTTCCAGGTTCTCCTCGTCCATCATCTCGGGGCCCAGCGAGCCGTCGGGGGCCACCAGGCATTCGGACCACTGGGGCAGGGAGTCGCTTTCCTCATAGAAATTGAGTTCGATCTCTCCCTGGGGATTGATGCCGCCCCAGACGCCGTGGGCGGTGCTCATGCGCACGCTGTCGTCCATGACGTACTTGTAGCGGATCTTCTTGGGAAGCTCGGGTTGGTTGCTCATGCAGCCTCCTTGAAAAAATATGGGGGATGGTAAAGAAGACGGCCGCAATAGTAAAGCCCGGCGGTCCCGGCGCATGTGAAAGGATGCGCGGGCTTGACGGTCGCTTTTCCTTGGTTACAATAGCAGGGTAAAGAAGGGCTCATCCTGATGCCCGCAAGGAGAGACTGTGAGTGAGATTACCGTTACGGAACACGAGATCCGTCCCTATTTCGATATGGAAGGCTTCATGACCCTGAGCCAGGAATCGCGCCTGGGCGGCGCGACGCTGGAACGGCTGTGCAAGCTGTGGGAAGAGTGGATGCCGCAACTCAGGGTCTGCGAGATCAAGACAGCCAAGATCTCCTATCTGGCCGTCTGGCTGCCTGAAAGCGTGGAGCGGCAGGTGGACGCCGCCTGGGAAAAATCCCCTTCGGACGGCTGGCAGGACAACAACCTGGCCCAGTACATGTGCATGTCCGCCGTGCAGGAAGTGCTGCCCCAGGTGGAGGATGCCGGCTGTGCGCCCGCGCCGCGTCCCACCGAGGCCCTGCGTGAGGCCCTGTCCGGTCTGGGCCTGGAATATCGTGAGGATGCCCCCACCCTGAACCGCCGTTTTGCCCTGGTGACCCATTATCCCTTCAAGGGCGGCTGCGAGATCTGCCATCTGCAGTCCAACTGTCCCAAGGGACAGGGCAAGAGCGAGGCCGCCAGCGTGGTGCTGCCCGGCTATGAGCGGGGCGCCGGCGAATAGGCATGATCCGGTCGCGCCGGGGCCCCGGGGTTCCGGCGCGTCCGGCAGCGACGGCTAGCGGCCTTCCATGACGAGGGTATGGGCCTGGCCGTCGGGCGTGCGGACCACGATCTCCACGGTGCGGCTGTTGCGGGTGACGGAGACCACCAGACAGGTGGTCGTCTCGTCATTGCTGTAGTTGCGCACGTCCACGGTGTCGCCCTTGTTGGGCAGGGCATCGGGGATGATCTCCACCAGGTCGGCGGAATCCGCATCAAAGCCGTCCCAGGCCAGAGCGGGCAGCGGCAGGGCCAGAGAGGCGCACAGGGCGATGACGGCCGGCAGGCGCCGGACACGCTGATTGCGTAAGAGTGTCTTCATGGCTGCATGTGTAAAACCATTTTTGCTTCTTGGCAACAGGAGGCCCCCGGAGGGACGATGAGCATCCTTGCCCTGCATGACGACCACGGCCGCACGGTGCGTTACCTGCGCCTGTCACTGACGGACCGCTGCAACCTGCGCTGTCTGTATTGTCACAGCAATGCCCGGCACCAGTGCATCCCGCACGAGAAGGTGCTGCGCTATGAGGAGATGCTCCGTCTGGTGCGGATCGTGCGCGGCATGGGCGTGGGCAAGGTGCGCCTGACCGGCGGGGAGCCCTTTGCGCGCAAGGGCTGTGATGACTTCCTCCTGCGCTTGCGGCAGCGCTTCGACGATCTGGATATCCGCATCACCACCAACGGCACCCTGCTGGAGGAGCACATCCCCCTGCTGCAACGCATCCGCATCAGCGCCGTGAACCTGTCGCTGGACAGCTTCGACCGCGAGACCTTTGCCCGCGTGACCGGCCGCGACATGCTGCCGGACGTGCTGCGGGCCCTGGACGCCATGCTGGCCGCGGGCATCCGGGTCAAGATCAACGCCGTGGGCCTGCGCGGCATCAACGACGGCCAGATGGCCGATTTCGTCCACGCGGCCATGACCCTGCCCGTGGACGTGCGCTTCATCGAGTTCATGCCCATGGGCAGCGATACCCTGTGGAGCCCCGAGAATTTCTGGCCCGCCGGCGAAATCCGCGCCGCCGTGGAACGGCACGCCCGCCTGATGCCGTTGGGCGATGCCAACGAGGGCCAGCGCGGCCCGGCCCGCATGTTCGCCCTGGAAGGCGGCAAGGGGCGCATGGGCTTCATCACGCCCCTGACCAACCATTTCTGCCTGTCCTGCAACCGCCTGCGCCTGACCAGCGACGGGCATCTGCGCACCTGCCTGTTCGCCGACAGGGAGTATCCGTTGCGGCCCCTGCTGCGGCATCCCAGGATCACGGACGAGCATATCGCCCGGGTCATCGCCCGGGCCTGCAAGAGCAAGCCCGTGGGCGCGGATCTGCTGGCGGCCCGGCAGGGAGGCGCCGTGGCCAGCAGCAAGATGGTCTCCATCGGCGGCTAGGGCAGGGCTTGGTGGCCTGCGGGGTGAGCTGGCAGAGGCAGCAAGCAGGCCTTGCCCTGTATATTGATACAAAATGATACGGGCAGCCTCCTCTTGCGGGGCTGCCGTGTCTGGCGTCCATCCCTGGGGCAGGCGGCGCAGGCCCTGCCGGGCTGCTGCGTGACGTGAGCGCGTCCGGGCATGACATGGCCTTGCGGACGCAGGCTGACATCCTCAGGCGGGAAGAAGCGGCCTGCCCACAAGGAGAGCAGGGGCGCCGGACAGAGGGGCCACAGCATGACGGCTTTTGCGGCTGTTCCCGGAGGCCCCGAGGGCCGGGACATCCCGGCGGACGGGAGGAGGACAGTGCCATGTGGCAGGTCTATGCTTTGCTGGCGGCCGTGTTCGCGGCCCTGACGGCCATTTTTTCCAAACTGGGTGTCCGGGATGTGGATTCCGGGCTGGCCACGGCCATCCGGGTGGGCTTCATCCTGCTCCTCACCTGGGGCATGAGCCTGTATGCCGGTACCTGGCGCGAGGTGCGCCAGATCGGCGGGCATACCTGGCTCTTCCTGTTCCTTTCCGCCGTGGCCACGGGCCTGTCGTGGCTGTGCTACTTCAAGGCCCTGCAGCTGGGGGACGTCTCCAGGGTCGCGCCGCTGGACAAGCTCAGCGTGCCTCTGGCCATGCTGCTGGGGGTGCTCGTCCTGGGCGAGCCCTGTGATCCCAAAACCGTGGCCGGGGGCATCCTGATCACGGCCGGGGCCCTCCTGCTGGTGCTGTGAGGCCCGGCGTCTCCGCATCCCCTTTTCCCGATGACATCAAGGAGCATCCATGATCGCCTATCTTGAAGGCCTGCTGGCCGAGACCTGGGGCACCTCCTGCATCGTGGTCACGCGCGGCGGCGTGGGCTACGAGGTGGACCTGCCCGCCCACACCCTGGCTTCCCTGCCCGGACGCGGGGAGAGCGTGGCCCTGTATACCAGCCTGGTGGTGCGAGAGGATGCCCAGCAGCTGTTCGGCTTTGCCAC
Organism: Desulfovibrio piger; assembly: GCF_900116045.1. NCBI lineage: Bacteria > Pseudomonadati > Thermodesulfobacteriota > Desulfovibrionia > Desulfovibrionales > Desulfovibrionaceae > Desulfovibrio > Desulfovibrio piger. Next base: position 2,766,647 of record NZ_LT630450.1, read on the forward strand.
CTTCGAGGAACGGCAGGTCTTCGAGGTGCTGCTGACCATCTCCAAGGTGGGCGCGCGCACGGCGCTGGCCATCCTTTCCCTGTACCGGCCCGACGACCTGCGCCGCATCGTGCTGGAAGAGGATGTGGATGCCCTCACCCGGGTGAGCGGCATCGGCAAGAAGACGGCCCAGCATGTCTTTCTGGAGCTCAAGTACAAGCTCAAGGTGGAGGACGTGCCGCAGGCGGCGGTGCTGGCGGCCAACGGCCGTCCGGGCTCCGTGTTCCGGGACGTGCTTGATGGTTTGGCCAATCTTGGCTATTCTGAGGACGAATGCGCTCCTGTGGTCAAGAACATCCTGCTGCAGGAGCCCGACCTTGACGTCACCGGCGCCTTGCGGGCGGCGCTCAAGGCGCTGGCGCGCGGTCGTCTGTAGGCCGCCGCCTTCTTTTTCGTATGTTCCCCGCGCGGCCTCCGGCCCGCACGGGGGCGGATCCTTCTGACCGGCAGACATCATGGCACAGAAAACCTCTCCTTCCCCAGCGGCCCGTTTTTTCGGCAATGACGCCTGGGACGCTCCCGCGGAAGCGCGGCCGTCCGTACCCGCGGCCGGTACGGAAGACCCCGGCCTGAGCACCGCCGCGCTGGAAGAGAGCGTGCGGCCCCGCAGCCTGGATGACTTCATCGGCCAGGAAGAGCTGCGTGCCAATCTGCGCGTGTATCTGGGCGCTGCCCGTGAACGCGGCGGCGCGCTGGACCATACGCTCTTTTACGGCAACCCCGGCCTGGGCAAGACGACCCTGGCCCAGATCATGGCCGCCGAACTGGGCGTCAACCTGGTCTGCACCTCGGGCCCGGTGCTGGAGCGCAGCGGC